>JBDHVD010000088.1:0-23116 GCA_039809525.1 Labilithrix sp. | reverse complement strand
GAGCGCGCCGAGCGCCGCGACGATCGCGGCCGCCGGCGCCTTCGACGCGCGCGCCGCCGGCGCGGCCGCCGCCTCGGCGATCCGCTCGCGACCGGCGACCGCGAGGACGCGTTCGATCGAGGCCTTCGCGCGCGCGGGCGCGATCGGCGCGAGCGCGAGCGCGAGGTCGGCCACGCTCGCGAGACGCTCGTCGCGGCTCTTCGTCAGGCAGCGCGCGACCGCGAGATCGAGCTCGACCGGCGCACCGGGCGCCGCGGCGCGCAGCGCGGGCGCCGGCGCCGTCGCGATGAGCGCGGAGAGGCCGTGGACGGTGTCCGCCTCCCAGACCGGCTTGCCCGTGACGAGCTCGTAGAGGATGACGCCGAGCGCCCAGACGTCGGTGCGCGCATCGACGTCCTTCGCGCTCAGCATCTGCTCGGGCGACATGTACCGCGGCGATCCCATCAGCATCGACGCGGTCGTGAGGTCCCTGCGCGAGCCGCCCTCGATCTTCGAGATGCCGAAGTCGAGCACCTTCACGAGCGGGGAGCCGTCGGCGCGCTTGGTGAGGAACAGGTTCGCCGGCTTGAGATCGCGGTGCACGATGCCGAGCGCGTGCGCCTCGACGATCGCCTCGCAGGCCTGGAGCACGTACTCGACCGCGTCCGGCCACGGCAGCCTCCCGAGCTCGGTCGTCTTCGCGGCGAGGTCGGCGCCCTCGAGGTGCTCCATCACGAGGTACGGCGCGCCGCCGTCGAGCATGCCGGTGTCGATGACGCGCGCGACGTGCTCGCTCGTGATCCGCGCGGCGGCCTTGCCCTCGCGGAGGAAGCGCGCGACCGCGCCCGGCACCTCGCACGCGGCGGGGAGCAGGAACTTCACCGCGACGCGGCGATCGAGCTGCGTCTGCCGCGCCGACACGACGACGCCCATCCCGCCGGCGCCGAGGATCCCGTCGACCACGTACTTGCCGGCGAGCACGTCGCCCGGCTTCACCGGCGCGAGCGCCGGGCCGCCCTTGCCGCTGTCGGCGAGCTCGGTCGCGGTGATCGCGAGGCGCTTGGCCTCGTCCTCGACGGGCTTCGCGACGTCGAGATCGACGAACGACGAGCGGGCGACCGCGGAGACGAGGACCCGGCACTCGTCGCACGTCGCGATGTGGTCCTGCGCCCGCGAGCGCCGCTCGGCGGGCAGATCGCCCTGCACGAACGCGAGGATCGTCTCTTCGTCCAGGCACTCCATGAAGACCGCGCGAGGGTTCGGTATAGTGGGCGGGTGGGCCTCGCGCGACCCCTTTCGCCGCAATTCGACGCCGCCCTCGCCCGCGCCGAGGCCGCCTGGTCGGACTTCCGCGTGGGTCGCGACGCGTTCGCGTCGTTCCTCGACGGCCGCGTCGAGGAGGCGGACCTCGAGCGCGCGAAGGTGGAGGACCTCTACGCGGCCTGCGCCTGCGCCGGCGGCGACGTGAAGGCGATCGCCGCGGTCGATTCGCGCTACTTCCCGGACATCGACGCCGCCCTCGGCAAGATGGGGCTGCCGGCCGACCGGATCGGCGAGGTGAAGCAGGGCCTCCGCAAGCTCCTCTTCGTCGGCGAGCCGGAGACCCCGCCGCGCATCGGCGAGTACCGCGGGACCGGCGATCTCCGCGCGTGGCTCCGCGTGACCGCGATGCGGGCCGCGCTCAAGCTGCTGCGCAAGGACGGCCGCGAGACGCCCGCGTCGGACGACGCGATCCTCGAGGCGCGCTCGTCGGCGGACGATCCCGAGCTCGCGTACATGAAGGCGGCGTACCGCGCCGCGTTCCGCGCCGCCTTCCAGGAGGCGCTCGAGTCGCTGCACCCGAAGGAGCGGACGCTCCTCAAGCAGCAGATCGTCGACGGCCTCGGGATCGACGAGCTCGGAGCGCTCTACGAGGTCCATCGCGCGACGGCCGCGCGCTGGGTCGCGAGCGCGCGCGAGAAGCTGCTCTCGCGCACGCGTCGTACCTTCATGCTCCGCGCGCGCATCTCGAGCGACGAGTGCGAGAGCATCATGCGCCTCGTGCGGAGCCAGCTCGACGTCTCGCTGCACCGCCGGCTGTCGGCGGGCTGATCAGACGAGCTTCGCGTCGAGCGCGATCTCCGCGCGGAGCACCTTGCTCACCGGGCAGCCCTTCTTCGTCTCCTCGGCGACCTGGCGGAACTTCTCGGCGTCGCCGCCGCTCGCCTTCACCTCGGTGCGGAGCTCGATGCGCGGGATGGCGAAACCGTCGGCCGCCTTCTCGAGGTGCACCTTCGCGCTCGTCTGGATGCTCTCCGGCTTCATCCCCGCCTTCTCGAGGCCGAGCGAGAGCGCCATGGAGAAGCAGCCCGCGAGCGCCGCGCCGATCATCTCCTCGGGGTTCGATCCAGGGGCGCCCTCGAAGCGCGTGCCCATGGTGAAGGGCACGTCGCTGGCGTGACCGGGCTTCATCGTGCCCTTTCCGGTCTTCAGATCTCCGTTCCAGGTCGCGGTGGCGTTGCTGATCGTCATGAGGACCTCCTGCTTCGTTCGCCACGCATCTGTCCATGCCCGCCGGCGGCCGACAAGGCCGCGGATCGCCGCATCGGCCGTCCTCGCCGGGAAGGGCGTGGTAGGAAGGGCCGCATGCACCGCCGACCCCTGATCGCCGCCGCGCTCGCGCTCGCGCTCGTGGCGTCGCATGGCGCCGCGCACGCTGCGCCCGCTCCGGCCCCGGCGCCCGCGGCGCCGCCGGCGACGCTGAAGCTCGACGTGAAGCGCACGAAGCTCGACAACGGGCTCCGCGTCGTGATGCTCGTCGATCACACGTCGCCCACCGTCGCCGTCGACGTGGTCTACGACGTCGGCGGCCGCAACGAGGAGCGCGGGCGCTCGGGGTTCGCGCACCTGTTCGAGCACATGATGTTCCAGGGCTCGGCGAACGTCCCGCGGGGCGAGCACTTCAAGCTCGTGACCGCGCACGGAGGCGTGCTCAACGGCACGACCAGCGAGGACCGCACGAACTACTTCGAGATGCTGCCGTCGAGCGAGCTCGCCCTCGCCCTCTGGCTCGAGGCCGACCGCATGAAGTCGCTCGACGTCTCGCAGAAGAACTTCGAGAACCAGCGCGCGGTGGTGAAGGAGGAGTACCGCATGCGCGTGGAGAACGCGGCGTACGTGCCCGCCGCGATCCGCCTCCAGGAGCTCGTCTACCAGGGCTACTGGCCGTACGAGCACAGCGCGATCGGCACGATGCGCGACCTCGACGCCGCGCAGCTCGACTGGGTGCGCGCGTTCCACGACGCGTACTACGCGCCGAACAACGCGGTCCTCTCGATCGCCGGCGACTTCGACGAGGCCGAGGCGCTCGCGCTCGTCCGCCGCTGGTTCGCCGACGCGCGTCCGGCGAGCGTGCCGAAGCTCGTGCTCCCTCCCCTGCCCGAGCAGACCCAGCCGCGCTACGCGGTGATCGAGGACGCGCATGCGCGCCTGCCGGCGATCTTCGCCGGGTGGGCGATCCCCGCCTCCGGCGAGCCGGATCACTACGCGCTGACGCTCGCGGCGATGCTCCTCGGCGACGGAGAGAGCTCGCGGCTCCATCGCGCGCTCGTCCGCGAGCGGAGCCTCGCGGTGGAGGCCGAGGCGCAGGTCAACCG
This sequence comes from Labilithrix sp., assembly GCA_039809525.1. Taxonomy (GTDB): domain Bacteria; phylum Myxococcota_A; class Polyangia; order Polyangiales; family Polyangiaceae; genus Labilithrix. Next base: position 19,502 of record JBDHVD010000088.1, on the reverse strand, counting down.
GCACCGCGGGCCCGACTACCTCGAGGTGGTGCTGCGCCTCTCGAGCGGCGCGAAGGTGGCCGATGCGATGAAGCTGCTCGAGACGCAGATCGGCGACGTCGCGCGCCTCGGGCCGAGCGACGACGACATGAAGAAGCTCAAGAACCGCATGCGCGCGTCGTTCCTCTTCGGCCTCCAGTCGAACTTCGCACGCGCGCAGCGGCTCGCCGAATTCGAGCTGTATCGCGGCGACGCCGCGCTGCTGAACGCGGAGCTCGACAAGTTCCTCGCGGTCACCAAGGACGACATCAAGCGCGTCACCGCGAAGTACCTCGTGCCCGCCCGGCGAAGCGTCGTCGAGGTCAAGCCCGGCGCGACGGGCGACAAGAGCGGAGGAGAGAAGAAATGAAGCGCGCGTCCCTCCTCTTCTTCCTGGTGTCCTCGTCGCTGGTCGCCGCCGCGTGCGGCGGTCAGGGCGGAGCCACCTACGGTCCGGGCAAGGTCGACATCCCGGTGTCCGACGGCGCGCGCAAGGCGAAGGGCGACTCCGGCGCTCCGAGGCGCGAGTCGCCGCCCCCGTCGGGCGTCGCGAAGGAGTCGCCGTTCCCTCCCGTCGCGCGCACGAAGCTCGCGAACGGCATGGGCGTCGACGTCGTGACCTCGCGCGCGCTGCCGATCGTGCAGATCCGCCTGCTCGTCCATGCCGGCTCCGGCTTCGGGCCGGCGCCGGGCGTCGCCGAGCTGACCGCGGAGATGCTCAAGGACGGCGGGACGCGCGCGCTCACGAGCGCGGAGCTGCTCCGCCGGGTCGAGACGCTGGGCGCCGATCTCTCGGTGCGCTCGGACTTCGACGGCACGGTCCTGGCGATGGGGGTGACGAAGGACGTGCTCCCGGAGGCGCTCTCGCTCCTCTCGCAGGTCGTGCGCGAGCCGCGCTTCGACGAGGGCGAGCTGCGGAAGCTCAAGGCGCGCGCGACCGACGAGGCCGAGGACGTCGCGCGCTCGAGCGGGTCGTGGACCGGCACGTGGCTCGTGTTCCACGAGCTCTTCGGGGACAAGCACCCGTACGGGAGCTACGGCCTGCTCCCGTCGCAGATCGCGAAGGTCGACGGCGCCGCGATCCGCGACTTCCACCGTCGCTTCTACGTGCCGAAGGCCTCGACGCTCGTCCTCGCGGGAGACCTCGACGAGGCGGCGGCGAAGGCGGCGGCGGAGAAGGCGTTCGGCGGCTGGACCGGGGGCGAGCCGCCGAAGGTCGACGTCCCGCCGCTCCGCGAGCCGGGCAAGCCGCGGGTGATCATCGCGCACCGGAAGAAGAGCGTGCAGTCCGACGTCTTCGTCGCGATGGTCGCGCCCGCGCGCAAGACCGAGGGCTGGGCGCACGTGCGCGTCGCGAACCAGATCCTCGGCGGCGGCGTCGCGAGCCGGCTCTTCTCCGACGTCCGCGAGCAGCGATCGCTCGCGTACCGGACGAGCGCGCAGATCCTCGAGCTCGCGCACGGCGAGCAGCCGCTCCTCCTCTACGCCGGCACGCAGACGGAGAAGACCAGGAGCGCGGTGGAGGGCCTGCTCGAGAACGTCGAGAAGATGAAGAGCGCTCCGCCGACGCAGGAGGAGACGGAGATCGCCCGACGCTATCTGAGCGACATCTTCGCCATCCGCATGGAGACCATCGGCTCGATCGCCGATCTCGTGGTGGCCCAGGAGAGCTTCGGCCTGCCGGACGGGTACTGGGACGCCTACCGCAAGGACGTCCGGGCCACCGACGCGACGCAGGCTGCGGCCGCGGCGAAGAAGATGTACGACGCGCAGAAGGCGCTCGTGGTGGTCGCGGGCGACGCCGACGCGATCGCCGCCGATCTGGCGAAGATCGGCGAGGTCACGGTCGTCGACCCCGAGCGCGAGTTCAAGAAACGAGAGTCCCGATGACGAACGAAGAGCGACAGGCACCGCCGCGGAAGAAGCGGCCGAAGCGATCCCCCGGACCGAAGGGACGCATCACGAAGCGCACCGGCGACGAGCGCAGCAAGCCGGACAAGGCGAAGGTCCGGGCGTACGATCCGACGCGGCCGCTGCCGGGGAAGGTGATCCGGCACCTCCGCGCGCTCGGGCATCATCTCGATCCGGTCGTCCAGGTCGGCAAGGAGGGCATCACCGACGCGGTCGTCGCGCAGACGAAGGCGCAGCTCCTCGCGCACGAGCTGGTGAAGGTCCGGATATCGGCCGACGCGCCGGTCGAGCGCAAGGACGCCGGCACGGAGCTCGCTTCCCGGGCCGGCGCGACCCTCGCGCAGACCCTGGGGCGCACCCTCCTCCTCTACAAGCGGCACCCGCACAAGCCGAAGATCGAGCTGCCGCGCTGATGGTACGATCGCCGCGGGATGGGGCGGCGGTTCAACGAGGTCGGAGACGACCTGCTCGTCGGCAGCGTCGTGGCGGACCGCTACCACGTCGCGACCGTCCTCGGCCGCGGCACGACGGGGACGGTCTTCGGCGTCGAGCACATCCACTTCGGCCGCCGCGCCGCGATGAAGGTGCTGCGCCCGCGGTTCGCGGACTCCGAGGCCCTCCATCGCGTCTTCCACGGCGATGCGCGGGCCGCGTGGTCGGTCGTCCATCCGTGCCTCGCCGAGGTCTTCGACATCGGCACGCTCCCCGACGGCTCGCCGTTCTTCGTGACCGAGTACCTCGAGGGCGAGACGCTCGCGAAGCGGATGGCGCGCGAGCGCTTGTCGCTCGCCGCCGCGGTCGACGTGATGATGCAGCTCCTCTCGGCGATCGACGCGATCCACGCGCGCGCGCTGCTGCTGCGCGAGCTCCACCCGGAGAACGTCTTCCTCGTGCATCGCCGCGGGTGCCGGCCGCTCGCGAAGATCCTCGACTTCGGTCTCGCGCGCCTCGCGCCGCTCGAGCGCTTCCAGGAGGAGTGGGACGCGCCGGCCGAATCGTCCCGCCTCGACCACTGCCACTACGTGTCGCCCGAGCGGACGCGCAGCGAGCACGGCGTCGAGCCGGCGAGCGATCTCTTCGTCGCGAGCGTGATCTTCTACGAGGCGCTCACCGGCCGGCGCCCCTTCACCGCGACCTCGTACGGCGCGCTGATGCGGGAGATCGCGCAGGCCACCCCGCCGCCGGTGACCGACCTGCGCGAGGACGTGCCCCTCGAGCTCGATGCCTTCGTGCGCCGCGGGCTGTCGGACGATCCGCGGGCGCGTGCGGCCTCCGCGAGGGACATGCAGGACGAGCTCCGGCGCGTGTTCGAGGGCACGCGCCGCTCGATCGGGTCCGCCGCGCATGCGACGTCGCCGCCGCCGGAGCCGTCCGCTGCGCCGCCGTCGCTCGCGTCCCCCGCGCTCCCGATGCTCGGCGCCGTCGACGACGACGGCGATCTCGACGCCGATCAGACGAAGACGAACCACCGCGCCGTCGCAGAGGAAGACGAGCAGACGGAGACGATGCAGCTCACGCCCGAGCTGCGCGCGCGCCTCGAGCAGCTCGCCGTCCCCTCGTCGACCGAGTCGGTCCCTCCGCCCCCGACCCAGCGGCTCGACAAGCCTCGCTGACCCGCACGCCGGGGGTGCCCCAGGGCGACGGAAGAATTCGGAGCGCGGCTGAAATTTCCGGCGGAGCTCGGACGACACGTCCGCATGCCCTCCGTCGTCCGCCTCTCCTCCGTCGAGAAGACCTATCGCATGGGCGAGGTCGAGGTCCGCGCCCTCCGCGGCGTGTCCCTCGATCTGTCGTGCGGCGAGATGGTCGCCATCATGGGCGCGAGCGGATCGGGGAAGTCGACGACGCTCAACGTGATCGGGACGCTCGATCGGCCGACGAGCGGCCGCTACTTCCTGGACGACGAGCCGGTGGAGGACCTCGACGAGGTGGAGCTCGCGGATCTCCGGAACCGGAAGATCGGCTTCGTCTTCCAGTCGTTCCATCTCTTGCCGCGGCTCACCGCGCTCGCCAACGTGGAGCTTCCGCTGGTCTATGCCGGCGTGTCGCGTCGCGAGCGCCGCGAACGGGCCCGCGCGGCGCTTGCACGCGTCGGGCTCGACGAACGCGAGGACCACCTGCCGACGCAGCTCTCGGGCGGTCAGCAGCAGCGCGTCGCGATCGCGCGCGCCATCGTCAACGACCCGCTCCTCCTCCTCGCCGACGAGCCGACCGGGGCGCTCGACTCCGCGACCACGCGTCAGGTCATGGACCTCTTCTGCCGCCTGCACGAGCAGGGCATCACGGTGGTCCTCGTCACCCACGACGCGGCGATCGCCCGTCACGCGGCCCGCGTCGTCACGTTCGCCGACGGGAGCATCGTCTCCGACTCGAGGGCCGCATGAGCAACGCCGGGGTCTCGAGCATCGGCCCGGTGAGCACGACGACCGGCGAGCCGAGGCGGCGCCCGGCGAAGCGCCGCCGCCGCTGGCCATGGGCGCTCGCCGTCGTGTCCCTCCTCGGTCTCGGTCTCTTCGTCGCGGCACGCGGGCGCGCGAAGCCGGCGCCGATCGATCCGGCGTTGATCGTGTCGGTCACGAGGAAGACCCTCGAGGTCGAGATCCTCGAGACGGGCCGCATCCAGCCGCGCGAGAAGGTCGATCTCAAGTCGAAGGTCCCCGGCCAGGTGAGCGCCGTCCTCGTCCGGGAAGGCGCGACGGTGAGGAAGGGTGACGTCCTGCTCGTCCTCGATCCGACCGACTACCAGCGCGAGCTCGCGAGGGCCGATGCCGAGCTCGCGCGCGCGAGGGCCGCGCTCGACTTCGCGAAGCTGAAGCACGGCCGCGCCGAACGTGGCGTCGCGCAGGGCATCGCGCCGCTGTTCGAGGTCGATCAGACGGCGAACGAGGAGCGGACGACGACCGCCGCCTTGCGCGTCGCCGAGGCCGCGCGCGGCGTCGCGCAGGATCGGCTGCGGTACACGAAGCTCGTGTCGCCGATCGACGGCACCGTCATCGCGCGCGGGATCGAGCCGGGCGAGGCCGTCGTCCCGGGCGTGCAGTCGACGTTCGACGGCAAGGCGCTCCTGACGATCGCCGACCTGAGCGCGCTCCTCGTCAAGGTGAACCTGAACCAGATCGACGTCGCGAAGATCGCCGTCGGCCGCAAGGCGACGCTCACGCTCGACGCTCTCCCCGGCCGGACCTATCGCGCCGTCGTGACGAAGGTCGCGCCGGCTTCGGTGAGGCTCCCCGGCAAGGATCAGGAGGTCTTCCCCATCGAGGCGCAGCTCGAGAGCCCCGACGGGCTCGTGAAGCCCGGCATGACCGCAGACGTGCGGGTCCACCTGGACGCCAGGGACGGCGTGCTCTGTGTGCCGCTCGAGGCCGTGGTGAAGGAGTCCGGCCGCACGTACGTGATGCGCATCGTGGAGAAGGACGAGGGGCGCCACGAGACCGAGAGGACGGAGGTCACGCTCGGCCTCCGCAACGATCGCGAGGTCGAGGTCGGCGGCGTCGAGGAGGGTACGCGCGTGATGCTCCGCCCGCCGTCCGCCGCCGAGAACGAGACGAAGCTCTGATGGCGCCCGTCGAAGTCCTCCGCATGGCGCTGCGCGCCCTGGCTGCGAATCGCGCGCGCTCGGCGCTGACGGTCCTCTCGATCACCATCGGGGCGTTCGCCATCGTCGTCATGTCGTCCCTGGCCGAGAGCGGCCTCGAGACGATCGCGCGCGGGATCGAGGAGCTCGGCGGAGCCCGCATCCTGCTCGTCGGCCAGAAGCGGCCCGAGCGGGGCGAAGACAAGCAGAGCGCGTACGCGCGCGGTCTCACGATCGCCGACCGCGACCGGACGTTCGCGGGCATCCCGCACGTCTCGAGCCTCACGCTCTTCAGCCGCCTCGGGAAGAAGGAGGTGCTCGCCGAGTCGGGGCTCCGGGCGACGACGAGCGTCGTGGCGGCCGACGCAGGCTTCTTCGACGTGTTCCACATGAAGGTGGCCCGCGGGCGCGCGTTCACCGAGGACGAGAACCGCGGCCGCGCCGCGCTCTGCGTGGTGGGGCACGAGCTCGCCGAGCGGATCGGTCCGAAGCCGACCGACGCCCTCGGCGGGTTCCTCTCCATCGGATCGTTCCGCTGCCGCGTCGTCGGCGTGTTCGCCGACAACGCTCGGTTCGGCACCAGCTTCGGATTCGACTGGACCGATCTCGTCGTCGCCCCCGGTGAGGCGATGGGCGATCTCGATCCGGAGGTCGTCGCTCGCGCTGCGGTGTTCGTGAAGACGGACGCGCCGTCCTCGAACGACATCGTCAAGCGTCTCGTGAACGCGCGCCTCGAGCGGCGACATCCCGGCGTCGACGACTTCACGCTGTTCGATCTCTCCTCCGTCATGACGAAGTTCCGCGCCATCTTCGCGGGGCTCGAGCTCGTGGTGGCGGTGCTCTCCGGCATCGCGCTCCTCGTCGGGGGCGTGGGCGTGATGAACATGATGCTCGTCGCCGTGTCCGAGCGCGTGAGGGAGATCGGCATCCGCAAGGCGCTCGGCGCGCGCCCGCGGTCCATCGGCGTCCAGTTCCTGACCGAGGCGGTCCTCCTCTCGTCGCTCGGCGGAGCGACGGGCGTGGTGGCGGGGCTCGGCGTCGCCGCGCTCTCGTCGGGGCTGATCACGCGCGCGCTCCCGCACTGGCAGACGTCACTCGCGCCGTCGGCCGCGGCGACCGCGCTCGTCGTGACGATGGCGATCGGGATCGGCTTCGGGTGGGTGCCGGCGAGGAGAGCTTCCCGGCTCGATCCGATCGAGGCGATGCGACGATGAGCACGCTCGATCGGCTGCGGTCGCTCGGCGGCGCGTTCGCGCATCGGATGCGCGCGGCGCTCACGCTGCTCGGCATCGTGATCGGGACGGGATCGATCGTGCTCCTCGCGAGCCTGATCCACGGCGGCAAGAGCTATCTGCTCCACGCGAACCACGAGGCCACCGGCAGCGACGTCGTCGAGGCGCACCCCGAGGAGCCGCCGCCCGAGCAGCAGGGGCGGACCACCCGCCCGCTCTCGCGCGCCGACGGGGCGTCCCTCGCGCAGGCCGCGCCGCCCGGAGCGATGATCGCCGCCGAGGCCTCGCACGACACGTACGCGCTGTACGAGGGGCGGCGGAAGCGCGTCGCGATCGTGAGCACGGGCCGGTCGACGCTCGATCTCTACCGCCTGCGCGTCGCCGCGGGGCGTGCGCTCGACCCCGACGATCGCACGAGCGCGAGCCGCGTCTGCGTCGTCGGTCAGGAGGTCCACGAGGAGCTCCTCCGCTCCACGCCTCTCCCGGGCCGCGGGGCGCCGCTCCGGATCGCGATCGACGGCCACCTCTTCTCCGTGGTCGGCGTCCTCGCGAAGAAGCCGATGATCGGCAGCACCGACTCCACGTACCCATGGGATCGCAAGGTCCTCGTCCCCGAGACGACGTACGACGCGCTGTACGCGCCGTCCCACGAGGTGACTCGCATCTACGCGCGGGGTCCGGCGCGCGCGACGGTGACCGGGCTCATCCTGCGGCGGCACTTCGGCGTGATGAACTTCGCGCTCGGCAAGGACGAGAGCGGCGGCACCGAGACCCTCGTCCTGACGGTGATCCAGGTCCTCCTCGTCGGCGCGGGGGGCCTCGCGCTGCTCGCGTCGGGCATCAACATCATGAACGTGATGCTCGTGACGGTCTCCGAGCGGCGGCGGGAGATCGGCCTGCGCCGCGCTATCGGGGCCACGCCAGGGAGCATCCTCGTCCAGTTCCTCCTCGAGGCGACGGCGCTCTCGCTGGTCGGCGCGCTCGTCGGGGTCGCGGCCGGCGTCCTCGTCTCGTGGGCGACGGCGGAGGTCGCGCGCTCCGCCATGGGCCACTGGCAGCTCGCGATTCCCCCTTGGTCGGTGGCGCTCGGCGTCGGCCTCGCCCTCGTGAGCGGGCTCGCGTTCGGCAGCCTCCCGGCGTGGCGCGCCGCCCGGATCACGCCGATCGATGCGCTCCGCGCGGAATGACGAGGGCGCGCCACGGGGCTGAACTGGGGGTATCTCTCCCCCGGGTGGTGGGTCATCCTGTGGACAACCCCTGAACGAGCTGGGGCTGACCTCTTGGCTACCTGTCCACGACACCTGAACGGAAATCAGTCGTCTCGCGCGTTTAGGTCCTGGGGAAGGCCACGGTGGTCCATGTCGGTGCCAGTCGGTGCAAGCGGTACCAGATGGAGTGGTTCATTTATCTGGACACCACTAGATGTAGAGGTTAGAACCGCTTCTCGCCCGTCGGGAACCGCTGTCCTGCGCCTTCTGTTCACCCCTCCCACCCCCGGGTGGAAGCGGTCAGGAGGCAGGTCAACACCCCGGCAGGGCTTGTCTTCCGCACCTCGAGGTTGGACACTCGTTCAGTTAGGATCGACCGGTGCTGTACCTGAACGGACGGCCGGACTGAACGAGGAGGAACCGAGAGGGAACGAAGGCATGCGCCGGTAGGCGTGCCCGGGGGGACTCTTCCGGGTCGAAGCGTCGATTGAGCGAGGACCTGAAAAGGTAGAGGTGGGCGAACCTTCGACGCCATGCGTCGGAGGCTCCGGCCCGGACGACGGTCGTCTGTCCTCTGGAGCACGGCTCCGGGGCCCGGCGCGCGTCAACCGCGGACGGAGAGGATGAAGAACTCGACGTCGTGAGCAACGGCACCGCACGCGGGCGGGTGCTGGACGGGATCGTCTCGTCCAGAGCTCGGCTGCCGGGCACGTTTCGAGGGTGTTCCCCTCGAGCTCCCCGAACGCGTCGCCGTCCGGCGCCACGACGGTCAACGAGCAACCGGTCCGGCATCGGTTGTTCCTGCAGCGGAGGCGGATCATGGCTACATCGTTTGGCGCGGGTGGACCTGGCATGGGCGCGGACAAGCACGTGCGTAAACAGCAGGATGCGCGGAGCACGAAGGCTCAAGCTCGACCGGCGAAGCCGGCGCCTGCGCACAAGAAGCACAACGGCCATGGGACGAAGGGCCCGCGCGGCGTGACCGTCACGCGGATGTTCACCTTCGCGGGGAAGGACCCGCTCGAGAGCGGGTCGCGCTCCGCGCGCAACGAGGCGGGCATCACGCCGATCGGCGATCTCGTGTACGAGCGCCGTTCGAGCGTCATCACGAACCCGGACGGCTCGATCGTCTTCAAGATGGAAGGCGCGGAGATCCCGTCGGGCTGGAGCCAGCTCGCGACCGACATCGTCATCTCCAAGTACTTCCGCAAGGCGGGTCTGTTCGGCGATCCGAAGCAGGGCGAGAAGAGCGTCCGCCAGGTCGTCTACCGCATCGCGCACACCATCCGTGATGCCGGCGAGAAGTTCGGCGGCTACTTCGCGAGCAAGGCCGACGCCGACGCGTTCGAGAGCGAGCTCTCGTTCCTCATGGTCCACCAGATCGGCGCGTTCAACTCGCCGGTGTGGTTCAACTGCGGGCTCTGGGCCCAGTACGGGATCACCGGCTCGGGCGGCAACTGGGCCGTCTCCCTGGAACGCGGAGGCTCCGCCCCCTCGACCTCGAGAGGGGCTGCGCACCAGGCCCACATGCCGGGGAGCGCGAGGGGCGTCCCCTCGCAGATGATCGAGACGAAGAACGCCTACGAGCGCCCGCAGTGCTCGGCGTGCTTCATCCAGAGCGCGAACGACGACCTGATGAGCATCTACGATCTCGTCAAGGCCGAGGCGCGCCTCTTCAAGTACGGCAGCGGCACGGGGAGCAACTTCAGCGCGATCCGCGGCCGTCAGGAGAAGCTCTCGGGCGGCGGCACGTCGAGCGGCCTCATGAGCTTCCTCGAGGTGTTCGATCGCGCGGCGGGCGCGACCAAGTCGGGCGGCACCACGCGCCGCGCGGCGAAGATGGTCTGCCTCGACATGGACCACCCCGAGATCGTGGACTTCATCAACTGGAAGGTCCGCGAGGAGAAGAAGGCCCACGCGCTCATCGCCGCCGGGTACTCGAGCGACTTCAACGGCGACGCCTACCACACGATCAGCGGCCAGAACTCGAACAACTCGGTCCGCGTGACCGACGAGTTCATGAAGGCGGTGCTCGCCGGCGGCAAGTGGCAGACGATCATGCGCACGAGCGGCGAGGTCTGCGACACCTACGAGGCGAAGGACCTCTGGCGTCAGATCGCGGACGCGGCCTGGCACTGCGCCGATCCGGGCGTGCAGTACGACTCGACGATCAACCGCTGGCACACGTGCCCCAACAGCGGGAAGATCAACGCGTCGAACCCGTGCTCCGAGTACATGTTCCTCGACGACACGGCGTGCAACCTCGCCAGCATCAACCTCACCAAGTTCCTCGGTGAGGACGAGCAGGGCCAGCCGAAGTTCGACGTCGAAGGCTTCCGCCACGCTTGCAAGATCTTCTTCATGGCCCAGGAGATCCTCGTCGATCTCTCGAGCTACCCGACGAAGGACATCGCGAAGAACAGCCACGACTACCGCCCGCTCGGCCTCGGCTACGCGAACCTCGGCTCGCTGCTGATGCAGATGGGCGTCCCGTACGACAGCGAGGAGGGCCGCTCGATCAGCGCCGCCATCACCGCGATCATGTGCGGCCACGCGTACCGCGCGAGCGCCGAGATGGCCGCGACGAAGGGCGCGTTCAACGGCTTCGCCAAGAACCGCGAGCCGATGCTCCGCGTGATGGGCATGCACCGCGACGCCGCCTACCAGATCAACCGGGACAAGTGCCCGACCGATCTCTACAAGGCCGCGTGCGAGGACTGGGACGTCGCCGTCCGCCTCGGTGAGCAGCACGGGTACCGCAACGCGCAGGCCACCGTGCTCGCGCCGACCGGCACCATCGGGCTCCTCATGGATTGCGACACCACCGGCGTGGAGCCCGACTTCGCGCTCGTGAAGTACAAGAAGCTCGCCGGCGGCGGCTACTTCAAGATCGTCAACCAGTCGGTGCCGGGCGCGCTCAAGCGCCTCGGCTACAGCGCGACGGAGATCCAGGAGATCGTCGCGTACGTCACCGGCACGAACACGCTGCTCGCCGCGCCGAACGTCAACCGCAAGGCGCTCAAGGATCGCGGCCTCACGGACGCGGACCTCGCGAAGGCGGAGAACGCCCTGCCCGGCGTCTTCGAGCTCGACCAGGCGTTCGCGTCGTGGGTCCTCGGCGAGGAGACGTACGACCGCCTCGGCATCTCCAAGGAGACCCGCTCGGCGCGCGGCTTCTCGTTCCTCCAGCACCTCGGCTTCACGAAGGCCGAGGTCGAGGAGGCGCAGGACACGATCATCGGTCGCATGACGATCGAGGGCGCGCCCTACCTCAAGCCGTCGCACTACCCGGTCTTCGACTGCGCGAACCGCTGCGGGAAGATCGGCCAGCGCTTCCTGGCTCCGATGAGCCACGTGAAGATGATGGCGGCGGTCCAGCCGTTCCTCTCGGGCGCGATCTCGAAGACGGTCAACCTCCCGAACGACGCCTCGGTCGACGACGTCGCCGAGATCTACGAGGAGGGCTGGCGCCTCGGCCTCAAGGCGGTCGCGCTCTACCGCGACGGCTGCAAGGCCTCGCAGCCGCTCTCGACCTCGTCGAAGGACAGCGTCGACGAGGCCGGCGAGAAGAAGAAGAAGGCGGCGGCCGCGGAGCTCGAGACGAAGCTCTCCGAGACGGTGGTCTCCAGCCTGTCGCCGATCCCGAAGACGAGCGAGCCGCAGGATCCCACGCAGCTCGTGCTCGGCCTCGTCCCGCAGGGCAGCCGCCCGAAGGGCCTGCGTGTCCGCCTGCCGAAGAAGCGCGTCGGCTTCACCCAGGAGGCGCGCGTCGGCGGCCACAAGATCTTCCTCCGCACCGGCCAGTACGAGGACGGCACGCTCGGTGAGATCTTCATCGACATGCACAAGGAGGGCGCCGCCTTCCGCTCGCTCATGAACTGCTTTGCCATGAGCGTCTCGATCGGCCTCCAGTACGGCGTGCCGCTCCAGACCTACGTGGACCAGTTCACGTTCACCCGCTTCGAGCCGCAAGGCATCGTCGAGGGCCACCCGTACGTGAAGATGGCGACGTCGATCGTCGACTACCTCTTCCGCGTCCTCGGGGTCGAGTACCTGCACCGCTACGACCTCGCGCACGTCAAGCCGGAGACCGAGGCGACGCAGCACGTCGGCTTCGTCGGCGGCGGCAACAAGGAGGACCGCGTGAGCGAGTCCGAGATCCCGATGTCGCTCGCGTACACCAAGGAGGCGCTCGTCCGCTCCTCCTCGGAGGCCGAGACGCTCGAGCAGCGCCTGCCGCTGAGCGCGCCCGCCCGTGAAGAGACGCACGAGCCCAACGCCGCGGCCTCGCCGCTCGACGCGCAGCTCGACGCGATGATGGGCGACGCGCCCGTCTGCGACGTCTGCGGTCACATCACGGTCCGCAACGGCGCTTGCTACAAGTGCCTGAACTGCGGCAACTCGATGGGTTGTTCCTAGTGGAACCTTACGGTTCCCTCATTCGCCTCACGGCGAATGAGCCTCCCTCCCTTGCCTCGCCACCGGCCCGCGCGCACGCCTTCGGCGCCGCGTCCTTCGGACGCGATTGCGCGCTGAGCTCGGACGAACCGTCACTCTAACGAGCTTCTCTCTCGGCCGTCGTCGAACGGCAGGCGCCTCGCCGTCCCCCCCGGGCGAGCCGCCTGCGGATCCCCCGGCCGAGAGATCCGCGAGTCCCCTGTCGTCCTCTCCGCTGTCGCGGCGGAGAGGGCGGCGGGGGATTCGTCTTTTGTCCTCGCTCATCCGTGACGGCGGCTTCATGCCTCTTGCGCGAACGGGCGCCGCACGGCAGCGTTTCCGCCGTGGCGAGGACCCGCATCCTGTTCGCGGCCGTGGTTGCGCTCGTGGTGGGCGCCGCGGGGATCGTCGCGCGCGATCGGCTCTCGCGCGCCGCGGGGCTGCCGCCGGGCGAGGTGCTCGCCGCGCCGCTGGCCGCGCGCGTGCTCGACGCGGAGGCGCCCGCGGTGAGCGAGGCGATCGAGGAGGACGCCGCGACCATCGCGGCCGAGCCGCGGACGTACAACGTGGTGCTCATCACCATCGACACGCTCCGGTGGGACCTCGGGTACATGGGCTACCCGCGCCCGATCAGCCCGAACCTCGACCGCCTCGCCGAGCGATCGACGGTGTTCGAGCGCGCCTACGCGACGGCGTCGTACACGCCGAAGAGCATCGGGCCGCTGCTCATCGGGCGCTACGCGAGCGAGACGTTCCGCGACGGCGAGCACTACACGACGTTCTATCCGGCGAACGTCTTCGTCGCCGAGCGCGTGAAGAGCGCGGGACACCGCACGCTCGCCGCGATGTGCCACCACTACTTCAAGTGGAAGACGCTGCTCGATCAGGGGTTCGACGTCTGGGACACGTCGGCGACGCCGGCGGTGGCGAACGACAACGATCCGACGGTCACGAGCGACAAGCTGACCGACGTCGCGATCGGCCTCTTGAGCGATCCGGAGAACGTCGCCTCGCCCACCGGACGGTTCTTCGCCTGGTTCCACTTCCTCGATCCCCACCTGCCGTATGTACGGCACGAGGGCGCGCCCGACCTCGTGGGCGCGGCGCCGGATGCGGCGCCTCCAGAGCGCGCGCTCTACGACGAGGAGGTCTGGTTCACCGACAAGCACGTCGGCCGGCTCATCGACCACATCGCGTCGCAGCCCTGGGCCACGGAGACGGCCATCGTGATCACGTCCGATCACGGCGAGGCGTTCGGCGAGCGCGGGTTCTACCGGCACGGGCGCGAGCTCTGGGAGCCGCTCGTGCGCGTCCCGCTCGTCGTCCACGTGCCCGACGCGAGCGCGCGGCGCGTGCCGGTGAAGCGCTCGCACGTCGACGTGGTCCCCACCATCCTGGAGCTCCTGGGCATCCCCGCCCCTGCCCCGGGAGAGCTGCGAGGCGCGAGCCTCGTCCCGGACGTGACGGGCGATCCGGCGACGCCGCCGGACGATCGCGACGTCTACCTGGACATGCCGCGCGGACCGTTCAACGAGGCGCGCCGCGCGCTGATCACGAACGGCACGCCCGGGCTCAAGCTGATCGACTTCGGCGAAGGTCGCTACGAGCTCTACGACCTCGAGGCCGATCCGCTCGAGCTCCAGAGCGTGCACGGCGATCGCCAGCGGTTCGCGCCGGCGCTCGAGCGCCTGCGGCGGGTGCGCGGGGAGCTCCGCGAGGTCGACCCCGCACCCTGACCTTTCCTTCCGGGCGCATCTGGATAGTCTCGGGGTGTGCAAGCGGCGGCCGTCCCCGGGCCCGGCGAAGTGATTGCTTCACGCTTCCGCGTCGAGGGCGAGCTCGGACGTGGCGGCATGGGCGTGGTGCTGCGCGGACGCGACGAGGCGAACCGGCCGGTCGCGATCAAGGTGCTCTTGCCGGAGGCAGTCCAGCACCCGGAGGCGGTCCCGCGCTTCGTCAACGAGGCGCGCGCGGCGCGCGAGCTCACGAGCGAGCACTCGGTGCGCGTCTACGACGCAGGCACGACCGACGGCGGGCTCCCTTACATGGTGATGGAGCTGCTCGAGGGGCAGGACCTCGCCACGGTGCTCGAGCAGCGCGGCACGTTCTCGGTGCCCGACGCGTGCGACGCGATCATCGACGCATGCGACGCGCTCGCGGAGGCGCATGCGCGCGGGATGGTCCACCGTGATCTCAAGCCGGCGAACCTCTTCGCCGCGCGAGGGCCGGACGGGCGGACGCGCGTGAAGGTGCTCGACTTCGGCGTGTCGAAGGTCGCCGCGCAGATGCGCCAGGCGGCGCTGACGTCGACCGGGACGGCGCTCGGGACGCCCCACTACATGGCGCCGGAGCAGCTGAAGAGCGCGAAGGGCGCCGACGCACGCGCCGACGTGTGGTCGCTCGGGGTCGTGCTCTACGAGCTGCTCTCGGGGAAGATGCCGTTCGACGGACAGTCGTTCGGCATCCTGTTCATGCAGATCCTCTCCGAGGAGCCGAAGCCGCTCGCGTCGCTCCGGCCCGATCTGCCGCCCGCGCTGTGCGAGACGGTGCATCGCTGCATGAAGAAGAACCGCGACGAGCGCTACTCCGACCTCGCGGCGCTCGTCGCTTCGCTCGCGCGCTTCGCGTCGCCGAGCGGCGCGGCGGCCGCGCAGCGCATCGCGGAGGGCCACGGGCCGCCGCAGGCGCCGCGCGAGTCGCGTCCGTCGGTGAAGCTCGGCGGCACGATGCTGATGGCGAACGCGCCGCCGATCGCGGGGCTCCGTCCGAGCTCGCCCGGGCCGGCGTCGACGCCCGCGCAGCGCGTGCCGTCGTATCCGAGCGGCTCGTTCCCAGTGGCTCCGCCGGTCGCGCACCCGCCGCCGGCGAACGTCCCCGCGCAGGCTGCCGGGACGGCCAGGCCGTCCGGTCTCGTCGTCGGGCTGATCGCCGCGTTCGCCGTGCTGCTCGTTGCCGGCGGGATCCTCGCGTGGCTCGCGCTGCGCGCGCGGCACTGATCGCGCTGCGCCTCACCGCGCGGCGGAGAAGAAGCGCCGGAGCGCCGGCGCCATGTTCTCGGGCGTGTCCGGCCCCCAGTCGCCGGCGAGGCTCCGTCCCGTCGGCATCCCGCCGGCGCCGAGCTCGTGGAACGACGGCACCGCGCGCGCGCGGAGCCCCACGGTCGCGAGCGCCTCGTCGCCGAACGCGTCGACGTCGAGCTTCACGACGTACGTGCCCTTGAACGCGTCCCTCATGCGCGCGTCGCCCATGCTCCGGTCGAGCTTCCGGCACGGCTCGCACCAGGTCGCGCTCGCGTACACGAACGGCGCGAGGCCGCGCGCGCTCGCGGTCACCGCGGCCGCGCGAAAGACGTCCTCCGGCGGCTGGGTCGGGTCTGCCTCGACGATCACGAAGTCGTCGGTCGAGACGGGCAGCGGCGACGCGGACGATGCGGCCGCGCCCTCCGTTCCGGCGCCGCCGCGCCGCGCGAGGAGGCCCACGCCGAGGACCAGCCCTCCGATCGCGACGAGCCCCATCGCGAGCACCGAGACGAGCACCCAGACCCACGGCGGCACGCCCTTCTTGTCGCCGCTCACGTGAACTGGACCGATCGCCTGGTGAAGGAGGTCTCGTTCCAGAAGCCGGTGATGGGGAACGTCACCTGCGTGCGTCCCGCCTCGGCCGCCGCGCCGGCGGCGACCAGCACCGGCGCGTAGTGCTCGTGCGTCGGGTGCGCGATGCTCGCGGCCGGCGCGCGTACGCGGAAGTCGACGAGCGCATCGACGTCGTTCTTCGCGAGCGCCTGCTCCGCCCAGCCGTCGAACTCCCTGGCCCACGAAGCGACGGGCTGGCCGAGGCTCCGCATGTTGTGCGTGAGGAAGCCGCTGCCGATCACGAGCACGCCCTCGTCGGCCAGCGGCGCGAGCGCGCGGCCGAAGGCGACGAGCGCCTTCGGATCGAGGCCGGGCAGCGACACCTGGAGGACGGGGACGTCGGCCTTCGGATACATCCCCGCGAGCGGGCAGTACGTCCCGTGATCGAGACCGCGATCGGGCCGATCGACGTGCGCGATCCGCCGCGCATCGAGCAGCGCGCGCACGCGAGCCGCGAGCGCGGGCGCGCCCGGCGACGGATACGCGAAGCGGTAGAAGCGCTCGGGGAAGCCCGAGAAGTCGTAGACGAGCGGGAGCGCCTCGACCGCGCCGATCGCCGCCGGCCGCTCGTCCCAGTGCGCGGAGAGCACGAGGATCGACGCAGGCCGCGGCATCTCCGCGGCCCACGTCCCGAGCTCGGCGAGCCACGCCCGATCGTCGAGCAGCGGCGGCGCGCCGTGCGCGAGGAAGACGAGCGGCATGCGCTTCTTCTCGGAAGGCGCCGGCGACGCCTCGGGCTTCGCGCGCGAGCACGCGACGGCGGCCACGCCGAGCAGGCCTCGAAGGACGTCGCGCCGTCTCATGGCGGACATCGTAGCGCGTCACGGCGGATCGGGCGCGACGCCGGCGTCGTCGGCCGGCTTCTGGAAGAAGCGCGTCGTCGGATACGCGAAGTGCACGTCGGGCATCGCCGCGAACGCCTCGAGCGTCTTCTCCCAGATCGCGCTCGCGGAGCTGCGGCGCTCGCGGGGATTGCAGAGGTAGCGCACCGAGAGCTTCACGCCCCGCTCGACGACCGTGGTCCAGACCGCAGGCGTCAGCTTCGTGAACTGGATGTGGAGCGTCTCGGCCGCCAGCGCGATCTTCTTGCGAGCGTCCGGCTCGAGCTTCTCCGCGCTCGCGGCGGCGATCGTCTCGAGCGCCTTCTTCGCCTTCTTCCAGTCGCTCTCGAACGTGACGACGACCTCGAGCTCGTTCCAGATGTAACCGAACGCCTCGCTGTAGTTCGCCACCGGGTTCTTGAAGACCCAGCCGTTCGGCACGTGGAGGAGGCGCCCGGTGCTCTGGTCCGCGTGCACCCAGTTGCCGATCTCGAGCATCATGAAGCGGAACGGCCGGATGTCGACGACGTCGCCGGAGTGCGGGCCGATCTGGATGCGGTCGCCGATGCGGAACGGCCGGCGCACGAGGATGAAGACCCAGCCGGCGAAGTTCGTGATCAGATCCTGCAGCGCGATGGCGATTCCCGCGGAGAGGAGACCGAAGTAGGTCGCGAAGCCGGAGATCCCCTGCACCCACAGGCGCACGACGAGCACGATCGCGAGCGGCCCCACGACGTACGAGGCCATCCGCGCGATCGAGAAGCGTGACGCCGGATCGTCGACGGTGCGCGCGAGCAGCCGGCGCACGATCCGCATCACCACGAACCACGTCACGAAGATGGCGACCGTGCCGAGCACGCGCCACGCGAACCCTGCATCGATCCCGAGCGCGGCGAAGGTCCGCTCGACGGCGTTCATCCGGAGCGCCAGGATAGACGATTCACCGCGCGTCCACGACCGTGAGCCCGAGCGCCGCGCCCATCGTGCGATGCGCGGCGCTCGACGCGACGATGACGCTGCCTTCCCGGGCGACGCCCCGCCGGTGCGAGAACCAGAGCCACGCGCCCGGCAGCGGAGGGCGGCACCAGCACACCGGAGGGCCGTCCCCGTGGTCGCAGGCGACGAAGTCGATCGCGCGCCCCGTCCGGGCCGCGACGTCCGCGATCACGTGAGGCGCCTCCGGTGGAGCACGCCATCCGAACACGAGCAGCGGCGCATCGGGCGGGACGAGCGCGAGGACGCCCTCGTCGGCCACGAGCTCGTAGGGGATGGCGGCGCCCGGACGCGCGTGCGACGGCGACGGATCGCGAAGGAAGGGGACGCGCTCGATCGACACGAAGCCCTCGTCGTCCGCCGGCGGCTCGAGCTCGCGCGCCATCCGGAAGAGCGCGGACGGGCCTAGCGTGTTCGGATCGATCTTCGCGCGTGCGCGCATCGCCTCGGGCCCGAGCAGCTCGCCGTGCTTCTCGAGCATGCGCGCGACGACGTTCACCTGTGCATCGGCGAGCGACGTCTCGACGTGCACGCAGCGGACGACCGCGCCGCGTGACGACGCCACGCGGACGACGTCGGCGCGCGACGCGCGCGTGACGTAGGTGTTGTCGAGCACGACGCGCGCCGCGCCCGAGGCGAGCCGCTCGTCGAGCTTCTTCGCGATCCCCTTCAGCGTCCCGCCGAGCGTGTCGCGGTTCAGCCGCTCGTAGCCGCGCGCGACGTACGACGCGGCGAGCCGCGACTTGCCCGCACCCGCGATGCCCATCAGCACCACGACCTCGGACGCGGACGTGCTCGGCGCGATCCGCGGCGGCGGACGGCGGAGCGCGCCGAGCCCGGGGAAGCGCGCATCGAGCGACGCGAGGTCCGCCTCGTCGAGGGCCAGGCCCTCGGCGGCGGCCGCGCGGAGCACGCTCTCCGGCCGGCGCGCCCCGACGAGCGGAGCGATCGCCGGGTGCACCGCGAGGAGATACGCGAGCACGATCACCGCCGGCGCGACGCCGTGCGCGTCGGCGATCGCGCGGAGCCTCGGATCTCCCGCGAGGCGCGGCGCACGGCGCGGACCGCCGAGCGGCGAGTGCGCGAAGAGGCGGACGCCGCGCGCCGCGCACCACGCGACGACCCCGCCTCGCGCGGCCTCGTCGTCGTATGCTCCGAGCGCGACCTCCACCGCCGCGATCGGCGCGATCGCCGCCGCCGCCTCGAGCTGCTTGCGCGAGACGTTCGAGAGGCCGATCGCCCGCGCGAGGCCCTCGTCCTTCGCGCGGACGAGCGCCCGCACGCTGGTGTCCAGCGGCACGCGCGGATCGGGCGCATGGAGGAGGAGCACGTCGGCGGGGCGACCGAGCGCCGCCGCGCTGGCGCGGGCGTCGTCGAGGATCGCCGCCGCGCGGCCGTCGGGCTCCCATCCTCCGTCGGGCCGGCGCATGCCGCACTTCGTGACGACCTCGACCGACGAGGCGAGCGGATGCGCGCGGAGCACGGTGCCGATCCGCACCTCGGAGCCCTCGTACGCACGCGCGGTGTCGAGCACGCGGATGCCGGCGTCGATCGCCGCGCGGATCGTGTCCGCGCCGTCCGACGGGATCCGCATGCAGCCGAGCGCGAGTCGCACCCGGCAATGGTAGCGTGACCCGCATGCGACGCGCGGCGGCCGCCCTCCTCCTCCTGTC
>JBDHVD010000087.1:0-23210 GCA_039809525.1 Labilithrix sp. | reverse complement strand
GCGCCTCGCGTTCGACGCGAAGGCGGGGCGGAGCGTCGTCGAGCTCCGCTACGCCGGATGGAACGGGCGGCCGGTGGTCACCGATTCCGGCGATCCGAACCCGCTCGCCGTGCTCTACGCGCGCATCGCCTGCACCGTCGACGGCGAGCGGCAGGCGCTCGTGCCCTGAGCGCGATCGATCAGGGCAGCGACTTGAACCACGCCCACGCCGCCTCGTGGGCCTTGTTCCACAGCGGGTGGCCGACGCCCGACACGATGCAGGTCTTCACCGGTTTGTCCGCCGGGCATCCGTCGTAGGTCTTGCACGGGCTCGGCGTCGACGCGCTCTGGGAGCCCTGGCAGCCGTTGTGCTCGGCCCAGTACTGCCCGGCGTACTCGCCGCTCGAGACGTCCACCGCGCCGTCGGCGTCGCCGTGGACCACGATGGTGGCGATCGCCGCGCCCGCGCAGGCCGGCGTGTAGTTCGGATCGCCGTTCTCCGGATCGTACGGGGCGCCGCCGGCGTACACGCCGATGGCGCGGAACAGGCTCGCGTAGCGGCACGCCATCTGGCTCGCCATGAACCCGCCGCCGCTCCACCCGCTGAGGAAGATGCGCGCCTTGTCGATCGACACCTTCGCCGCGACCTCGTCGATCAGCGCCTTCAGGTAGACGACGTCGACGTTGTCGCTCAGCGTGTGCTCCCAGTTCTCGGTCGAGGCGTTCGGATACACGATGATCGCCTCGGTCTTGGTGACCGGATCGACGGGGAACGCGCTCACCATCCCCTCGGCGGTGCCGGGGTTGCCGTGCATGAACATGTAGACGGGGTACTTCTTGCCCGCGTCGTAATCGACGGGCACCCCGAGGATGTACTTGCGCGTCGCGTTCCCGACCTGGAACGTCTCGGTGGTCTCCTTCACGTAGACCGGCGCGGCGCCGTCGGGGCCGGGCTCGACCTTCCCGCCGTCCTCCTCCGTCGTGCCGTCGCCTTCGCCTCCGCTCGAGCTGCCGCCGTCGGGCGCGGCCTGCGCGGGCGGGGGATCGTCGGACGAGGAGCACGCGACGGGCACGGCGGCGATCGCCGCGAAGACGAAGAGCGACAAGGGAAAGCGCATCACTCCCCAGTCTTGCCCAGGGCGGGCCTTCCGTCCAGATGACTCCCGTGTCACGGCATGCGCACGCGCGGCTCGTCGAGCACGAGGACGATCCGCCGTCCGCCGTACACCTCGTTCGACGGCGCGCCGTCGCAGGTGAGCACGATCTCGTGCTCGCCCGGCGGGACGTCGATCGTGCGCTCGATCGCCGCCGGCAGCACGAAATCGCCCTCCACGAGCGCGCCGCGCAGCTTCAGCGTCGCCGGCCCGTTCGCCGCACGCGCGAAGGCCGAGAGCGTCACGCGCCGCGTCTCGGTCGACGGGTTCTCGAGGATCATGCGGCCGCGCTTGCCCGCGGTGATCCGGTACGACTCCGGGCGGCGGTCGAGCGGATTGAAGCCGTCGTAGAAGCCGAGGTAGACCGGACGCACCTCCGCGTCGCTCCTCGCGCGCCACTGCGCGTCGCCGAGCGATGCGCGAAGGGCGTCGGCATGGGCCCGGAGCGAGAACACCGCGCGGCTGCCGTACTCGTCGACGAGCACCGGCGGTCCGAGCACCGCGGCGAGCTCCTCCTCGACCGCCTTGCCGCGATCGGCGTAGCCGCTCCGGCCCACCCAGATCGCCGAGAACCCTGCGAGCGCGAGCCGCTCGACCATCTGCCGCGCCGGCAGCGCGGCGGCGTCGGCGTTCCAGTCGTCGATGCGCCGCCCGCGCATCGAGCCGTAGCTCCAGCGGAGGCGCTTCGACAGCAGGTACGCCGCCATCGGCTCGTAGTCGTGCATCTGCTGGATCGGCCCCGCCTCGGGGAACGTCATGTGCGGCAGCTGGAAGACCATCGCCCCCTCGGGCAGCGCGCGCTCGACCTCGGCGACGAAGGCGGCGTCCTCCGCCCAGCGCGCGTTCTGCGTCGCGTAGTCGGGCTGTCCGGCGAACGACGTCTCGTGGATGCCGAACGCGGTCAGCGCCGCCGCCGCCGCGATCGCCCCGGCATGCGCCGCGCGCGAGCGCGCCTTCGCCTTCGCCACGAGCCGATCGACGAGCACCGCGACGGCGAACAGCGCGTAGAAGCCGACGCAGACGCTGATGCGGTTGTAGCTCCGCACCTCGGGGAAGCCGGCGAACGCGACGATCGCCCCGACGCCGCCCATCGTGCCGAGCAGCACGGTGACGACGTTCAGCACCGCGAGATCGGAGAGGAGCGAGCGCTCCGCGTCGCGCCCCTGGCGGATGAGCACCACGAGGAGCACGACGAAGCCGGCGGCGCCGATCATCCCGAGGTAGGCCGTGAGGTTCTCGTTCACGAGCGGCGCGGTGTGATCGTAGATCTGCTTGAAGCGGCGCAGGCTCTCGTAGCGGTGGTTCGTCTGCGGCAGGACGAGCTCGGTGATCTTGAGCGCGAAGATCTCCGAGTCTCCGGGGTTCCGCCGGAGCAGCGGGATGCTCCCGTGGGCCCGCCCGTGCAGCAGGATCGGCAGCGTCTGGAGCACGAACGCCGCGAGCGTGACGCCGCCCAGCCCCCCGGCGCGGAGGAGCGGCGTGACCGAGCGCGTCCTCGTCCCCGCGGCGATGCCGGCGGCGGCCAAGGTGAAGAGCGCAAAGAATGTATAATACACCTGCCCGCTCAACCCCACGAACGTGGCGCACGCGATCATCGCGAGCGAGGCGCGCGTCCGGAGGAGGCGCCGCCCCTCGAACAGCACCGGCTCGCCGCGCAGGACCGCCAGCGCGAGGAGCGAGCCGAAGGGCACCTCCCAGTAGCTCACCGCGAGGTGTGGATGGCCGAACAGGCGATGGTGATGGAAGGGCAAGAAGGCATAGAGCAGGCTCGCGGCGACCGCCCCGATCGTCCCGACCCCGAAGCGACGCATCACGTAGAGCGCGCTCATCGCCGTCATCGGGAAGCTCAGGATCAGGAACGCGTTGAGCACCAGCGCCCAGCTCGAGGTGAAGAGCTTCCCCACCGCGATGACGAGGAAGTAGGCGAGGTCCGGGGCGGGGAAGTCGCGGAGGTCGCAGGTCCCCGGCGCGCCCAGGTACGCGTTGTCGAGGTAGAAGGGGTTGTCGAACATCCCCTTGAAGTGCGCCGCGGCGAAGTACACGCCGTCCCCGGACAGGAGGTACGAGAGCGGCTTGCGCAGATCGGCGCGGCCGAGGTCGTAGTCGAGCGTCACGGCGACGAGCGACACGATCGCGACGAGCGCGTAGGCGAACGGGCCGTCGAGGCGGAGCGCCTTCGCCGCGGAGAATCGCTCAGTCGGCATGTTCGATCGCCTCCAGCGCCGCGGCGTTGCCGCTCGGATCGGCGCCCTTGTGGAGGACGACGACGCGCGCGTCGCGGTACACGACGCCGTAGGTCGTCGACGAGAGCATCTCGCGGAGGATCTCCCGGACCTGCGGGAACGTCGCCGGATCGTGCCAGCCGTCACGGCGGTAATCGATGAACGCCCAGTCCGTGCCGGCGCCGCCCGGCAGGATGTACGCGTACCGCCGGCCGCTCAGCGCCGGAAGGAGGTTGTTCGTCGCGCGCACCGAGTCGGTGCGGGGGACGGACGCGGCGAGCGCGTGGATCCTCGTGGCGTCCTCACCGTACCGTCGCTGCACGAAGTCGAGCTTGTCGCGCACGAACGTCGGGTTCAGCCACTCGTAGCGGCCGTACTTGCCGGAGAGGAGCGCGGAGCAGAGGAGCGCCGCCGTCGCGAGCGCGATGCGCGCCTGCGGTCGAACGGTGGCGATCCCGATGATCGCCGCGAAGTACAGGAACCCCATGAACGTCGCGGTGTAGTGCGCGAAGATGCTGTACTGCAGCCCGAACGACGACATCAGGCTGAAGAAGAAGCCGGGCACGAGCAGGAGCAGCGCCCGCCCGGACCGCACGGGGAGGAAGGCGACCGGCAGCCACGTGAGCGCCACGAACCCGAGCCGCTCGGGCGAGCCGACGACGTAGCGGATGCAGTAGAGCGGGTTGGTCGCGAGTGTCGAGAGGATCGCGCCTGTGCTCTTGTGCCCCCCGCGCATCAGGTCGAGGAACCGGTCGTAGAAGGGGAACGGCCGGATGTGGCGCAGGGCCGGGATGAACATCCCGTGCACGAGGACGAGGTAGCCGAGCGCGATCGCGCCGAGCGGCTTGGCGACCGCGCCTCTTCCGGTCGACCAGAGGTACAGGGCGAAGAACGCGAGGTAGAGCGGCGTGTCCTCGCGCACCATCAGCGCGAGCACGACGAACGCCCAGAAGGCTTTCGGGCGATCGGTCTCGATCGCCCACGTCGCTGCGAGGACGAGTGGGACGAAGAACGCGATCTCGTGGAACTCGTAGACGCCGATCGACTGGAGCGCCGGATTGCACAAGTAGGAGAGCGCGAGGCAGGCGGCGACCCACGTGCTCTTCGTCTTGTGGCGTGCGAGGAGGAACAGCGGCATCGCACCCGCCGCGAGCGCCACGTTCTGGAGCGACGTGAGCGTGTTCGGCGATCGGTGGAGCGCGTAGACCAGCGCGGTGAGGTGATAGATGGGCGAGAAGTGGATGGCGTAATGGTTCTCGGACTCCGTCGCCGAGTACTGCGTCGACCAAGGGATCCCCGTGTCGACGATGTTCGCGTGGACCTGGTCGTAGACCGCGAGGTCCCAGCCGTTGCCGAACCCGCGGAAGACGGCGTGCGAGTAGCGGCTGAGGGCGATGGCATGCGCGAGCGCGAGCGCGGCGACGACGAACGGCGCGGCGCGGACCACCGCCGCCGGCGCGGACGGAACCGCACGGTCGCCGAGCCACGCGTTCACGCCGTACGCCAGGACGGCGCCCATCGCCGCGACGACGAAGAGGAGGACGTGCTCCGGGACGTGCGCCTGATAGAGCGGGTAGAGAAGGAGCGGTCCGGCGACGAGACCTCCGAGCGCGAACCTCTCGAGCGCTCCGAGCGATGTCTTCCCCGCGCGACGCTCGCGGGCGACGAAGAGCGCGCCTGCCGCCAGCACCGCGACGATACCGATCGAGAGCGTCGCCACGAGCGAGCGCTGCTCGGCGTCCGAGAGCGCGTTGGCCGTCACCGCGCGATCCGACCAGCTCGGGTGCACGAGCGCGAAGGCGAGCGTCGGCGGCGCGAGCGCGGCGAGCGCCAGCCCCGCGAGCGTGCGCCCGCGGAGCTCTCGGATCAGGGAAGCGAAGGGAAGCGTGCCCACGGCGGTGCGTGACCTGCCGTTCACATCGACGTTTCCGGCCCGGGGATCAAGCAAAAGGCGACCGATGGCCCGTCGAGCGCGACCGTGTCGATGAATTCGGCGTAGATGCGAAAGCCGGGGAACTGGTAAGACCCGGGCCATGAGGGCCTCAGGGGCTGGTCCTACCCGCGTGAAGCACGCGCTCGTCGCGCTCGTCGCGGTGATGTTCGCGGTGCTCGCCTACCAGGTCGTCCGGCGCATCGTGTTCCCGTGGGATCTGTTCATCTGGGCCGAGAGCCCGTTCATGACGAACATGATGAAGCTCGCCACGGCGAACGGCGCGTTCGACGCGCCGTCCGACGCGAGCTCGTGGGTCTACAGCCCTGGGCTCGAGTACGTGTGCTTCGCGCTCCTCCGTCCGGTCGGGCTGCATCTCGATGTCCGCGCATGCCGAGCGGTGAACGTCGTCCTCGGCATCGGCGGCAGCTTCTTCGCGGCGAAGTGCTCGTCGATGCTGCTCGCCTTGCTCGACGGCGACCGGCGCGAGGCTTCGCGACCGAGGATCTTCGGCTGGTTCGCGTTCGGCCTGATCGCGCTCGTCACGTTCCGCAGTTTCACCGCGGACGTCTGTCATCCGGACAACCTCTTCATCGCGCACGCGATGCTAGGACTGTATCTCTGCCTGCGTGCGGTGACGTCCTGCAGCTACCGCCTCGCGATCCTCGCGGTCGCGTGGTCGGCGCTGGGCGTGCTCACCAAGCAGACCGCGGCATTCGGCGTCGTGGGCGTCTCGATCCTGTTCTTGTTCGTGCACCGCGATCGCTGGTCGCTCGCCCCGCGCGCCCTGCTGCCGGCCGTCGGCGCGGTCGTCGCGGCCGCTGCGGGCGGGCTGCTCCTGTCGAGCGAGAGCAGCCGCTTCCACCTGGTGGCGGTCCTCGCGCACCACGCGGTCCACTGGGATCGGCTCCTCGAGATCATGCGCATCGGCTCGTACTATCCGCACGTCACCGTGCTGGTCGTGGCGGCGATCGTCGCGCTCACGCAGCTCCTCGGGATGCGCAGGCCGGGCGTCTTCACGTTCCTCGCGTGCTGGCTCGCTCTTGGCGCCGAGGTGGTGCCCGCGCTGGGATCGTTCCTCAAGCAGATGGGCCAGTGGAACAACCTGACCATCGTCGAGGTGTGGCTCGCGGTTCCGACGCTGCCGGCGTTCTGGATCGCGATCAAGCGGCCGAGCGCCAGCCTCTCCGCGGCGCTGCCCGCGGCCACGCTCGTGCTCCTCACGCTGCTCCTCGTGCCGCTCAAGGCACGGCCGACCGCCGAGCAATGGCGCTTCGGAGAGACGCTCGACCGCCTCGTCGCCGAGGACGTTCGCGCCGGTCGCCGTGTCCTCCTCCCCCACGGCACGACGCCGTTGCTCCGCGCCGGCATCCGCGAGGCTCCGCTCGATCGCGCGAACAGCTTCCTCGAGCTCCGACAGGCGCAGGTCGATGCGCTCGCCGGAACGCGAGAGCGCATCGAGCATCGCCACTACGACGCGATCTATCTCTTCGTGTCCGACTACTACGGTCAGGAGATCGCCGACGCCATCGAGCGCAACTACCGCGAGGTGCAGCTCGTCCGCGGCGTCGACACCCCGATTCGCCACGACTACGTCGCCGCCGAGTGGGACTACATGGCGGCGGACGTCCGGGTCATGCGGCCGCGCTGATCAGCGCGGCGAGCGCGCCTCGAGCCGCTCGAGCAGCTCGGCGTTGCGGTCCTGCGGCTCGCCCTTGCCGACGAGGACCACGCCGTCGTCGAGATAGCGGATGCCGTAGGCGCCCGAGCGGAGCTTCTCGACGAGCCACGCGACCTCGGCGTCGGTCGTCGACGGCGCCTGGCGTGCGTTCGGCGCGTAGTCGATGAGCGCCCACTCGCAGTCGCGGCCCCACGGCACGATGTACGCGCGGCGCCGCTCGGCCACCGCCGAGAGGAGGTTGCCCGTGGCCTTCACGCAGCGATCGTCCTTCGGGATCGACGCCGCGGCGGCGTGGATGGCTTTCGCGCGGTCTCCGTAGATCGCCGCGTGCTCGGCGAGCTTCCGCTCGATCGACGGGCCGTTGAGGACCGGGCTGCGGCCCCACTTGCCGGCGAGGAGGCAGGTCGCGACGAGCGCGGCCGCCGCGAGCGGGATCATCGTGCGCGGTCGCGCCTCCTCGAGCGTGGCGAGCGCGACCACCGACGTCACGTAGACGAACGGGAGGATCGGCGCGGTGTAGTGAAAGTCGATCGAGTACTGCGCGGCGAAGGACGAGAGGAGGCTGAAGGCGAAGCCGGGCACGAGCAGGATCAGCGCGCGCCGCGAAGCGAGCGGGAGGAACACGACCGGGAGCAGGACGAGGACGACGAACTCCCACTTCGCGGAGGACGCCACGACGTACTCGAGGACGTACGGAATGTTCGTGGTGAGCGTCTGGACGACCGACGCCTTGCCCGTGGCGCCCGCGCGCGCGAGGCCGGCGTAGCGATCGTCGAACACGTACGGCGAGCCCGCGCGGAGCAGCGGCATGATCGCGCCGTGGACGAGGACGAGATACGCCGCGGATGCGAGGAAGATCTTCTTCCCGAGCTCGCGCTTGCCGGAGACGAACAGCCACGCCGCGTACACGACGAGGTAGGCTGGCGTGTCCTCGCGGATCATCAGCACCAGCGCGACGAGCCCCCAGACGAGTCGCCGGCTCCGCTCCGCCTCGACCGCCCACGCGAGGGCGAGCATCAGCGGGGGGAAGAGCACGATCTCGTGGAAATCGTGGATCGCGAGGCCGTGCGCGCACGGGTTCAACAGGTAGCTCGCGGCCAGCGCGAGCCCGACGAACGCGCGCCCGGTGACGCGCTTTGCGAGGAGGTACGCCGGGAGCGCGCCGAGGCCGAGGGCGACGTTCTCGATCCAGATCAGCGTGACCGGCGAACGGTGCAGCGCGTAGATCAGCGACGTCAGGTGATAGATGGGCGAGAAGTGGATCGCGTAGTGGTTGAACGTCTGATCGCTGTAGGTCGTCGACCAGGGCACGAACGTCGTCGTGATGTTCCAGTGCACCTGCGAGTAGATCGCGAGGTCCCACCCGCTCCACAGCATGTCGAACTGGCGGGCGGAGAGCCTCGCCATCACGATGCCGTGCGCGAGGCCCGTGAAACCCGCGACCCACGGGGCGACGCGATCGACGAGCGGCGTGCCGAGGCGATCCAACAGCCGCGCGCGCGGTGAGCGCGTCATGAACAGATGGAGGACGACGCCCGTGAGCGCGGCGACCGCCGCGGTGGCGAGGAGCCGGACGTGCGGCTCGACGCGCGCCTCGTAGAGGGGGAAGAGGCCGAGCGGCGTGAGGAGGAACGGCTCCCACGAGGCGTCGATCAGCGCGTCGCGGCCGCGCCGGAGGAAGAAGAGCGCGTAGGCCAGCGCCGCGACGATCGCGGCGGCGACGAACCCCACGAGCACGCGCTGCTCGGCGTCGTCGAGGGCGTTGCGGACGATCCAGCGCTCGCCGGCGTCGCCGCGCGCCGTCACGAAGAACGCGAAGAGCGCGGCGGAATATGCGCCGGCGAGGATCCGTCCGACCGCGAGCCCCCCGCGCAGGTTCACGACGCCCGGGCGAAGCTCAGCGCGACGGACACGGCGCGGAGGACGCCCTGCTTCACCGGCGAGCGGTGGTGCGAGGCGTCGGTCCGGTGCATCACCTCGTCGCGGTGGCGGACGTACCAGTCGTACGAGTCGGCGAACATCTCCTCGTTCGAGAACTTCGGCGCCCACCCGAGCTCGCGCTTCGTGCGCGAGATGTCGAAGTACATCGACTTGCCGTACATGAGCGCGTGGTACGCGCCGAGCGGCGAGACGCCGACGCGGCTCGTCACCTTCATCATCGCGACCGCCGGGGCCGACGGGACGCTGACCACGCGGCTGCCGGTGCCCGCGTAGCGGCACAGCGCCTCGAGCGTCTCGCGCATGGTGCCGAACTTCTCCGCGCCGACGTTGTAGGTCGCCGCGCCCGGACGCTCGGCCGCCTTCAGGCACGCGCTCGCGAGATCGTCGGCGTGCACGAACTGGTAGAGGTTGTCGCCCTTGCCGAGCACGGGGATGTTGCGGCCGCTCCGCACCCACTCGAAGAGGATCTGCATGATCCCGAGCCGGCCGTGGCCCATGATGGTGCGCGGGCGGATGATGGTGACGTCGACGCCCTTCGCCACGTACTCGTGGCAGAGGCGCTCGGCGGCGAGCTTCGCCTTGCCGTAGTCCTCGCCCGGCACCGTCGGCGTCGCGTCGTCGACCGGGTTCTTGCTCGGCGCGCCGTAGACCGCGCTCGAGGACATGCACACGACCTTGCGCACGCCCTTCTTCTTCGCCGCCTCGAGGAGGTTCTTCGCGCCGCCCTCGTTGACGGCGAAGAACGCCTCCTTGTCCTTCGCGAGCGGCACGAGCGCGACGTTGTGGTGCACGACCTCGACGTCCTCGCACGCCTTCTCGACGGCGGCGGCGTCGCGGATGTCCGCGCGCACCTTCTCGACGCCCTTGGGCAGCTCGGCGTCGTGGACGTCGAGGATGCGGACGCGCTTGCCGTCCTTGACCAGCGCCTCGACGAGGAGCGTCCCGAAGTAACCCGCGCCGCCGGTGACGAGATGGACCTTTCCGCTCACAGCTTCTCTCCTCGATCGAGCATCCACTGGATCGACCGCCGCATGCCTTCTTCGAGATCGACCTTGGGGTCGTAGCCGAGCTCTTTCTCGGCCTTCGCGACGGTGCAGGCGATCGTCTTGTTCATCTCGCTGAGCACGTGCATCTTCTGGTGGTACGCGCCGACGCCCTGGATCGTCGCGTCGACGACCCACGCGACCTCGCTGGCGAAGCCCGGCAGCTTCATGCGCTTGTGCGCGCACGTCACGTCGAAGTCCTTCTCCATCACCCGCTCGATGGTGTCGATGATCTCGTTCATCGGGTACGGGCGGCGATCGGCGATCCAGTAGACCTGCCCTGCGGCCTTCTCGACCTTCTCGCAGAGGAGGAGGCCCTGGCAGATGTTGTCGACGTAGGCCATCGAGCGGCGGTTCTCGCCGCTGCCCACGATCGGCGCCTTGCCGTCGCGGATCATCTCGAAGAAGAGCGTCTGCCGCGGCGGCTGCCCCGGCCCGTAGAACCACGGCGGACGGATGATCACCGTCTCGATGTCGCCGGTCTCGTGCGCGCGCTTCACCACGAGCTCGGCCTCCATCTTCGTCTTCCCGTAGGTCATGT
Organism: Labilithrix sp.; assembly: GCA_039809525.1. GTDB lineage: Bacteria > Myxococcota_A > Polyangia > Polyangiales > Polyangiaceae > Labilithrix. Next base: position 12,719 of record JBDHVD010000087.1, on the reverse strand, counting down.
ACGGGTCGTACGGAGCCGACTCGTCGAAGACGTGGTCCTTGTCCGGGTTCGTGCCGATGGGCGAGTTCGACGAGACGTGGACGAAGCGGCGGACGCCGTGCTTCTTCGCCGCCTCGATCATGTTGCGCGTGCCCTCGACGTTCACGTCCCAGAGCTGCTTCGTGCCCTTGCTCGGGTGGACGATGCCGGCGGAGTGAAAGACGGTGGCGCCCTTGCTGCCCGCGAACAGCGGCTCGAGCGACGCCGCGTCCGTCACGTCGCCGCGGACGATCTCGACCTGCGGGCCGAGCGCCTCGAGCTCGGACGCGTCGGCGTCGGGGAGGACGAGGCAGCGGACCTTGCGGTCCGAGGGGCCGAGCGAGGGTACGTCGACGACGCCCTTCACGAGCGACTGCACGAGGCGCGTACCGAGCCAGCCGGGCGCGCCGGTGACGATGGCGAGGGTCATGGGTCGGGCCCCGTCTTTAGTGCAATGCGTCGAGGAAGTGGAGCGCGTTATTTCAGCGCTTTCCCAACCAGCCCTCGGCGGTCAGGAGCGCCCGGGCGGCGGCGAGGAACCCTCGCGCGGTGTCGACTTGATCCGTCGCCATCGCCACGGTGAACACGTACTCGACGACGTAATCGGCGTTTTGCCTGAGCGTCATCAGTCGTGAGAGCGTTGCCGCGACTTCGGGGGTGAGCCGTCCGGTCCGCACGAAGTCGCGCTGGAGGAGGCGTTCGACCCCGCCATGCGTGCGAGGCTCTTCGCCGACCGTGAGGAGGAGCGCGCGGGCGTAGTGGTAGGCGGCGTAGTAGGCGCGGCTGACCGCGTCGGCGAGCTGACCGGCTCCGAGGAGGAGCTCGGCCGACTTCAGCGCGCCGTCGCCACGTGCGACCTCGGCAGCGATGTTGTCTCGTTTCTGGTCCTCGGTCACAGGCGAACGCCTTCGGCTGCGATGTCGGACCAGATCCGTCGTCCGCGGCGGCGCAGCTCGGCCGCGCGCTCCGTGGAGAGGACGAGCGGCGCGAGCCCGACCCACTCGTCGGCCTCGGCCGTCGCACGCTTCACCTCGGTCGCGAGATCGATCACCTCGACCTCCTCGGACGGCGAAAGGTCGTCGATCACGACGAGGACATCGACGTCGCTGTCCTCATGCGCTGCGCCGCGCGCATACGATCCGAAGAGAACGACCTCGGAGACCCGGTCGCCGAACCGCTCGCGCACCTTGCGCGCGAGCTCGTCGAGCGCATGCGCCACGATGGGGGAGAGCGAAGTCGTCACGAGCGAGATCATACCACTCGCGCGTTGTCGCGCCTTCGCCGTCGAGGGGCTCGGCGGCTCAGCTGAGCGCGTCGAGGAAGTGGAGGGCGTTCCGCCGCGCGAACGCCATCACGCTGCCCTGCGGGTTCACGCCGGGCGAGTCGGGGAGCATGCTCGCGTCGTTGACGTAGAGGTTGTCCCAGCGCGCGACCTTGCCGTACGAGTCGGCCGCGCACTTGTCGGCGCGCTCGCCGATGGGGCACGACGAGAACGCGTGCACGGTGGTGAGGCTGAGCGTGCTCGGCGAGAGGCGATCGTCGAGCCAGCGGATCGCCTGCTTCTCGGTGGTGATGCTCTCCATGCCCGCGACGGTGGGGAACACCTCGGTCGCGCCGGCGGCGAGGAGGAGCGTCGCGAGGCGCGCGAGGCCGTTCGAGAGGTTGACCACGTCCTCGTCGGCGAGCTCGTAGCGCACGACGGTGCCGTCGTCGCCGAGCACCGCGGGGCGCACCTGGCCGCGGCCGCGCCCGCGCACGGCGACGTAGTAGCCGGCCATGTTCTCGACCTCGCGCATGCGGCCCGGATCCCAGTTGTCGCTGAGCGACATCGCGGCGTGGCCGGTGGTGAAGAACGCGCCGCCGAGCGAGACCTCGGGCGCGAACTGCTTCACCTGCATGAGCGGCAGCGCGCTGTCGTACGCGGCGATGCGCTCGGGGAAGCGCGCGACCACCTTGAGCATCGGATGGATGCGGAGCGTCTCGCCGACGTGGAACTTGATCCCGCTCCGGCGGAGCAGGGCGGGGGTCTCGGTCGGTCCCGCGCAGACGAAGACGTGCTCCGCGTCGATGCGAACGAGCTTCCGTGCGCCGTCCTCGAGCTCGACCTCCGCGAGGACGCCGGTGATGCGCGAGCCGCGCTTGACGAGCATCTTCACGTGCGCGCCGGCGAGGAAGCGCGCGCCGGCCTGCTCCGCGAGCGGCACCGCGGTCACGCTCATGCCCTTCTTGTGGCCCTTCGCGCAGCCCACCGCGCACTCGTTGCTGTTCTCGCAGCCCTGCGCGGCGCGCGGGACCTCCTGCGCCGCCCAGCCCATCGCCTCGGCGCCGCGCGCGAAGACCTCGGTGCTCTTCGGCCACGTCTTGCCCGACGTGCCGACCGAGAGCAGCTCCTCGGACCACGCGAAGTGCGGGGCGAGCTCCTCGACGGTGCACCCGTCGAGATCGAACTGCGCCGCCCAGCGCGCGAGCACCTCGCGCGGGGTGCGGTGCCAGAAGCCGCTGTTGATCTCGGTCGAGCCGCCGACGCAGCTGCCCTCGACGTAGCCGATGGGCACGCGGCCGAGGATCGGCGTCATCCCGCGGCGGCGGTAGAGGTGCTTCATCCCCTCGGTCGTGCCCTGGCCGTACGTCTTCGTGCGGTCGTGGCGCTTGCCCTCCTCGAGGACGACGACGTCCACGCCCTTGCGCGCGAGCTCGAGGGCGGTGACCGATCCGCCGGCGCCCGAGCCGATGACGAGCACCTGCGTCTTCATGCGGTCGCTCGCTTCCGCACGAGCTCGCCGTCGGCCACGAGCTTCGTCTCGGTTCCCCGCACGAGCGCGTCGCGGACGTTCGGGTGATCGTAATAGGCGAGGAGCGCGGTGGCGCGCACCGGCTTGAACAGCTTGCGGAGGAGCGCGATGCGTCCCTCGGCCCAGCGCGCGGTCCACGCGCGGCGCTTCTCGAGCGAGAGGTCGCAGTAGCCGCGGAGGTAGCGGAGGCGCGTGACGAAGCGGAAGAACGTCATGCCGGCGTCGAAGAGCACCTTGAGCTGCGGCTGGAGCGCCGCGATCTGTCCCTCGACGAAGTCGGCCGCCGCGCGGATCGCCTTCGCGTCGCCCTGCTGCCCGGCGGGCACGCAGATCGCTTCGACCAGGCCGACGGTGAACGCGCTCGCGGGCTCGTCGGCGCGCGCGCGGCTGAGCTGCGCGAGCTCGATCACCGGGACGCCGCCGATGTCTCCCGTCGTGCCGGTCTGCTGCGCCTCGCGCGCGATCGCCGCGGTCGCGCCGACCTCGACGCCGTACCAGAGCATGGCGACCGCGCCCCAGATCGTCACCGGCACGTAGAACGCGAGGTGGACGACGGCGGCGTAGGCGAGGGCGGTGTTGGGGTTCACGTCGTGCGCGATGACCGCCTGCGACGCGAAGTAGTGGAACGGTCCGACGAAGCCCGGGCTCGAGGGCACGAGCAGGCCGAGGTTCGTGACGCTCATGGCCACGGCGCCGGTGGTGAAGCTGAGCGGGATGCCGAACGCGGGGAGGATGGCGATGAACAGGCCCGCCTCGAGGACCCAGACGAAGACGCTGAGGATCACGATGCGGATCGCGTCGCGCGGATCGCGGAGGCACGCGCCGGCGTTCGCGATGCTCGTCGCGAGCGAGACGAGGCGGTCGTGCCACTTCTCGCCGAGCTTGTTGCCGAGGCGCGAGGCGCCGCTCACGAGCAGGCCCGGCGAGAAGACGCCGATGAGCATCATCCCGGTCGCGCCGCCGAAGACGAGGAGCGCGACGTGGACGACGTCGTGCATCCACGGCGGCGAGACGCCGTACGAGGTGCCGATGACGAGCAGGAGGAGGATCGCGAGGCCATCGAGCACGCGCTCGATGAACGTGATCATGAACGACTGCGCCATCGGGATGCCCGTGCGCTCGGCGAGCATGCCGGCGCGAACGAGCTCGCCGAGGCGGGCAGGGAAGACGTTGTTCGACGCGTACCCGACGACGACGATGTTGCTCGCGGTGACCAGGCGCAGGGTGGCTTCACGCCGCACGAGCAGGCGGCAGCGCAATCCGCGCACCACGTGGCCCACGACGTACGAGAGGATGCCGAGCGGCACCCAGGGGAAGACGTGCGCGTTCGCCCAGACCGTCTTCAGCGCCGCGAGATCGAGGCGGCGGACGGCGAGGTACATGAAGACCGCGCTCGCCACGAGGCCGAGCACGACGATCGTCTTCCGGTGCTTGGCGAGACGCGCCGCCATGGAACCCCCGCCAAATACTCCCTCGGCCGCCGCGCGGAAAGGCCGGCGATCAGCGCGTCGCCGGACCGCGCGTGAGGACCATCAGCACCAGGTTGCCGAACGGGTGCGTCCACTTCTGGTGCGGGACGACGCGCGAGAGCCCGCGGGCGACGTCGAACGACAGGCCGGCGAGGAACGGCGTCACGAAGTGCGTCGTGGTCTTGAAGTCCACGGTGTTGAAGTACTGGAAGAGATCCGGATAGATCTTCGCCAGCTTCCGCTCCATGTTGAAGTACGTGAACTTGGTGACGTGCTGCTCCTCGTAGCTCACGTCGGAGACCTTGTTCAGCACCACCTCGATGACCGGCCACGCGCTCGCGTAGTTCGGCGTGGTGAGCACCAGCTTCCCGCCCGGCTTCAGGTGGTCGACGATCCCGTCCATCAGCGCGCGGATCTCGTTCGGCTGGAGGTGCTCGATCACCTCGATGAGCGTGACGCAGTCGAACTGCTCCTTGACCGTCGACAGGTCGCGGATCGACGCGATGTGCTTGAACTCGCGGAACGGCGTCCCGTAGCTCGCGTTCGCGTAGGCGATCTGCTCGGGGAGGATGTCGACGCCGACCTGCCGCTTGAAGCGGTGCTCGGGCACGAGCGAGAGGAACGTGCCGGCGAAGCAGCCGATGTCGAGGATCGACTGGTCGGGCCGCTCGGGCAGGTAGTCGAGGACGCGCTCGAACTTCGAGACGTGCCACAGGCGGCGGATCGGGTTGCCCTGCCGGAGGACGTTGTCGTAGTAGCCCTTCGGGATCCCGTCGTAGTTGAAGCGGGCCGGCTCGCTCGTCGAGGTGCTCACCTGGGTGCTCTCCGGGGCGACGCGATGCACGCCGTTGCCGTTCGATTTCGAGGATTGGCTGCGCTCCACGGCGCGAAAGCTAGTCCTTGACCCGGTCCCCACGCAAGGCGAGCGACTCGAACATGACCGTCATCGGCCGGGGATCGCCGGGGGCGAACACCACCCCCGCCGGGGGCTTGGCGTTCGCCAGGGCATAGACCAGGCGGAGGACGTGCCGGCCGGGCTCGACCCGGGCCTGGACGGTCCGCTCGACGGTGGTGTTGATCGGCAGGTCCTGCCAGGTGTCGAGCACCTTCCCGTCCAGCTCCACCGTCACCCGCTGCCCGATGAGGGGCGTCCGGAACCTCGCCGCGAGCGTGAGCATCCGGGGATCGCCGACGTCGAACGCCAGCTCGCTCTTCGGCGCGAGCGCCCAGCGCCACTGCTCTCGGGGGTGCTTCGACTCGCCGATCCACTCGTAGCCGGAGAAGCCCGTGGCATCGACGGCGGGAGGCACGAGGCGGCGGACGATCTGCTGGTCCTCGGCCTCGAGCTGCACGACGAGGCGCACCGTCTTGCCGCCCTCGGGATCGAGGAGGCCGCGCGTCGACGGATCGCGCGGGATGAACGCGAGCCGGCCCGCGCGCGGGATGGTGACCTCGCCCATCGGCTGGCCGAAGCGCGCGTAGAACTTCTCGGGGCATCCCGGCGGGAGGCGATCGACGGCGAGCTGGATGCCGGCGAAGTCGTTCTTCTGGAAGAACGCGGTGAAGAACTTCCACTCCTCGTCGTTGAGGCAGCGGACCTGGACGTCGGCCTCGACGGGGTTCGGATCGTCCGGGTCCCACATCTTCGGCCAGCCTTGATCGGCGAACGGCTGCGTCTGCGACGGGTGGATGCGCCCGAGGTACTGCCCGATCACCTTCTTGTGGTGGAAGCGCTGGAGCGCATAGACGCTCTTCAGCTTCTCCATGTACGGGCACAGGTAGTGGAGGTCGCCGTTGCCTCCGAGGATGCAGAAGGGGAAGTCGAGCACCGCCTCGCCCGGCAGCGCCTCGATCTTCTTCATGTGAGCCTGGAAGCGATCGTCGAAGGCGAACGCCGGGTGGCTCATCTTGATCTGCCCGAAGGTGACGAGCTCGAGGAGGCCGATCGCCGACAGGACGGCGAGCGTCGCGCGCCTGGCGGCGAGCGACATGCCCTCGAACGTGAGCCCGAGCGCGAGGAGCGAGAGGATGGTGCTGTACACCACCGTCGCGCGCGAGAAGACGCGCGTGAACGCGAACCACGGCATCCACCGCACCAGATCGAAGCCCGGGCGCGACACGACGTACGCGAAGAGCACGACGAGCAGCGGCACGAACCGCAGGCGCGGCTTGCCCTTCCACACGCCGAGGGCGGCGAGCGCGGCGAGGAGCCAGCCGGCGCCGCCCGATCCGATGCCGACCTCCGCCTGGTCGCCCCAGATCGACAGGAAGCGCGGCTGCTGCGAGGGATGGAGCCACGGCGTGTACGGGATGAGGAAGCGGATCGGATGCGACCACCACACGCCGAGCGCGACGCCGGAGAAGTCGTACTTGCGCGAGGCGGCGACGATCTGGCCGACGATCGATCCGTAGAGGACGGTGAACACGACGATCGCCGCGCCGAGCGCGAAGAGCTGCGGGCGCCGCGTGCGGAGCTCCTCGCCGAGGCCGGCGCGGAAGCGCGCGAGATCGGTCCCCTCCGGATCGCGCCGCCGCCGGATCAGCATCACCGCGGTGAACACGCACGTCGCGAGCAGCGAGGTGAGCCCGTAGCCGACGACGTGACCGAGCTCGAGCCCGAAGGCGAGGATCACGAGCAGCGCGCGGAGCCCGATGAGCGAGAGCGACACGCGCTTCTTCGTGGCGATTCGCTCGACGATGACGAAGTCCGTGACGATCGACAGCGTGGCCCAGTGAACGCAGGCCATGTTGAAGTGGTACGGGTACTTCTGCGCGCCGTAGAAGTTGAGGAGGTTCGCCCCGATCGCGACGAGCGCCGCCTTCGTCTCGCCGTGCTCCTTGCGGAGCAGCGCCCACGTCCCGTACGTCGCGACGACGAGGCCGGCGACGTAATAGAGCTGCAGCCACGGCCCGCGCCCGAACAGGCGCGAGAGGAGGGTGAAGAGGAGATCGCGCTCGACGCAGAAGCTCTGGAGCGCGACGTTCGTGCCGAACGGGTAGAACGCCTGGTCGTTCTCCAGGTTCAGGTGCGGCAGCGGTGTGAACGAGAGGTTCTTCGAGACGTAGTACGAGAGGTACTCGTAGAGGAACGACTCGACGTGGTCGCCGATCGGACCGCTGAAGTCGCGCACCACGATCCCGACGTACGCCGCGAGGGCGACGGCGATGCCGGCGATCGCCCAACGTCGCTGTCCGTTCACGGATGCGGGATCTAGCCTACTTCCCCTTGCGCTGCAGCTGCTGCTTCGCGGCGGTCTGCACGGCGCCGGAGACGTCGCGGCTCTTCGTGATCGCCTTCAGGTCGCTCTCGTACATGTGCAGGACGAATTTCGAGGCCTGGCCGAAGGGCGTCCGCGGGTTCATCACCAGGCTCTTCTTCACCTGGTAGTGGCGCGTCCAGTCGGGCTTCATGGCGATCGCGCGGAGCACGTCCTCGCAGACGTTGCGCATGCGCGCGATGCGCTCGATCTCGCCCTCGTTGATGCCCGGCGTCTCGAGCGCGGCCAGCGCGACGAGCGGGTTGGCGTCGCGCACCCCGAGCGCGCGGAGCGCCTTCGGGTCGTAGCGCTGCTCGTCGATGAGCTCGCCCTTCTTGTTGTACGTCTTGATCGTGCCGATGGTGAGGAGGCGGATCTTCGCCGGCGGCCGCATCTCGTTCCACAGCGCGTGGAGCGGCCTCGCCTTCTCGACGACCTCTTCCTGGCCGGTCGTCTCGTCGAGCTTCGCGATGTCCTCGCCCTCGGCGAGGCGCAGCTCGGCGGCGACCTCCTTCGCCTCGCTGAACTGGACGTCGTCGAACGTCGGCTCCTCGGTCGGCTCGGTGATCAGCTCGCCCTGGATGGCGGCCTTTGCCTGCGAGAAGGCGGGGATGGCGAGCTCGATGTCGTTGCGGACCGCGAGCTCGAGGATCCGGTCCGCCGTCGACATGCGGCAGCTCTTGTTCAGATAGAGCTTCTCGATGATCGCCGGGTTCGCGAGCAGCCGCTCCTCGTTCGTCGCGATGAGCTCGCAGATCGGCTCGCTCGCGTGCGCCGCCATCTCGGCGACCGTCGCGGGATGGAGCTGCGCGTGGTTGAGGATCTTCTCCGCGACCTCGGGCCTGTCCGCATAGAGCGGCGCGATCGCGTCGAGGGCGCCCGCCTGGATGTCCGCCTGGCCGAGCGCGCCGTTGAGGACCGGCGCGGGGAGGTTCTCGAGCGTCTTCTTCGCCGTCTCGGCGTTCGCGTCCGCGCCGCGCGAGAGCACGACCAGCACGGCGAGCACGTCGCCCGACTTGAGGCCGGGGACGACGCCCTTGGCCGCCATGCCCTTGAGCGGCGGCGGTCCGGCCGGATCGAGGATCTTCTGCGCGGGCCCGGGGAGGCGCGCGACGTCGATCGGGGGACAGGCCGTATTCCCAGTGGCGTTCACTTCGTGCCGATTCTACCAGGGCCTGGCGGAGGCCCGATGGTGGATTTACCTTGGGTCGCGCTGGTGTTCTGATGGCATCCGCCAGCCACTTGCCAGAGCAACCTGGCCACCTGGGAGGACGAGCGATGGGCGTGTTCGATTTCGTGAAGCAGGGCGTCCGCGAGATGATGATTGCGCGGCCCGACCACTTCAAACACCTCATCGTCTACAAGCACCCGGATCAGAACTTCCCGTTCTGGTCCCAGCTCACCGTCGACTCGGACGAGTGCGCGGTCTTCTTCAAGGACGGCAAGGTCCAGGGCGTGCTGCCTCCGGGGCGGCACACGATGTCGACCCAGAACATCCCGTTCTTGAACAACCTCATCAACAAGTTCACGGGCGGCGACGTCTTCATCAGCGAGATCTTCTTCGTGAAGACCTCGCCCGTGCGCGGCGTCCCGTTCGGCGGGCCGATCGGCGACATGATCGACCCGCTCACCGGCGAGCAGGTCATCCCGCGCATCTTCGGCGAGTTCTCGCTGGTGGTGACCGATCCGGTGCGCTTCATCGTCGGCTACACCGGCCAGGCCGCGCAGGGGGACAACGACGCCGTCCTCCAGTGGATCAAGGGCCTCTTCATGAACGGCGTGAAGACGACCCTCGGCGAGCTCTGCGAGGTGGAGGGCAAGAGCGTCCTCCAGGCGGTGAGCCTCACCACCAAGCTGGCGAACGCCTTCGTCGCGAACGCGCCCGACCTCAACGAGATCGGCGTCCGCATCCTCCAGATGGGGCAGTTCAACCTGAACTTCTCCGAGGACGATCGCCAGCGCCTCGTCGCGGCGAACGCGGAGGTCGCGAAGGCGAACCGCGGGATCAAGGTCGCCGAGGCGCAGGCCAAGGCGAAGCAGTTCGAGCTCGATCAGAAGTACAGCCAGGACGCGCGTTACGTGCAGAACCTGGCAGGCAACTACCAGAACTACGCCGCCGGTCAGGCGATGATCGGCGCGGGGCAGGGCATGGCCGCGCACGGCGTCGACGGCGGCGTCGCGGGCGCGGGCATCCAGATGGCGATGGGCGTCAACATGGCCAACCAGATGGCCGGCGCGATGGCCCCGCAGCCCGCGCAGGCGCAGCAGCCCCAGTTCACGCCGGGCGGCGCGATGGTCACCTGCACCAAGTGCAGCACGCGCCAGCCGGGCGGGAAGTTCTGCGCCGAGTGCGGGACCGCGCTCGCGCAGGGCAAGAAGTTCTGCACCGGCTGCGGCCAGGAGCTGATCGGCGCGGCGAAGTTCTGCGCCAACTGCGGGACGCCCGCGGGGGCCGGGGCGGTTCCCTAGTGGGAACCTGCGGTTCCCCTCATCGCGCCTGCGGCGCGACGAGCCTCCCCTCCCTGATCGTCTGACCTGCCCGCGGGCTCGCCTTCGGCGCCGCGCGCGTTGCGCGCGAAGGCCCGCTACGTTTCGGGCAAGACCTTCGAGGGTCGGCAGTCCGTCCTCGGGATGACGACACGACGTGGGGCTGGCGCCGTGGGCGTCGTCGTGCAAAGGGCACTTGGATGACGGCGATCGCACGCGCCTGGTTGTCTGCGTTGCTCGTGAGCGCCGCGATCGCGTGCCACCAGGACGAGACCACGTCGACGATTCCCGCGGCCGACGCATCGACGCCGACGGACGCCGGCGGCGGCGACGCCGGCGCGGGCGCGCGGGTCGACGAGAGTCGGCTCGGCCCCGCGTGCTCGAAGACCGAGGAGTGCGCGACCGGTCTCGAGGACTGCTACGACTTCGCCGCCGTGGGCGTGACGGTGAGCCCGATGCGTTGCGTCGACGGAGACCCGTGTGCGCTCGTGACGTGCCCGACCGGCAAGAAGTGCTTCGTCCTCACGCGGTTCCCCGGTGCCGTCGTGTGCGACGACTGACGCCGCGCCGACGACGGCCCTCAGCGCTCCCACAGCGCGCCGAGCTCGATCTCGATCGCATCGAACGGCTCGGCGCGCACGCGCGCGTCCTCGGCGTACGTCGCGACGAGCCGATAGGTGTCCCCGTCGAGACGGAGCACCTCGAGCGTCTTCGCGAGCGGATCGACGAGCCACACGTGCGCGCCCTTCTCGCGGGCGTAGACCGGGACCTTCTCGGCGCGATCGAGCTTGGCGGTCGACGGCGAGAGCGTCTCGCAGACCCAGTCGGGCGCGAGCGTGAAGAACGGGGCGTCGGGCAGCTCCGGCATGCGTGAGCGCCGCCAGCCCGCGATGTCGGGGACGAGGACGTCGGCCGCGAGATGGAGCTCCGGCTCGTCGAGGATGACCCAGCCTCCGGGACCGCCGCGGCCGCGATCGAAGGGCCCGTCGAGATCCCCTCCGAGCCGCGTCGTCGCGCGTGCGTGACGCGAGGCGGGCCGCGGATTGGCGTAGAGCACGCCGCGCACGATCTCGCCGACCATGTTCGGCGGAAGCGCCTCGATGTCCGCGTACGTGGCGGGCCGGTGGGGGCTGCGGCGCGCGACCATGCACGTGATCCTAGCAGCTCGGGTTATGCTCTTCCCGTGGTGCGGCAGACGGCGTTCGCGTTCGCTTTCGTGGCGCTCGGGCTCTCGCGCGATCCCGGCGGGTGCGGGGGCGTGGACGCTCCGCAGAACGGCACCAACGCGCCGTGCACGCGAAACTCCGACTGCAAGGGCGACCTGAAGTGCTCGGAAGGCGTGTGCGTCGATCCGAACGCGGAGCCGACACCCCCGGCGAAGGACGGCGGCGACGCGAAGGACGCGTCCGATGACGGCGGCTGACACCGTCCGCGACCTGCCCGCCCCGGCGAAGGGATGTCCCGAGTGCGGAGCGCGGTTCGGCGTCGAGGCCGCGTTCTGCCCGTTCTGCGGGATCGCGCTCGTCGCGAGCACGTGGGACAAGGCGCTCGATCCGCTGATCGGCGTGATCGTCGACGACCGCTACGAGGTGATCGAGCCGCTCGGCGAGGGCGGCATGGGCACCGTCTACAAGGTCCGGCACGTCACGTTGAACCGGATGTTCGCGCTCAAGGTGCTCCGGCGCGATCTCGCGGACGATCCGGCGCTCTCGCAGCGCTTCATCCAGGAGGCGCGCGCGACCGCCGCGATCAAGCATCCGTCCGTCGTGTCGATCAACGACTTCGGCGTCCTCCCCGACGGCATCCCGTACTTCGTGATGGAGCTGCTCGTGGGCGAGACGCTCTCGGGCCGGCTCCGCGGGCGCGGGCCCGTGCCGCCCGGCGAGGCGATCGCGATCGCGAAGCGGATCGCCGAGGGCCTCTCGGCATCGCATGCCGCGAACGTCATTCATCGCGATCTCAAGCCGGAGAACGTGTTCCTCGTCGGCGGGAGCGAGCTCCGCATCGTCGACTTCGGCGCCGCGAAGATCATCGGGGCGAGCAAGCTGACGCGTCCCGGCGTGGTGTTCGGCACGCCCTATTACATGTCCCCCGAGCAGGCGAGCGGGCAGCCGATCGACGCGCGCGCGGACGTGTACTCGCTCGGCGTGCTGCTGTTCGAGATGCTCACCGGACGCGTGCCGTTCGAGGCCGACACGTACATGGGCGTGCTCACCAAGCACATCTTCACCGCGCCGCCCAAGCCGAGCGAGCGGGTCGCGCCGGGCACGATGCTCGGGCCGCTCGAGGCGATCGTCATCCGTGCGCTCGAGAAGGATCCGGCGGCGCGCTACGCATCGATGGACGAGCTCGCGAAGGCGCTCGACGCCGCCGCGCGGAGCCTCCCGGCGCCCGCACCGGTGCCGGCGAATCGCACGGTGCCGCTCCCGCGCCCCGCGGGTGGAGGCGTCGCCCCCGCGCCGTTCAGCACCGCCGACCGCATCGCGCAGTCGGTGACCAAGCGCGTCGCCGAGGAGGCGAGCCGCAAGCGTCGCCTCTTCGGCACCGTCGCCGTCGCCGCGGCGATCACCACCGTGGTCGGCGCCGGCGTCGTCTCGGCGGTGACGCGGCGCCCGCAGGATCCGGCGGCGCCGCCTGCGCCCCCGCCGCCCGCGTCGACGCCCGTCGCGTCGACGCCCGTCGCGTCCGTCACGCCG
>JBDHVD010000086.1:0-23233 GCA_039809525.1 Labilithrix sp. | reverse complement strand
CGAGATCCGCGCCGGTGCTGGTCAAGAGCTCGCGCGCGGCGACGCGCATGCGCTCGCGCTGCGCGAAGCGGCGGAGGCCGCGACGGACGCCTTCGAGGTCTGCGAGGTCGGGCACGAAGGACGCGCCGATCCGCCGGAGCGTGCGGAGATCGCGCGCGATGCGGAGCTTGCCGCGGGCCAGGACGGCGACGTCCTCGGGCCGCGTCTCGATGTGCGCGCGGAGCGCGGGATACGCGGTCGAGAGCGCGCTCGCGAGGTCCTGCGCGTTGATCACACGCTCGGGCCCCAGGACCGGAACGTCGTGACGAGCGAGACCATCGGGCACGACCGCGGTCCGGGGGTTCGAAGAGCACGGCTGCCCGGGTAGCTCACGACCCGTTCAAGATTTCACACGGAGACTTCCATCGGGAAGGGAAAAAGATCGCTCGAGCCGCGGTCAGAGCGGCCGCGCTCCCATCCGGGGCTCAGAAGACGACGCGCTCGGCGGGGCCGGCGTCGAAGAAGCGACCGACCACGTCGCGGAGCTTCGATCCGGCCGGTCCCGTCGTCGTCCACGTCGCGTCGTCCGTGCTGAGCACGTGATACGGGGTCGATCCCGAGAACAGCCGATCGACGCCGGCGAGCGAAGACGTCAGCTGCTCGCGCCACGCCCTCGCCGACGGCTTCCCCGGCTCGAGCGCGTGGAGCTGGATGCCGAAGGACGCGTCGAGGGAGCTCTGCTGGACCAGCACGGGCACCCGCCGGGACACGTGCGGGTACCAGCCGGGGCCGAACCAGCAGTCCATCGGGTCGGACGCGGCGGCCTCGCACGCGGGATCGAAGCGGCCGGCCCAGAACGTACGCGCGCCGCGCCACACCTCGCGGTCGCGGACCGTCGCGGTGAAGATGCGCGCGCCCGGATCGTCCCAATCGATCATCCAGCCCGCATCGAGGAAGAGGAAGAGGCGCCCGCCGGCACGCGTCGCCGGGAGCACCTCCGCGGCGTGCGCGAGGTTGAAGTGTGCGCCGAACGCGCCCGCCGAGGTCCCGCCGAAGAGCACGCGGAGCGCCGGGTCTCCGTCGTCGAGGCCGTAGCGCTGGGCGAGCATCGCGAAGAGCGCCTGGACGTTGGCGCGCCCCGAGAAGTACCAGCCGCTGGCCGGATCGCCGGTCGAGGGCCGCCTCTCGGTGGTCGTGCCCGACCAGAAGTCGCTCGAGCAGTAGTGCGCGTGGACGAGGTTCGCCGTCGCGAACCTCGGGTTCGTGTCCGGGTCGACGGACAGGATGCCCATCTGGGGGATGGGCTCGCGCGCACGATCGGTCGAGCTCGTCGTGATGCGATACCGCTCCTTCGCCGCGCGATCGGAGCAGAGCAGCGTGGCGTCGTCGCAGTAGACGCCGCCCTCGAGGAGGATGACCCACTCCCTGCTGCCGCCCGGCGCGAGGCGTACGTGGAAGTCGAAGGGCGTGCCGTCGTTGCAGCGCGCCGTCGCGAAGGCGGCATCGCGCTCGGCGGGCTTGACCGTCTCGAACGAGCCCGGCGACGCGAGCGTGCACGCGGAGACGTCCCATCCGCGGCAGCTCGCCCTGCACGTCGCCACGCCGCTCGTCCAGCTCGCGCCGAGCGCGGCGCATTCGGCGGTCCCACCGTCGCAGACCTCGCCGGTGTCGACGGCGCCGTTCCCGCATCCGGCGACGGCGGCGTCCGGCGCGGGCGAGATCGCCGGCGCGTCGCTGCAGCTCGCCAGGACGATGCTCGCGAGTGCGAAGACGTGGCCGCGCGTGCCTCTCACGATTTCCGCACCACGCGGCGGCAGCCGAGGGCCAGGCCCTTGCCCACGCCGGCGTCGCTCCACGTGTACCGCGAGGAGTAGACCTTGAGCTTCGCGGCCACCGTGCCCGCCGGGCACGAGACCTTCGCTTTCCACTCCTTGCAGTTCGTGTGCGTCGCCTCCGCGGGACCGTTCTCGGCGCCGAGCACGCCGGTCTTCGGATCGACGATCCTCCCCCACAGGCGCACGCCCTTGACCTTGTCGCGCGCGCTCTCGTTCTTGTCCGTCGCGCACACCTGCACCGCGGTCACGTACTCGTTCTTCGCGCGGCGGATGACGGTCTTGTCGTTTCCGGGAGAGCCGCTGCAGAACTTCGTCGAGTCGACCTTCGTGTCGTCCTCCTGGTTCAGGTGCCGGGTGAACGCGTCGAACTTGCACGGATCGTCGCTGTCCTCCCACCAGGTGAAGGCGTAGAGCGCCTGGAAGTCGTTGTCCTGGCCGAGGTTCGCGGCCTTGTCCGCGGTGTCGCCCGAGACCGCCGTCCAGATCACGTCGCCCTCGAGCTTCACGCCGGACGGCTCGAGTGGGGCCGGCGCGGGCTTCCCCGCCGGCGGCGTCGCATGCGCGACGACGGCGAGGCTGGTGACGGCGAGCAACGACGTGACGGAGGCGACGCGGGAGTGCGCCTTGATCTTCGACATGGTCCCTCCTGATCGATTCCGATTAGACGGGAGGCCGCGCGACGCGACGTCGAGAAAGGCGCGGGGTCGTGGAAATGACTACGCCGAGCCGCCTCCGTCCGGGCGCTCGTCTCCAGGCGGGGTCGAGAGAGCGAGGACCGCGCGAATGAGCTCGGTGCGATTCGGGATCCCGAGCTTCCGCATCGCGCTCGCGAGATGCGTCTGTACCGTCGCCTCGGCGATGCCGAGCTCGTAGGCGATCACCTTGTCTGCATGACCCATCGCGGCGAACGCGACGACCTGCTCCTCGCGCCGCGTGAGCGCGCGGTCGATCCGGGCCTCGGGCTCGTTGTAGTGGGCGACGAGGTAGCGCCGGCCATCGGTGTCGAACCGATCGACGACCGACCACGTGCCGTCGCACAGACCGCGCCACAGCCCGAGCGCCTCGTCGGGCGCTTCACGCCGGAGCCTGCCGCGCGCTCGATCGAGATCCGCCGCGAACCGTCGGAGCTGCTCGAGCGCGCCCTCCGCGCGCGGCGACGCGTTCGCCACGGCGAGATCGCTCTCGAGGACCGCATCGGCGGCGTCGAGATCGGAGGCGGCGTCGCCTCGCTGCTCGAGCGCGCGGCGGAGGCGGCGCGCGGCCGCGAGATGCGCGGCGACCCGCTGCCAGCGGGCGCGAAACGACTCGTTGACCTCGATGACGGTGCGGGACGGCGCGAGGAGGAATGCGCTCGCGCCCGAAGGGTCGAGCCCCTGGACGCCGGCGGTGTCGACGATGCCCAGCGGATTCGCGCCGAGGAAGCGCGCGATCGCGTCCGGCCCGGCGAGCTCCGAGGACGCCGCGTATCCGATCGGGACGCGGAGGACCTGCTCGGCGATCGGCGGGGGCATCGAAGCGACCTTCGCCAATGCGAACGCGATCGCCTCGGCATCGTCGCGCGAGCACACCATCGTCTTCACGCGCCTCTCCGCCGGCGCGTTCGCGTCGATCGTGTACGCGAAGAGCCCGAGCCCCCGATCGAGCAGCGGCATCGCCGCGTCGACCAGGCCCTTCAGCCAGCTCGTCTCGTCGCCGTCGAGCCGGTAGGCCGCCTCGATGACCCGGAGCGCATCGGCGTCAGGCATGCTTCGCCGCGAGGAGCACGAGCTCGAAGCGGGAAGCGACGTCGAGCTTGCGAAGGACGGCGCGCGCCTGGTTCGCGATGGTGCGCTCGGAGGTGCCGCGCGCCGCCGCGATCTCCGCGTAGCTCGCGCCGTCGAGCAGGGAATCCGCCACGGCTCGCTCCGCCTCGGTGAGACGGGCGGCGAGGTGGGCGGGCAGCCCGCGCGGCAGGCCGAGCACGGCGACACGGGACGAGCCGATCTCGCCGAAGGCGACGCGCGACGACGTCGACTCGGCGGGCGCTCGAGCCTCGGTGCTCACACGGAAGGTCCCCACAGCCGGAACATCATGATGACGGTCCAGTTGAAGAGCACGTGCGAGAACATGCCCGGGACGAGCCGCTCGAACCGGCGTGCCATGAAGCCCCACACGAGGCCGGCGCCGAGCGCCGCGAGGACGAGGACCGGGTTCGGTCCGGCGTTGATGTCCGCGAGCGCCCAGAGCGTCGGCACGTGCGCGAGCGCGTAGAGCAACGCGGACACGATCCACGCGCGACGCGAGCCGACCTTCTCCTCGAGCAGCGACACGACGAGCCCGCGCCAGACGATCTCCTCGGCGATCGACAGGATCACGATCCCGGCGACGACCACGCTCACGTTCTTGCGCAGCACGGCCGGATCGCCGAGCTGGTCGTAGAGGCGGGCCACCCAGAGGACCTGGGGCAGCTTCAGCGTCTTCGAGAACGCGAACGAGCCGCCGAAGAGCAGCGCCGCGCCGATGAAGCCGCGGGTGAAGTCGCCCGACCGGATGCGGAACCAGTCGCGCAGGACCCCGTCCTTCCAGGCCCGCACGCAGCCGGCGATCGCGAGCGCCACCGTGGGGACGCCCATCCAGAGGAACACCACCGGCGAGCCCGCGCGCGAGGGCTGGAACCCCATGTGCGCGGCGAACGCGATGACGGCGACGATCCCGACGAGGTAGCCGACCTGACGCACGACGCGGGCGTTCTAGCAGAAAAGAAAGCGCAACATCTCGGGGAACGGCCCGGCCGAGGTAAGAAGGGAGCACGCACGGATGGTTGGGACGACTCCGAGGGACGCAGCGACGGCCAGGGCGGCCGCCGCCGAGGACGCGCGCGAGCGGGATCGTGCGGTCACCGACGACGAGGCGCTCGTCGCCTACGAGCGCAAGTGGACGGCGCGGATCGCGCGGCTGCAGCGCGCGCACCCCGCCCGCTGGCACGTCCCCGGCTTCTCCGACGACGAGCTGCGCGACGAGCTCGGGTTGCGGCTGATCGACGCGGTGCGCACGAGCCCCGAGGCGCGCGCTCGTCATGCCGAGCCGGACCGCGAGTGGGGCCTCTCGTTCGTCGTCGAGCAGCTGCGCGCCCTCCGCCGCGAGCGGAGGCTCCGCGTCGTGCTCACCGATCACGGCGCGGCGCTCGAGCGGGCGGAGCGCTTCGGCCAGGCGCCGAGCGTCGAGGAGGCCCTCGTCGCCGAGGCCTCGGCGCGTGCGCTCGTCGTCGCGCGCGAGCGAGCGGAGCACGGCCTCACGCGTCCTCAGCGACGCTGGCTCGAAGCGATGAAGACGACGGCGGAGGCGGGCGCGTTCTTCGCGTCGAGCGGCGAGCTGAACCTCGCGGCGGTGTCGCGCGTCCTCGACAAGGATCGCTCCTCGGCGCAGCGCGCGCTCGCCGGGCTTCGCCGGCATTTCGCCCGCGAGCGCGGCAAGGCGGAGGGCTAGCCGATGCCGTTCGTCACCCATCGCGGCCAGCGCATCCACTACGCGATGCGCGGGAGCGGCGAGACCGTCGTCCTCCTCCACGGGCTGTTCGGCGCGGCGAAGCGCTGGGAGGAGAGCGGCTGGGTCTCCGCGCTCGCCCGTGACTTCCGCGTCGTCTGCATCGACTCGCTCGGGCACGGCGAGAGCGACAAGCCCGGTGACCCGGCGCACTACGTCCGCGCGTCGCGGGCCGGCGACGTGATCGCGGTGCTCGACGCGATCGGCGAAGACCGCGCGCACGTGCTCGGTTACTCGATGGGCGGCTGGATCGCGACCGCGGTCGCGCTCCACCATCCGGAGCGCCTCGCGTTGCTGGCGCTCGGCGGCTGGGATCCGCTCGGCGGGGTGCAGGGCGCCACGAACGATGGCGTGGGCTTCGATCGCGTCCTCGCCGCCCTGCGCGCGCGTCTGCCCGACCTCGCCGCGTCGATCGCGCCCGAGGCCGAGCCCGCCCTGCGATCCTGCTGGGGCGCGCTGTTCGAGAACGACGGCGCGGTGGACGCGCTCGTGCGGCTTCGCTGCCCCGTGCTCATGTGGAGCGGCGACGGCGACGCCTGCCACGACCGGGTGAAGGCCTTGGCCGGCGATCGTGGCTTCCCGTTCCTGTCGACCCGCGGCGATCACGCGAGCGCGGTCGTCCTCGGGCGCGACCGCGTCGTCGCGCGGCTCGTGGGCCTCTTCAGAACGGCGGAGCCTCGGCCTCGGTCGAGGTGAGCGCGGCAGGCCCGGCCGCCGCTTCGGGGCGCCGCGCGAGGCGCTCGACGATCTTCGCCTTGAGGGCGGCGAGCTTGTCGCGATGGGTGAAGACCAGCGCACCGACGAGCGCGAGCCACGCGAGATGGAGGACGCCGACGAGCGTGCTCGTCACGTAGACGATGCGGGGCGTGAACGGGCGCTCCTGGCTGACCACCTGCCGCGACGACTGCACGTAGCGCTCGGAGGTGGGAAGCGAGAGCGAGACCGGCGTGATGTCGCCGGGCGTGCCGCTCCGCGCGCCGTAGCCGCCGTTCGTCTCCGGCGTCGGCAGCGTCGGGTGATCGACGAACATCTCGCGAGCGGGCTCGGCGGCGGCGCCCTCGGCGAGCAGCCCGCGCGAGACGAGGAGGCCGGCGGCGACGACGAACCCGCCGGCGACGAGCAGCTTCGTGCCGCGGAGGAAGCGCGACGCGAGGAAGATCAGCCCGACGGTGCCGAGCACGCCCCCGGCGACCACGAACCCGTCGCGCGACACGAACCACAGCCCGGCGGTCGCGAGCGCGCCGATCGCGCGCGTCTTGTTCGTGCGGAAGCCGAAGCACGCGAGCGCGATGCCGAACGCGACCGCGACGAGGTCGCCGCGGCCGACGCCCCAGCGGATGCGGTCGCCTCCGAGGACCGCGATCGGGTGCACGTCGGCGGGGAGGCCGATGGTCGTCTCGACGGTGCTCGTCGAGAGCGGATACGTCGACGGCGGGATCGACAGCGCCCCGGCGAGCGGCCAGATGCGCGCGTTCGAGAGCGTCTGCACGCGCATGCGGTGCTGGCCCGTCGCGACCGGCACGAGGACCTCCTTCGAGCGCTCGTCGTCGTGCAGGATGCGCTGGGGCGTGCCGTCGTTCGAGAGGTAGACCGCCCTCCCCTCCGGCGTGAGCGCGAGGTGATCGAGCCCGTTGTTCTCGTAGAGGATGACCTCGTCGCTGATGACCTCGCCGGCGCCGGTGATGGCGACGAAGCGATCGTGCTTGCGCGCCACCGCCGCGAGCACGTCGCCGCGGACGAGCGAGCGCGCCTCCACCTCGATGCGCTGCCCCCGCTGGAGGAGGTAGACGCGCGCGCCCGGCATCGTCGGCGGGATGGGCGACTGCGACGTCTCGACGAGCTTGCCGTCGCCCGCCGTGCTCACGCGGTGCTCGGGATCCGCCTCGACGAGGAGCCACTCGTACGCCGACCGGTCGTCCGGCGTGAACGACTTCGGCCTCGCGATCGTGCCGGAGACGACGATCTCCGCCTCCTTGCCCGAGGTGGGCAGGAGGAGCTCGTCGCCCTCGACGCTCCAGCCCGTCGATCCCTGTGCATCTTGCACCTTTTCGCCGTACTTCAGCGGCAGCCGGATCGTGCCGAGGTCGGTCGCCTGCGATGCGACGAGGCGATAGACGAACGTCGTCTCCCGGCCGACGCGGAGCGCGCGCGAGAGGCGGAACACCGGCGGCACCTTCGGCTTCGCCGGCTCGGCCCCTTCCCCCTCGATCATCGGATCGAAGTGGAGGACCGACCCGATCACGCCGCTCAGCTTGTCGCCCTCGATCAGCTTGCCCCTCGTGAGGCTCGCGTCGATCGCGGCGACCGGGCCGGGCACGCTCAGGATCCAGTCGCTGCCGAGCGCGAGCTTGCCGCGCACGGTGAACGAGCGCGACGACGTGTAGAGGTAGTAGTGATCCGAATCGAAGAGCAGCGTCGCCGGCGCGCCGTCGATCGTGACGTCCGAGAGGTGGACCTGTCCCGGCGGGCCGAAGAGCGGGATCTTCGTCTCTTCCTTCTTCGCGCGTACCGAGCCGCGGAGCTCGAAGGCGATCGCGCCGTCCACCGCGCCCCGGAGCGCGAGGTGCGAGAGGACGAAGCAGTCCTCGGTGCACGGGGCCGACTCGGCCGGATCGACCGGCGCCGGCGGCCGATCCGGCGCCTGCCGGACGCCGTTCACCGTGACGTGGACGTCATCCGCACGTGCCGCGCCGGGCGCGAGGCTCGAAGCGAGCACGAGAGACGCAGAGAGGAGCGCCGTGACGAACGCGGCGGGGACAGCACGACGGGGAGGCGAACCCATGCGCTCCGGTTCGACCGCGCCGCGCCGGGATTGT
Organism: Labilithrix sp.; assembly: GCA_039809525.1. Taxonomy (GTDB): domain Bacteria; phylum Myxococcota_A; class Polyangia; order Polyangiales; family Polyangiaceae; genus Labilithrix. Next base: position 15,081 of record JBDHVD010000086.1, on the reverse strand, counting down.
TCCGCGGTTCGCGTTGACGACGTGCGGGGGCCGGGGTATGCCAGAGTCCGCAAGCTCTGGAAGGGTCGTGGCGCCTCGAGGGGTGCATGGCTGGGCCGGGCTCGTGAGACAGACACACCAAGAGAGGGAAGCCCCCGCGGGAGACGCGGAGCGGGCTCGCCCCAATCAGGACGACCAAGAACATGACGTTCACCGAAGCCGCAGCCGAAGTGCTGCGCATCGCCGGCAAGCCGCTCCACTACAAGGAGATCACGGAGCTTGCCATCGAGAAGAACCTCCTCTCGCACGTGGGCAAGAGCCCCGAAGTGACGATGGGCGCCCGCCTCGCGGCGCTCCTCAAGAAAGAGGACAAGGGAAACCCGATCGTCCGCGTGAAGCCGGGCGTCTTCGCCCTCCGTGAATGGGAGGGAAAGAAGGGCAAGAAGAAGGGCGTCGAAGAGGCGCCCGTCGAAGAGGAAGAGTCGGCCGACGTCGAGGTCAACGCCCTCGAGGTCGAGGCCGCCACCCGGATCGCCGAAGGAGAGCCCGAGCCGGAGGAAGAGGACGAGGAGCCGATCGAGGTCTCGGGTGAGGACGCGCTCCGCCGCGATCTCGCCGCCAGCGGCGCCGAGCTCTTCGACGACGAAGAGGACGACGATCAGCCGCTCCTCGGCGGTCCCGCCAGCTCGAACGACGTGCAGAGCAACGGTCCGCGCAGCGAGGGAGAGGGCGGACGTCGCCGTCGTCGCCGCCGCCGCCGTCGCGGCGGTCGTGGCGAGGGCGAGGAGCGCGTCTCGTCGCCTCGCCTCTCGGCAGGTGCAGGGGCAGGCGCCGGCGGCGCGGACGTGATCCAGCCGGACCGCATCGTCTCCGTCGACGGCGAGGCGGCCATCGACGTCGTGCGCGATCCGCTCGCGCCGGCGCCGCGTCCGATGATCCGCGACCGCCACCAGATCATGGCGGGCGGCGCCCCCAGCGGGATCGACATCCCCGCCGGTGAGGCCGAGGACCTCTCGGGCCGCGAGCTCGCCGACGCGACGGTGATGGTGCTGTCGGGCTTCGACCGCTCGCAGGGCCCGGTGCAGGTCCGCTCGGTGGTGGACTCGCTCCTCCGCCGCGGCCGCCTCTCCGGCGACTCGATGCTCGCGACCGCGCAGCTCATGGCGTCGCTCCGCGCGGACAACCTCCGTCGTCAGGTCGGCGGCCAGCGCCCGCGCTTCCGCTTCGCCGGCGGCGGCGGCGGTGCGCGCCTGGCGCTCACCGACTGGTCGCTCTCGAGCGATCTCGTGCGCCTCGAGCAGGAGGCGACGGCCGCGATCGAGCGCTACCGCGAGGCCGCGCGTCGTACGATGCTCCGCAAGCTCCAGGAGCTGCCGGGTCACGCGCTCATCGAGCTCGTGCTCCTCGGCCTCGAGCGCGTGGGCATGACCAACGTGCGCACCGTCCGTCGCGCGGGCGCGCCGGGCGGCGAGGCTCACTTCGCCGCGCTGCACCGCACGGGCACCGACGAGATCCGCACGGCGATCGTCGTGCGCAAGGACGGTCGCGAGATCGGTCGCGAGCGCGTGAGCGATCTCCGCGGCGCGCTCCACCACTACGGTCCCGCGTCGGCCGGCTGGCTCATCACCACCGGCCAGGTCCTCTCGGGCGCGCGCGAGGAGGCGGGCGCTCCGGCGGCCGCGCCGATCGCGCTCTACGACGGGCTCTCGCTCTGCCGCATGCTCGAGGACAACGACGTCGGCGTGGTGCGCACGCGCCTCACGACGGCGATCCCCGATCTCGAGCTCTACGAGACCCTGCGCGGCTGATCGGTCATGAAGCGGGCGGGCCTCCTCGTCGCAGCATCCCTCACTCTCCTGACGGCGGATGCGCACGCGGACCCGCTCGCTCCGGCCAGCGTGACCCTCGCGGTCACGCCCGGCAGCGCCGGCGGTCCGTGGAAGCTGGTGGTGAAGAACGAGGGCGAGCTGCCCGTCCGCATCGCCGCGGACGCGCGCCTGCTCGTCCTCGATCTCGTTCCCCAGAACCCCACGCCGAAGCTGCCGAGCGTGCGCTGCGTGTTGCCCGCCGACGCGCGGCCCTCGGGGGACGAGGGGCGCGAGCTCGTCGTCCCCGCGAAGCGATCGTGGTCGGCGAGCTTCGACCCGCTGTTCTACTGCTTCGGCGCGAAGGAGCGGGCGCTGCTCGTTCCCGGCACGACGGTGAAGGCGCGCTTCGGCTGGCCCGAGCCGCTGGTCGCGTCGAAGAAGGCGAAGAAGCCCGCGGGCCCGACGGCGCCGTTCGCGGTGAGCCCGGTCGGCGCGGCGGTCGGACAGCTCGCGCCGGCGAAGGCGCTCGAGGCGTCCTCGTTCACGCTCACCGAAGCGGTCACCGTCGCTCCGCCGCCCGCATCCGCCGCGGCGGCGTCCGCGCCGAGCGAAGGGGTCACCACCGAGGCGACGAAGCCGCCGGTCGCGATCCGCGCGTCGGAGGCGGTCGACGTGGCGCGCGGCGGCGACGTCCCGATGACCGTCACGCTCGCGAACGAGAGCGATCGTGCGGTGACCACGTTCTTCCGCGCGTCCACCCTCGCCTTCACCGTCAACGGGCCGGCGGGCAGCGTCTCGTGCGGGACGCCGCGATCGACGCCCGAGCCGTTCCGCGAGCTCTTCACCACGATCGGCGCCAAGCAGAGGACGTCGACGACCCTGCTCGTGTCGGCGTTGTGCCCCGACGGCACGTTCGACGAGGCAGGCATCTACCGCGTCGTTCCGAAGCTCGATACCCGCGGCACCTCGGGCCGCACCATCGGCCTGAAGACATGGGACGGCGAGGTCTCCGCGCAGGCTCCGTCGCTGGTACGGGTCCGCGCGTCGCGAAGACCCGCCGCGCCGACCAAGCCCCAGCTAGACTGAAGGGGTGGCGGCGCCCGGTCGGCCCTCCTTGCCCTTCGCGTCGACGGACGACGGCGACGTCGCCCTCACGCTCGTGGACCTCGCGTTCGCGCGTGCGTTCTGGGAAGGCGTGCCTGCCGCGCGGCTGCTCGCACGCATCCGGCTGCATCGGGACGAGCACGATCTGGTCGACCTCGACGCGCGGGCGAGCGGCGTCGACTTCGCCGACGGCACGTGGGACATGGCGCTCGCGCGGATCCTCGGCGCGTCTCCAGCCGCGCTCGAGCGGATCAAGCGCCACGTCGCGCGCCACGCGCGCGCGGCGACCGACGAGGGGCCGCTCCCCGCGAGCGACGCCGCGATCGCCGCGCTGATGTTCGCGGCGCTCGCGAGCCACGACGACGAGGCGTCGCCGGCGGAGGGCGCGGGCGAGCGCGGCCCGGTCGACGAACCGGTCGTGCGCGGGTGCGCGCTGCTCGACGATCGCCTGGGACGCGAGGGCGCGGATCTGCGCGCGCCGGTGTTCGAGGCATGCCTCGAGCTCGCGACGCGCGCGAGCGCCGGCGAGCAGCCCCTCGGCGCGCTGCGGAGCGCGCTCGACGCGCTCGGCGACGCACCGGCGGTCGTCCCCTCGTCGGCGCCGCTCTATCCGTGGGGCGAGCGCGAGGTCCCGGTCGAGGACCGCCGCGTGTGCCTCCTCGAGCGGAGCGATCTCGAGCGCGTCCTCTTCGCCCTCGATCGCCGCAGCACGCAGCAGGTGACGACGATGCTCACCGAGGCATCGGCGCTCGCGGCGAAGCAGGGATCGATCGTCCTCGTGGCAAAGCGCGAGGCCCGCTCGCAGCATGAAGTCCCGCGCCTGCCTCCCGCGTCCTGGCTCCCCGTCGATCCGGGCGCGCCCGATGCGTCGAAGGCGCTCGCGGCGGCGCTCGAGCGCGGCGCCACGACCGCGCCGCGGGTGCGCGCGCTGCTCTTGCGCGGCGGGGACGCGGCGCTCGACGCGGCCGGGCGCGAGATGCTCCGCGTCGGCGAGCATCCGTTCGCGAGCGCGGTCTTCGCCGAGGTCCTCGCGGGCGTGTCTCGCGAGCGCGACATGGTCCGCCTCGTGAGCTACTTCGCGATCGCGCCCGATCCGGCATCGGCCGCGCGCGCGCTCAGCGTGAGCACCGCGCGCGAGCTCCCGACGCTGCTCCGGAACTGGCTCGAGTCGATGCCGGCCGAGACCCTCGTGTCGTGCCTCGCCGCGCTCCGGCCCTATCCGCACCTGTACGAGGCGGTGAGCACGCTCGCGAAGGACTGACCGCGCTGGCACCTCCGTTGCTCGTGTCCTCCGCCCGGAGGAGGACACCATGCTTGCCGCGATTGCCCGTCCCGCTGCGTCTCCTGCACGACTTCGGCTCGTTCACGACGTCGAGAGCGCGCCCGCCACCGCGCGGGCCTGCCGCGAAGCAGGCATCGCCTTCGTCCGGGGCACCACGTCGGGATGGGGCCGGAGCGATCTGGCGAGCTGGCTCGTGTGTCACTATGCACCGAGCGTGATTCCGTGCGGCGACGCCGGGCCGCGGCGCGCGTGTGGGATCACCGTCGTCGACGAGCCCACCATCGAGCGGGTGGTGCTCGACGCGCGGGCCAAGGTCCTGCGCACGCTGTCGGAGCTCACGGTCCGCGACCGTGCGACCACGCTCGCGCGCACGTTCATCGCGCGTGGCGACGTGCTCGCCGTGCGTGACTCGACCGGCGGCGTCGCGCACGCTCCGGTCGATCGCCCGCGCATGGCGCTCGCCGACCGCGTCGTCTCGCTGTTCGTCGCCGACTGGCTCAACGATCGGCTCTCGTACCGCGTCGTGAAGCACTGCGGAGAGTGCGGCGACGTCGCGATCGGAGGTGCGCTCGCCCACGACGCGTCGTGCGGCGCGCGCGGAGGCCGGCACACCATCACCATGAGCGGCTCGTTCGCGAAGCTCGTGATCCCGGAGTAGCACCCAAGCGCGCGCGGCGTCGTCGGGTCCGAGATGCGCGCGCATGAGGATCCTGCAGCGAGTCGCGCCCCTCGATCGGTCGAAGCTCGAGTCGGCGGTGCGTCGCGGAGTGGTGCTGGTGCGGGTCGACGGATGCACCGCGCGCATCGCCGACGGATGCTCGGCGAAGCGGCGCTACGAGTACTCGCCGACCTCGCGGCAGCGCGAGGTGATCACGGTGCGCGATCGCGACGAGCTCGGCGCCAAGCTGCCGCTCGGTGCGGTGCGCTTCGCCGCGAGCATGGAGGCTTCGTCCGCGCTCGACGTCGCGATGACCGTCGTCGGTCGCTACGAGTCGGAGGCGAGCCCCGTCGCGCCGTCGGACCTCGAGGGCCCTTGCGAGGGCGTCACGCACGTCGTGGCGAACGTGAGCGTCGGGGCGTTCGCCATCCGGGAGGCGCGCGGGCAACGGGTCCAGGGCAACGCGACCGCCCTCGTCGGCGGCGCACGCGCCGAGACCGCGGCCGAGCGGCGGCACCTCGACAGCGCGGGCGTCGAGGATCATTGCGCCGAGGCGAGGCGGACGGACACCGCGCCCCCCGACGGGTGCGGCATCCCGTTGCGACTCGAGCTGCGACCGCTCGGACGCGTCCGTCGCGTGATCGCGGAGCACGACGTGCCCGGCCCGCTCGCGTCGTGCGCCGTCGATCGGGTCCAGCGCATCGGCTTCCCCCAGGCCGCGAGCGATCGACCTCGCGTCTACGTCGTGCCGTTCGTGTTCAATCGCACGGACACCGCGGACGATCCCTGACGCGCTCTCGACGTCGCAGCGGATCGTCTCCGCATTCTCGAATCGATGCGCGCGCACTAGGCTCGCCGCGTGAGCCGCGCCGCTCTTCGCGCCGCGCTCGCCATCGTGCTCGCCGCGGCGTGCGGGCCCACGCATCGCGCGGGCACGCGGTCGCTCGCGCCCGGGCGAGCGGAGGCGAGTCCGTCGATCGTCCCCGCCGACGCCGACGTCTGGGCGTGGGAGATCGAGATCGGCGGCAGGCTCCCGCCCGGCATGGGCTCGTGCCGGGTGGTCTCGGGATCGCGCAGCATCGACGCGCGCGCGACGCCGGGCGCGTGGTCCGCGCGGCTTCCGCTCTCCGCGGGAGACAACGAGGTGCACGCCGAGTGCGTCGGCGCCGATCGGCAGGTCCATGCGAGCCCGACCGCACGCCTCCGCGCGATGCTCCGCGACGCGCCGGCCGCCACCATCACCGCCGTCGAACGCGACGGCGCCGTCGAGCTCGACGCGAGCGGGAGCACGCCGAGCGCCGGCTCGCGCGCGCCGATCGTCGCGTACGCGTGGAGCACCGGCGAGGACGCGCCGCGCATCCGCGTGCCCGCGGCGCCGACGCGGATCATCGAGCTCGAGGTCCGCGACGCGCGCGGCGGGACCGACGTCGCCCGCATCCGCACCGGCCCGCCCCCACCGGCGCGCGGAGACGTCGTCTACGGCATCGTCCCGCCCCTGTTCGGCGCGCCGCCGCTCCGCGCGGTGAACGACGCGCTCGCCGACCTGGCCGACCTCGGGATCGACGTCCTCTGGATGTCGCCGGTCTTCGAGACCACGCCGAACGACTACGGCTACGCGGTGACCGACTACTTCCGGGTGCGTCCCGACTACGGCTCCCCCGGCGACCTCGTCGAGCTCGTCGCCGAGGCGCATCGGCGCGGCCTGCGCGTGGTGCTCGATCTGGTCCCCAACCACACCTCCGATCAGCATCGCTACTTCCGCGACGCGACGGTGAACGGAAGCGCATCGCACTACTTCGGCTTCTACCAGCGCGACGTCGACGGCAACGCCGTCCACTACTTCGACTGGTCGAACCTGCCGAACCTCGACTACTTCGACGCGGAGGTCGCGCGGTGGATGCTCGAGGCGACCGCGCACTGGATGCGCACGGCGAAGATCGACGGCTACCGCGTCGACGCCGCGTGGGGCATCCAGCGGCGAACGCCGACGTTCTGGGACGCGTTTCGAACGACCACGCGACGGCTCGATCCCGACGCGCTGCTCGTCGCCGAGGCATCGGCGCGCGATCCCTTCTGGCGCGAGCACGGCTTCGATGCGGCCTACGACTGGAACGACGAGCTCGGACACTGGGCGTGGGAGGACGCGTTCCGCGAGCCGGACGAGATCGCCGACCGCCTGGACGCCGCCGTGCGCGCGGCGCCCGCGCACGTGCTCCGCTTCCTCGAGAACAACGACACCGGCCCGCGCTTCGTCACGCGCCACGGCGTCGACCTCACGCGCGTCGCCGCCGCGGCGCTCGTCACGCTGCCGGGCACCCCGTCGCTGTTCACCGGCCAGGAGCGCGGAGCCGAGTACGAGCCGTACAAGCGGCGCGCCCCGCTCCCCTCGCAGGATCCCAGCGGCCTCCGCCCGACCTACCGCGCGCTCCTCGCGCTCCGCCGCGCGCTGCCCGCGCTCCGCGGCGACGGATACGTCCGGGTCCCCGTCGAGGGACCGGACCGCCGCACGCTCGCGTACCTGCGCTGGGACGAGGGCCGGCGCTCCACCGCGCTCGTCGTGCTCCGCTTCGACGCGCGTCCGGTGCGGGTACGCGTGCGCCTACCCGAAGCCGCATCGAAGCGCGCGCGCTGGCGCGAGCGGCTCGCCTCGCCCGCCGTGGTCACCGCGAAGGGCGGCGTCCTCGACGTGACGCTCGCGGGCTGGGCCGCGCGCGTCCTCGAGGCCGCCGATTAGCAGCCGGCCTTCGCGGCGCTCAGGCGAGCTTGCTCTTGAGCAGGTCGCTCACCAGCTTCGGGTTCGCCTGTCCCTTCGTCTGCTTCATGACGAGGCCGACGAGCGCGCCGAACACGTTCGCGTTGCCCGCCTTGTAGCGGCCGACCGCGTCGGCGTTCGCCGCGAGCACCTGATCGACGATCGGTCCGAGGTCGTCGGCGCTCGCGATCTGCTTGAGGCCCTTCGCCTCCACGATCGCCTTGGCGCCCTTGCCGGTCGCGAGCATCTCGGCGAGGACGTCCTTCGCCTGCTTGCCCGAGATCGCGTTCGACCGCACGAGGCCCACCAGCTCGACGAGGGCGGCGCCCTCGAACGGCACCGCGTCGAGCTTGCGCGCGCGCAGCTCGCCGAGGAGATCGTTCACGAGCAGCGACGCGAGGGGCTTCGACGGCTCGGCGGCGAACAGCCTCCCGAGGAGCGGCTCGGCGGCGATCGTGCGGGCCTCGTCGTCCGAGAGGCCGTGGGCGTCACGGAGCGCCTTCGCCTCGGGCGACAGCTCGATCGGCGCGGCCGCCTTCGCCTCCTTCTTCTCCTTCGGCGCCTCCGCCTTCTTCTGCGGCGCCGCCTTCGGCGCGACGACCTTCTGCCAGCCGTCCTTCAGCGCCACCGTGCGGTTCAGGACCGGCGCGCCGGGCCTCGAGTCCGCATCGACGACGAAGTAGCCGACGCGCTCGAGCTGGAAGCGATCGCCCTCCTTCGCCGCGCCGAGGCTCGGCTCGGCCTTCGCGCGCACGACGGTCAGCGACTCGGGGTTCAGGTCCTCGAGGAAGTCGCGCCCGTCGGCGCCGGGGTTCTCGCTGGTGAACAGGCGATCGTAGAGACGGACCTCGACGTCCTTCGCGTGCTTCGCGCCGACCCAGTGGATGGTGCCGTCGACCTTCTGGCCGGCCGCCGCCGCGCCGCCGCGGGTCGCGGGATCGTGCGTGCAGAATACACGCACCACCTCGCCGCTCGCGTCCTTCTCGAACCGCGTGCACGTGACGATGTACGCGTGGCGGAGGCGCACCTGCCGTCCGGGCGCGAGGCGCTTCCAGCCCTTCGGCGGCTCCTCGGCGAAGTCGTCCTTGTCGATGTAGACGGTGCGCGAGAGCGGCAGCTTGCGCGAGTCCTTGCTCTGCCCGTCGGGCCAGTAGGGCGCGTCGAGCTCCTCGACCTCGTTCTCCGGGTAGCTCTCGATGACGAGCTCGATCGGCTTCAGCACCGCCATCACGCGCGGGCTCCGGCCGTCGAGGTCCTCGCGCACGGTGTGCTCGAGGAGCGCGACGTCCACGGTGGAGATGTTCTTGGCGACGCCGATGCGCGCGCAGAACTCGCGGATCGCCTCGGGCGTGTACCCGCGCCGGCGCAGCCCCGCGATGGTGGGCATGCGCGGGTCGTCCCAGCCGCCGACGTGCTTCTGCTCGACGAGCTGGAGGAGCTTGCGCTTGCTCATCACGGTGTACGTGAGGTTGAGCCGCGCGAACTCCGTCTGCTTCGGCTGGTGCGGGACCTCGGTCGCCTGGATGACCCAGTCGTAGAGCTCGCGCGCGCTCTCGAACTCGAGCGTGCAGAGCGAGTGGGTCACGCCCTCGAACGAGTCCTCGAGGCAGTGGGCGAAGTCGTAGAGGGGATAGATGCACCACGCGTCACCGGTCCGGTAGTGGTGCGCGTGCTTGATGCGGACCAGCGGCGGGTCGCGCATCTTCATGTTCGGCGACGCCATGTCGATGCGCGCACGGAGCACGCGCGCGCCGTCCTGGAACTCGCCGGCGCGCATGCGGCGGAAGAGGTCGAGGTTCTCGTCGACGGTGCGCTCGCGGTACGGGCTCGGCTTCCCCGCCTCGGTGATCGTCCCGCGGTAGCTCTTCGAGAACTCCTCCTCGGAGAGGTCGCAGACGTACGCGCGCCCGAGGCGGATGAGCCGCTCGCCGAGCTCGAAGTAGCGCTCGAAGTAGTCCGACGCGTAATAGAAGTGCTGGCCCCAGTCGAAGCCGAGCCACTTCACGTCACGCTTGATCGCCTCCACGTACTCGACGTCCTCGGTCGTCGGGTTCGTGTCGTCCATGCGGAGGTGGCACCGGCCGCCGAACTCCTTCGCGACGCCGAAGTCGATGCAGATCGCCTTCGCGTGACCGATGTGGAGGTACCCGTTCGGCTCCGGTGGGAACCGCGTGACGACCTGGCCACCGTGTTTACCAGCGGCGATGTCGGCACGGATCATCTCGCGGATGAAGTCGTTCGGAGCGTCGGCCATGCGACGGATGAAGCTAGTACGTCGAGTGACCAGGCGCCAGATGCTCACCTGGAAGCCAGATGCTCACCTCGCGAACGACGTTCGGACCTGCGAGCATCGGCCTCGGAGGAAAGCCCATGCTGAAGCCTCGCTTCGTCTTCGCCAGCACGTTCGGTTTCGCGGTCATCGCCGTCTCGTTCGCTGCGCCCGTGGGTTGCGGCGGCGACGACAGCGCGCCCGTGTCGAGCCCCTCGTGCACCGGCGACTGCGTCTGCACCGGTGCCCAGTGCACCTGCAAGCAGGGGGGGACCTGCACGTTCGGCGGCGCCAGCGGCGCCGGCGGCGAAGCAGGGGTCGACGGAGGCGCCGCGCCTCCGGACAACGCGACGTTCTCGTGCGAATCGAAGAACACGTGCGACTCGACGTGCGGCACAGGCTGCACCACGAGCTGCGCGGGGCAGTCGACCTGCGAGGGGAGCTGCGAGTCGAACTGCACCTCGACCTGCAACGGCACGAGCGAGTGCAAGCTCTCGACCGGAACGAACAGCAACGTGACGTGCGGCGGCGGCAGCAAGTGCACGGTCACGCTCGACACCTCGTCGACGCTCACCTGCCAGGGCAACAGCACGTGCAACGTCGAGTGTCCGAAGGGCGGATGCACCGTCGACTGCAGCGGCAGCACCGGCTGCTCGCTCACGTGCGGGAGCGGCGGAGCCTGCACGATGGTGTGCAACGGCGGGAAGAAGGAGACGTGCGCGGCGGGCTCGACCTGCACGAGCGAGACGACGTGCGGCGGCGGCGCCCCCGGCGGCAAGGACGCGGGCAAGCCCTGACCGGCGCGCGGATGAGGTGAGCCTGGCATCGGGCATGCACCCGCGCGTGCATGATCCCGCTCAGCGACGACAACCCGACGCTCCGTAGGCCCGTCGTGACGATGGCGATCATCGTCACGACGCTCGCGGTGTGGATCCTCGTCCAGGGCGCCGGGCTCGATCCGTACGCGCTCGTGAGCTCGGTCTGCAACTACGGGCTCGTGCCCGGCGAGATCACCGGGCGCGCGCCGCTCGGCGAGGCCGTGCCGATCACGAAGACGCTCGCGTGCGTGGTCGACGCCGATCCGCGGAACGTCGTCACGCCGCTGACGTCGATGTTCCTCCACAGCGGATGGGCCCACATCCTCGGCAACCTCTGGTTCCTGTGGATCTTCGGCAACAACGTGGAGGACAGCATGGGGCGCATCCGCTTCGCCGTCTTCTACGTGCTCTGCGGGCTCGCGGCCGCCGCGGTCCAGATCGCGGTGCAGCCCGCGTCGCCCGTGCCCATGGTCGGCGCGTCCGGCGCGATCTCGGGCGTGCTCGGCGCGTACCTCGTGCTCTATCCGCGCGTGCGGGTGAACGTGCTCGTCCCGCTCGGGTTCTTCTGGCCGATCCTCCCGGTGCCCGCCTACCTGATGCTCGTCTGGTGGATCGCGCTCCAGATCGTCTCGGGGCTCCCCCAGCTCCTGGCGGTGCATTCGGAGGTGGCGACCGGCGTCGCGTTCTTCGCGCACATCGGCGGGTTCTTCGCCGGCGTCCTGCTGGTGAAGCTGTTCGAGGACCGGCGCCGCGTCGCGCGCCGGAACGAGATCCGGCACCGGCTCCATCCGCGGCACCCCTGAGCGCTCACGTCTCCAGCGCGACGCGCGCGTAGTCCGCGTCGATGACCGACCACGGCGCCGGCGGAACGAGCTTGCCCGCGGCCTCGAGCTTCGCGCGGAGGTCCTCGTACGCGGCACGCGGGACCGCGAGGCCCGAGATCCCCTTCGACGAGAGGAGGGTGAAGCGGAGGTCGCGCCCCTCGGGGTTGCTCGGCGTGCCCGTCCCCTCGAAGAGGTAGCGGGTCGGCGTCTCGGCCGGCGCCTGCGAGGCGAGCACGAGCTTCAGCACCTCGAGGACGCGATCGTCGAGCTCGGCGTCGAGCACCTTCACCTTCTCGAGCAGCGCGTTGCTGTCGCGCACCACCCGCGTGACGGGAGGCAGCGCCCCCGCGAGCCCTCCCAGCACCGCGGGATCGAACTTCCCGAGCGCGTCCATCTGGAGGAGATAGCCGCGCCGCACGTCGTGATAGACGAGCTCCGGGTGGACCACCCGCGAGGTCCGCCCGCACGAGGGGCACGCGAAGGTGAAGAGGCGCCCGGTGAGCAGCTGCTCCTTCAGCTCCGGATCCGTCGTGACGTTCACGCTGCGATGAACGCGCGCCGTCGACGCGGCCTTGCAGGCGGGACAGGTGATCGGTTGCTCTTCGGAGAGGCTCACGCCCCTCCGTGTAGCACGCGCGGCGCGACGCTCCGCGAACGGCGTCGGGGTAGCCGCCCTGGTCGCCGCGCTCCGTCTCGCACCACGTGCCGCCCTCAGCGATCGCGAAGGCGGAGCATCGTCGCGCGCACGGCGAGCATCGCGCCGGTCGTCGCCTCGAAGCCTCCGCGCCGCTGGAGCACGCCGGCGACGCGCTCGAGATCGTCGACGGACTCCACCGCCGCGAGGCGGAGCTCGCCGAGCACCTCTCCGAGGAGCGCGCGCGCGCGTTCTTCGCCGAAGACCTTCGCGAGCTTCAGCGCGACGAACGCGTGCAGGTCGTCACTCTCCGGCAAGCCTCGCCTCCAGCTCCGCGATGCGCCGTTTCGCGTGATCCAGCGCGGCCTGCACCTCCTTGCTCTGTTCCTGGAGCTCCTCGGAGAACGCCTCGGCGGCGCGACGGGCCTCTTCGCTCGCGCGCTCGGCGCGCTTGCGCTCCGTGACGTCGTGCCCCTGCACGAAGATCCCGCGTACGCCGCCCTGGCGATCGCGCACCGGCTGGTAGACGAAATCGACGAACGCCTCCTCCGGGTCGCTGCCGGCGTTGCGCTGCAAGAGGATGCGGACGCCTGCGCCGATGAAGGCCTCGCCGGTGCGGAAGACGCGATCGAGCAGGTCGATGAAGCCCTGATCGACGACCTCCGGCAGCGCCTCCGCCACGGGCTTGCCCAGCAGATCCCGCTTGCCGACGACCCGCGTGTACGCCTCGTTCGCGAGGCGGAAGACGTGCCGCTCGCCTTCGAGCACGCACATGAAGCCCGGCGCCTGCTCGAAGAGGATGCGGAGGTTCTCGCGCTCGGCGTCGATCCGCGCGTTCTCCTCCTGGACCGCGCGGGCGCGCGCGAAGACGCCGGCCTCGTCCCGGATGGGCGCCCCGGTGCCCTCGCCTCCGTCCTTCGCGCGCGGCTCGCGCTCGTGGAGCGCCGTCACGTCGACGGTGTGCTGGAGGATGTACGCGACCTTCCCGCTCGCGTCCGTGATCGGGACGTGCGTCGCGCTCCAGTAGCGATCGACGACGCGGACCTCGCCACCGACGTTCTGCGGCACCCGGTAGGGGATCAGCGCGAGGTGGTCACGCTCGCCCGTCGAGAGCACGCGCTCGAGCGACTTGCGGAGCATCTGCGCAGGGACGTTGTTCGGATCCGCCGGATCGTTCGGAAACAGGTCGAACAGCTTCCGCCCGATGAGCCCCTCGCGGCTGCTCGCCGTGACCTCGAGGTAGGTCGCGTTCGCAGCGACGTATCGCAGCTCGCGATCGAGCACCATGTACGCGTTCGGCGCGATGTCGAAGAGGGTGGCGAAGTCGAGCTCCGGCGACATGCCTCAGGGCTTAGGCGGAGGCGCCCGGCCCTTCAATGACCTCGTCGATCGCAGCGCGCGCCCCGCGTCTTCAGACCGGGATGACGCCGCGCTTCTTGTGCGGCCGCTCGAGGCGCTTGTGGCGCGCGAGCTCGAGACCCCAGGCGATCGACTTGCGCGTGTCGCGCGGATCGATGACCTCGTCGACGAGGCCCCAGCCGGCGACCTTGTAGACGTCGATGTTCTTCTGGATCTGCTCGACGATCATCTTCTTCGCCTCGGGCGGCGGCTCCTCTGCGCCGAACAGCTTCCGCGCCGCGATGCCCACCATGCCCTCGGCGCCCATGACCGAGATCTCGCCCGTCGGCCACGACACGATGAGGTCGGGCTCGTACGCGCGGCCGCACATCACGTAGTAGCCGGCCCCGTACGCCTTGCGCACGACCACGGTGATCTTCGGCACCGTCGCCGCGCTCATGACGTGGAGCATCTTCGCGCCGTGGCGGATGATCCCCGCGTGCTCGACCTTCGAGCCGACCATGAAGCCGGGCACGTCCTGGAGGAAGACGAGCGGCACGTTGAACGCGTCGCAGATCTGGATGAAGCGCGCGGCCTTGTCCGCCGAGTCGTTCTCGAGGATGCCGCCGAGGTAGTTCGGCTGGTTCGCGACGATGCCGACCGACTTGCCGCCGATGCGCGCGAGGCAGGTGATGATGCTGCGCGCGAAGCGCGGCTTGATGTCGAAGATGTCGCCGTGGTCGACGATCGCGCGAATGAGCTTGTACATGTCGTACGGCTTGCGCGTGGTCTCGGGCAGGAGATCGAGCAGCGACTCGTCGCGGCGGTCGATCGGATCGGTGACCGGCTGATCGGGCGGGAGCTCGTCGCAGTTCGAGGGGAAGTACGAGAGGTACTTCTTCGTCGCCTCGATGACCGCCGCGTCGCTCTCGAACTCGCCGTCGCCGACGCCGCTCAGCTCGGAGTGGATCTTCGAGCCGCCGAGCTCCTGCTCGGCGATGTCCTGGCCGGTGACCGCCTTCACCAGGGCAGGCCCGCCGAGCGCGAGCGATCCCACGTTCTTCACCATCGGGACGTAGTCGGCGAGCCCCGGGATGTACGCCGTTCCCGCCGCGCCCGGGCCGACCATGGCCGCGACCTGCGGGACGACGCCGCTCATGTGCACCTGCTCGCGGAACAGGTGCCCGGAGCCGGCGAAGAGCGAGATCTGATCGGGATGGCTCGAGCCCGGATCGATGCGCGCGCCGCCGGAGTCGACGAGCCACACGATCGGCCAGCGGCCGCGGAGCGCCATCTGGCGGAGGCGCGTGACCTTCTCCTCGCCGGTGTAGCCGATGCTCCCGCCCTTCACCGTGAAGTCGTAGGCCGCGCAGCAGACCATGCGGCCGTCGACCTTGCCGAACGCGGTCACCACCGCGTCGGCGGCGGGCTTGTCCGTGCCGTCCGGACCGGCCGCGAGGCCCATCTGCGTGCCGTGCGCGCCGATCTCGAAGTAGACGCCGTCGTCGAAGAACGCGTGGAGCCGCTCGCGCGCGGTCATCTTCCCGCGGTCGTGCTGCTTCTTCACCTTGTCCGGTCCGCCCATCTCGCGGACCTTCGCGCGGCGGGCCTCGAG
>JBDHVD010000085.1:0-23390 GCA_039809525.1 Labilithrix sp. | reverse complement strand
CAACCCGTTCCCCAACGGGCCGTCGATGACCTACTTCCCGGTGCCGTTCTTCCTCTCGAGCGAGGGCTGGGCGATGCACCTCGCGACCACCTACCGCACCGAGACGCACTTCGGCTCGCAGCGCGACGACGCGTGGCGGCTCGCGACGAACGCCACGTCGCTCGAGACCATCGTCTACGTGCACGACGATCCGCTCGCTTCGCTCGACGACTTCACGCGGGACACCGGACGCCCGTTCGTCCCCGCGCCCTGGGTGTTCGGTCCGCGGCGCCGCCTCGGCAACCGCGACATGGTCAACGGCGTCGAGGAGTGGCGCCTGCTTCGCCAGAAGAAGGTGCCGACCACCGGCCTCGACGACGCGGTGCACTTCCTGCCGGCGCGCTCGCAGGACGGCCGCGAGGACGAGCTCCGGCAATGGGTGCAGACGGCACACGCCGCGGGCTACAAGGTCATGGCCTACAACAACCCGTACGTGTCGATGTCGATCGACCGCGCGGCGGAGGACCTCGCCTACGGCAGGGACCACGGGCTCTTCGCGCTCGATGCGGACGGAAAGATCGGCGAGACGTTCTTCATCTCGGGCGAACCGCAGACGCTCGCGACGATCGATCTGACGAAGCCGGAGGGCGTCGCGTGGTTCCAGGACCTGCTCCGGCGGACGCTCGACTACGGCTACGACGGCTGGATGCACGACTTCGGCGAGTACGTCCGCCGGCCGTGGAAGTTCGGCGACGGTCGCCGAGGCGACGAGGTCCACAACCACTTCCCCGTGCTCAGCGCGAAGGCGGCGCACGACCTGCTCACCAGGGAGCGGCCGAACGACTTCCTCTTCTTCGTACGCTCCGGCTACACCGGCAGCGCGCAGTACGTGCCGGCGGTGTGGGGAGGCGATCCCGAGGCGACGTTCGACGAGACGCAGGGCCTGCCGGCGATGCTCCGCGGCGGCATCAACCTCGGGATGAGCGGCGTGCCGATGTGGGGCAGCGACACGACCGGGTTCAAGTGCATCACGGACTATCCGTACGACAAGGAGATGTACCTCCGCTGGGCGGAGATGAGCGCCGTCAGCCCCATGATGATGGAGCAGAACGCGTGCGCGAATCCGATCGCGAAGAAGACGAAGTGGAAGCTCTGGGACGACCAGGAGACCATCGACGTCTACGGCGCGATGGCGCGCCTGCACACGCGCCTCCAGCCGTACTTCATCGTCCTCGCGAACGAGGCGCACGCCACGGGCATCCCGATCATGCGCCACCCGTTCCTCCTCCATCCGAAGGAGCCGGAGGCGTGGGCGATCGAGAGCGCGTTCTACCTCGGACCTTCGCTGTACGCGGCGCCGGTGGTCGAGCGCGGCGCGACGGTGAAGGACACGTGGCTGCCGCCGGGCAAGTTCGTCGACCTCGTCGACCTCGCGGAGTACGAGGGCGGAAAGCACGTCGCGATCCCGGCGCCGCTCGGCAAGCTCCCGCTCCTGCTCCGTGACGGCGGGATCGTGCCGATGCTCGACCCGTCGATCGAGACGCTCGCGCCGGCCACCGATCCGGACGTCGTCACGCCGGAGAAGGTGAAGGACGTGCTCGACGTGATGGTCGCGCTGTCGCCGGGCAAGGAGGCGACGATCACGCTCGCCGACGGGACCAGGCTCTCGGCGAAGCGCAACGCGGGCGGGCCGGGACGGGTGCAGGTCGAGAGCGCGCTCCTCGCCGACTCGGTCGTCGCCCAGGACGACCTCGTGCTCGAGGCGCACGGCCCGGTCGCGCGCCGCGTGCGCTGGGACGTGCACCGCCTGCGCTGATCGTCGCGCGTCAGTAGTGGCGGTCCTCGGCCCGCACCTTGCCGCGGAACGCACGGTACAGGTAGGCGAAGTATCCGATCGCCAGGAGGATGGCCGGGATCCACACGAAGAGGCCGATCGCGAGCGTGGCGCGCGGCGAGGAAGCGTTCCACACGTCGAGCGACGATCGCGGATCGAGCGTCGAGCGCAAGAGCAACGGATGGAGCGTGCCGACGGTCGCGACGAGGAGCAGCGCGATGAACGCGCTCGACAGCGCGAACGCGCGGCCCTCCTTGCCCGCTGCGAGCGCGCGCGGCGCGAGGACCGCCGCGGCGACGGCCGCGACGGGCAGGGGGAAGAGCCACGGCCGGCGCACGAACGCCGCGAAGTGCGCGGGCTGGGTCAGCGCGGTCGCGCCGGTGAGCAGCGCCCCGAGCACGATCACCGCGAGCCACAGGCGGCGCGCGATGCGGCCCGAGCGTGCGTGCACCTCGCCCGTCGTCTTCCACACGAGGTACGTGGCGCCGTGCGCGGCGAGGACCACCACGGCGAAGACGCCGACGAGCGCGGTGTACGGATCGATCGCGCCGATGTCGCCGCCGACGGTGAACAGGTCCTCGTGGAACCACCCGGTCTCGTCGATGGGGACGCCGCGGACCACGTTGCCGAGCGCGACGCCGAGGACGAGGGCCATGACCGTGGACGCGAACGCGAACATCCCGTCGAAGCCCGTGCGCCAGAGCGGGTGGTCCACCTTCGAGCGGAACTCGATGGCGATCCCGCGGAGGACGAGGAGCCAGAGGACCATCATCAGCGGCAGGTACAGCCCGCTGAACGCGACCGCGTACGCGCGCGGGAAGGCGAAGACGAGGACGCCGCCCGACGCGATGAGCCATACCTCGTTGCCGTCCCACACCGGCCCGATCGCCCCGAGCACGTCGCGGCGCTCGTCGTCCGTCTTCGCGACGAACAGGTGGACGATGCCGGCGCCGAAGTCGAAGCCGTCGAGGACGGCATACGTCGCGAGCATGAATGCGATGAGCAGGTACCACGTGGTCTGCATGGCGCTCAGTGCCCCTCGGCGGACTCCGGGCCCTTCGCGATCGCGCGCCCGACGAGGAAGAGGAAGAGCACGCCGAGCACGGTGTAGAGGCCCATGTACCCGAGCGTCGAGAAGGCGACGCTGCCCGCGCTGACGCGATGCGAGGTGCCGTGCGCGGTGCGCATCAGGCCGTAGACGATCCACGGCTGCCGCCCGAGCTCCGCGGTCATCCAGCCCGCGGTCGTCGCGATGTACGGGAAGGGGAAGGCGAGCATGAGCACCCAGAGCGCCGCGCGCGTCTTCATCAGACGGTCCTTCCACAGGAGCAGTGCCGCGCCGGCCATCACCGCGAACAGCAGCGTCCCGAGGCCGACCATCACGTGGTACGCGTAGTAGAGGAGCTCGATGTTGTCGGGCCAGTCCTCCTTCGGGAACGCGTCGAGGCCCTTCACCTCCGCGCCGAACGAGCCATAGGCGAGGAACGAGAGCACCGCCGGGACGAGGATGGGGTTCTCGAGCCGCCGGTTCTCCACGTCGGGCTGGCCGATGATCGCGAGGTCCGCCCGCGCGCTCGTCTCGAACTTCGCCTCCATCGCCGCGAGGGCGACGGGCTGGTGCTCGGCGACGAGCTTGCCGTGCTGATCGCCGGTCGGGAACAGCTGCGTCATGCACGCGGCGAGGCCGACGAGCACGCCGGCGCGGAGCGCCTTGCGCGCGTGCGCCTCGTGCTGGCGCATGAGCGCCCAGTAGGCGGCGACCGAGACCACCACGAACGCGCCGGTGATCACCGCCGCGCTCATGTTGTGCGCGTACTCCCAGAACACCCACGCGTTGAAGAGGTACGAGCCGACGTCGACGAGCGCGAGCTTCCCCTGCGCGTCGATCGCGTGGCCCATGGGGTGCTGCATGAACGCGTTCGTCGCGATGATGAAGTAGCCGGACAGCCACGAACCGAGGAACACCATGAAGCCGGCGAAGAAGTGGCCGCGCGGCGACAGTCGCTTCTCGCCGAACAGGAACAGGCCGAGGAACGCGCTCTCGGCGAAGAACGCGAACATGCCCTCCATCGCGAGCGTGAGCCCGATGACGCCGCCGGAGAAGTCGGAGAAGCGCGCCCAGTTCGTGCCGAACTGGAACTCCATGGGGATGCCGGTGACGACGCCGACCGCGAAGTTGATGCCGAAGATGCGGGCCCAGAACCGCGCCAGGTCGTCGTACGTCCGGTCCTTCGTCCTCAGCGCGAGCGCCTTGAAGAGGAGGATCACGAGGGCCAGGCCCATCGTGAGCTGCGGAAAGAGATAGTGATAGGTGATGGTGAAGCCGAACTGCAGGCGGCTCCACCCGAGGGTCCCCATCGAGCGGACGATGGGGCTCGCGGGGGCCTGGAGCAAGCGCAATCGAGGTGTGATACGAGCCGATCACCATGGCTCGCATGCTCCGGGAGATCGCCGCGGTCGGCAGCCTCGCCTGCTTCGTCGCCTGCGGAACGCCAGCCGCACGGCCCGCGTCGCCGCAGCCGGCATCGTCGCAGCCGCCGCATGCATCGCAGGAGAAGAAGGAGCGCATGATCACGTTCGCCGACGATCTCGCGTTCCTCTCGAAGCACGGCGACCCGATCGTCCTCTCGGGCGAGGGAGACGCGAAGATCGCGCTGTCGGCCGAGTACCAGGGCCGCGTGATGACGAGCGGCGTCTCGGATCGCGGCCGGAGCCTCGGCTGGATCAACCACGCGTTCATCGAGAAGGGCAAGACCGGCACGCCGTTCGACAACTTCGGCGGCGAGGACCGGTTCTGGCTCGGGCCGGAGGGCGGGCAGTTCGGCCTGTACTTCCCGCCGGGCGCGAAGTTCGAGTTCGACGCGTGGCAGACGCCGCATGCGATGCAGGAGGGCGCCTGGAAGGTCGCGAAGCGCGACGCGAAGGGCGTGACGTTCGAGCGCGCGATGAGCGTCACGAGCTGGTCGAAGACGCCGTTCGACGTCGGCGTGACGCGCACCGTCCGGGTGCTCGGCAAGGACGACGTGCAGAAGCATCTCGGCATCGCGCCGGGCGCGCCCTTCGTCGCCTACGAGTCGGAGAACGCGGTCACCAACGCGGGCAAGGAGAAGTGGACGAAGGCCAAGGGCCTCGTCTCGATCTGGATCCTCGCGATGTACGCGCCGGCGGCGGACACGCGCGTGGTCGTCCCGTTCGACCCGAAGGGCGCGGGCCCGATCGTGAACGACGCGTACTTCGGCAAGGTCCCGTCCGATCGCCTCGACGTGCGCGAGGCGGAGGGCGTCCTCTTCTTCAAGGGCGACGGCGAGCAGCGCGGCAAGATCGGGCTCGGACCGAAGCGCGCGAAGAACGTGCTCGGCAGCTACAGCGCGGAGGCGAAGCTGCTCACCATCGTCCACTACGATCCGGCGCCCGCGGGCGCGCCGTACGTGAACAGCATGTGGGAGCAGCAGAAGGATCCGTACGGCGGTGACGTCGTGAACAGCTACAACGACGGCCCCACCGCGCCGGGCAAGCCGCCGCTCGGCGGGTTCTACGAGCTCGAGACGAGCTCGCCGGGCCTCGAGCTCGCGCCCGGAGCATCGGCGAAGCACACGCACCGCACGTTCCACTTCGTGGGCGAGGCGGCCGAGCTCGATCCGATCGCGCGGAAGGTGCTCGGCGTGCCGATCGCGGAGATCGCGGCGAGCCTGCCTGCGAAGGATTGAGCGTCAGCGCTTCTTCGGCGCGCGCGCGTGCGCGTGCGGCTTCGCGGGCCGGTGGTTCTTCGCCGACCGCGCGGAGCCGCCGGAGGACCAGGGGTGCTTCACCACGCGCCTTCCGTCGCTCTTCTTGGCGGCGCCGGACGCGTGCGATCGCGCGGTCGACGACGGGCACGGCTTCGCCGCCGCCGCAGGCGCGACGAGCACGAGCCCGAGCACGGCGAGGGCGGCGAAGAGGGCCGCTGGGAACGGGCGAGCGTGCGCGAAGGACGGCATGGCGGCCTGCGGGACGTAGCAATCGAGGTGCCTGCGGCGCGCCCGTGTGAGGTCGCGGGCTTGCGCCTTGCAGCGCGGACCGCGGTCCTCGTCTCCGTGGGCCGGAGCCCCCTGTTTGCGGCCTCGCGTCCTCGGGGCAACGATGAAGAAGAGCATGTCGATGTACGACGCGCCCAAGGTGGACGGAGACGCCGTCCTCGGACCGCTCGCCGTCGTCGCGCGCGCGCTGGTGGTCGGTGGACTGTGCGGCCTCGGCAGCGGCGCGCTCGCGGGCATCCCGTACCTGCTCGCGCACGCGGGCAAGGTCCCGCTCGACTGGTCGCGCCTCGCGCTCGCCTTCGCCGTGTTCGCGATCGGCACCGGCGCGTCGGTCGGCGTCGGCAGCGCGTCCGGGATCCTCCTCGCCGATCGGATCGCCTCGCGCCTGCGCGGCGGTGCGTCGGCGGTCGTGGGCGCGACGATCGGGGGCGCGCTCGTCGGCACGATGCCGGGCGCGGTCGGCACCGCCTACTTCGGCCAGCAGCCCGCGCCCTTCGTGGGCACCGCGGTGATCGCGATCCTCCCGTTCGCGGGCGTGCTCGCGCTCTCGGCGCTCGTCGCCGACATCGATCGCCGCGCCGCGGGGCAGCGCGCGAGCCTCGTCCCCCACCTGCTCGACGCGTCGGCGATGACCCTTCCGTTCGCCGCGGCGGGAGGTGCGCTCGTCGTGTTCGTCGGTGACGAGCGCATCCTCCGTATGGTCCAGCGCTTCAACATGGAGCGCTGGGTGCACGGAGACGATCTTCTCCTGTCGCTCGCGGGCCTCGGCGCCGCGTACGGCGTCGTGCTCGGCGCGGCGCTCGGCGCGCACGTCGGCGGGACGACCGCGCTCGCCCGCTCCCGCTCCGCGCGCCAGCGGGACCGCGCGACGGAGCGCGACGCGGACCGGTAAGAGGTGGCTCGGCCTTGGGAGCGCCGCGCCGAAGATCGGCCGGCGACCTCGAGCACACGCGCGCCACCCGAGGTGCGCGCCTGCGTTTCACATGAGGCGATCGGCCACCGAGCTCTGCGGCTTCGGTGTCGTCCGCGCGTTCGTGCACCGGCACGAGCGAGAGCGCACGCCGCCTGCCGGTCGCGCTCCGTCGACGAAAACGCTGCGCGGCACGCTCGATTGGAACGGTCGTGCTGCGTGCATGATGCATCCATGCGTGACTGCCACGCCGCGAAGAGCGATTCGCGCGCGATGGCCCTTCCGTTGCTTCGACCGTACCCGAGGCCGCCGCCAGCGCGGCTCCATAGGAAGGAAAGACCATGAGCAAGCTTCGTATCCCCGTCGCGATGGCGGCCTCCGTCATCGCCCTCACGACCGCCTCGGCGAGCTTCGCGCAGGAGTCGACGTCGACGACGTCGACGACCACCACGCAGCAGCCCGCGACGACGACCACCACGCCGCCCACGGTCGTGCAGCAGCCGGCGCAGCCGGTCGTCGTGCAGCAGCAGCCGGCGTCGACGACGACGACGACCTCGGCGCCCTACACGGAGCCGGCGAGCGACACGTCGGAGAAGACGATCGAGCACCGCCCGAACCGCACGCTGCTCTCCACGGGTGTCGGCGTGTTCGTCGTCTCGTACGGCGCGTCGGCCGTGGCCGCCGCCGTGAGCGACCGCGACGCGGACAAGAACCTCTTCATCCCCGTCGTCGGTCCGTGGATCGACCTCGGCGACCGCAACTGCGGCGCGAACCCGTGCGGGAACAACGAGGACATCAACAAGGCGATGATCATCACGAGCGGCATCGTGCAGGGCGCAGGCGTCCTCATGGCGCTCGGCTCGCTCATCATCCCGGAGTCGACCAGCGTCACCGAGAAGCGCACGACCGCGAAGACGAAGCCGGAGGTGCACGTCACGCCGGTCTCGTTCGCCGCGGGCGCGGGGCTCGGCGCGGTCGGCCGCTTCTGAGTCGGCGCACGCCATCGCCGCAACGACGGGTCGAGGTCGATGACCTCGGCCCTCTTTCTTTTCGGCGGTCCGGCTTTTTCCGGCACCTCGGTTGCTTGACCGGGGGCCGAAGTCAGTCGACCGCGCGGTGACGCGCGACAAGTAAGACCCGGGAGGAGGGGTGAAATCATGAGGAGCTTTCGAACGTCCGTCGTCCTTGCTGCGGCAGTCGCGGCGCTGTCTTGGTCCGGCGTGAGCCAGGCGCAAGACACGGCGAAGAGCGGCAAGGACACGTCCAGCGAGTCGTCCAAGTCGACGACGAAGACGAAGAGCAAGTCGACCACGAAGAGCACGTCCGAGCCGACCACCGGCACGACGGGCACCGGCACGACCGGCACCGGCTCGACGGGAACCGGCATGACGGGTACCGGAACGACGGAGCCGAGCATGGGGACCGGCACGACCGGGACGGGGACGTCGTCCGGCACCATGGACATGACCGGCACGAGCACGACGACGACGACGACCACGCCGCCGCCGTCGACCGGGACCATGCCGAGCACCACGACGACCCCGCCGCCGACGTACGGCACCGAGCCGTATCCTCCGCCGGCCTATCCGCCGCCGACGACGAGCACGACGACGACGACCGCGGCGGAGTACCAGGAGACGGCCGGTGCGGAGAAGGCGGGCTACGAGGTCCGGCCCAATCGCTACATGCTGGGCACCGGCGCGGTGCTCCTCGTCGGACCGTACGTCGCCGGTGCGATCGTCGCGGCGTCGAACAGCAACAGCTACGACGACAAACTCTACTGGCCGGTGGCGGGCCCGTGGATCGACCTCGCCGAGCGTCCCTGCAACAACTTCAACTGCGGGACGGCCGAGGACTGGAACCAGATCCTCCTCGTCGGCAGCGGCATCGCGCAGGGCGCGGGCGTCATCCTCATGCTGACGTCGCTCGCGGTCCCGGAGAAGCACGAGTCGAAGGTGGCGACGGCGCGCGAGAAGAGCCTCGCGGCTTCGAAGCCCTCGGTGCACGTGACGCCGATCACCGTGCGCGGGGGAAGCGGCATCGGCGCGGTCGGCACGTTCTGACCGGCGAGCCCGCAAGAACGGGTCGAGGTCTCGGACCTCGGCCCTTTTCTCTTTCGTGCTCGTGCTCCACCCGGGCACCTCGATTGCTTCGACCGGGGGCGAAGTCACACGCCCGCGCGACACGCGTGCGGGCATCTGGACTCGTGGAGGAGAGGTGAAATCATGAGGAGCTTTCGAACGTCCGTCGTCCTTGCTGCGGCAGTCGCGGCGCTGTCTTGGTCGGGCGTGAGCCAGGCGCAAGACACGAGCAAGAGCGGCAAGGACACGTCCAGCGAGTCGACCAAGTCGACGACCAAGTCGACGAAATCCACCGGCAAGAAGACGACCAGCTCGAGCTCGCAGAGCGACACGAGCGCGCCGTCCACCGGCAGCGCCGCCGGCGGGAGCAGCACGTCCGGAAGCACGAGCGACACGACGACCGGCACGTCGGGCACCGGCAGCTCGGGCACCGGGACGACGGGCACCGGGACGATGGGGCCCGAGCCGACCGGCACCGGCACGTACGGCACGGGGACCACCGACACCATGACGGGCACCACGGGGACCACCGGCACGACGACGACGTCGCCGCCGACCGGGACCATGCCGAGCACCACGACCACCCCGCCGCCCGGCAGCATCTACGGGACCGATCACTACGGCGCGCAGCAGCAGCCGTACACGTCGACGACGACGACCAGCACCACGACGACGACGGGCGCGGAGTACCAGGAGAACGTCGGCGCAGAGCGTGCGGGATACACGTATCGTCCGAACCGCGCGCTGCTCGCCACGGGCGCCGGCATCTTCATCGCGTCGTACGGCGCGTCGGCGATCGTCGCGGCGTCGAACGACAACACCTCGGACGACAACCTCTTCATTCCGGTCGCCGGTCCGTGGATCGATCTCGCCGACCGTCCGTGCGGTCTCTTCGACTGCGGCTCGACCGAGGACTGGAACCAGGTGCTGCTCATCGGCAGCGGTGTCGCGCAGGGCGCGGGTGTCGCGCTCGCGCTGCTCTCGCTCGCCGTGCCCGAGCATCACGAGGCGGCCACCGCGAAGGCGACGCCGCGCGAGCGGAGCCTCGCGGCCTCGAAGGCGAAGGTCCAGGTCACGCCGATCAACGTGCGTGGCGGCGGCGGGTTCGGCGCGATCGGCACGTTCTGATCGCAGGTGAAGCAGCCGAGCGACGGCGGCCGCGGTCCGGTGGGATCGCGGCCGCGGCACTTCCATTGCTTCGATCGTCCGTGGAGGACTGCACATGGTCGCGAAGAAGATCCTCGGAGCCGCGATCGCGACGATCGTCCTGACGTGGCCGCTCGCGAGTCACGCCGACGACGAAGGAGACCTGGTCGAGGTGAAGCCGAGCCAGCCGACCCGGGAGCCCGGCATCAATCCCCAGGCGGGGCAAACCGCGCAGCCGCGCACGAGCACCACGCAGACGACCGCCGCGGTCTACGACACGAGCGTGGCGGCGGAGAGGCCCGCCGAGCGCGAGCGTAGGCCGAACACCGCGATGCTCATCACCGGCAGCGCGATCTTCGCGGGCACCTGGGCGGCATCGTCGCTCGTCGCGGCGTTCAGCGAGACGAAGGGCGACGAGAACCTGTTCATCCCGCTCGTCGGACCGTGGCTCGATCTCGGCGAGCGCGCGTGCAGCTTCGGCGAGTGCGGCGCGCGCGAGGACTGGAACATCTTCACCATCGTCGGCAGCGGCGCCGCGCAGGCGGTCGGCCTCGGGCTCGCGATCGGATCGATCTTCGTCGGCCCGCGCGAGCCGCGTACGCCGAAGACCGCGGAGGTGAAGGTCCTCCCCATCAGCGTGCGCGGCGGCGCCGGGCTCGGCGCGTTCGGCACGTTCTGAACGCGTGCTCACGCGGCGCGCGCGTGCGAGGCGAGCAGCGACTCGCGCACCGCCCGACCCTCGCCCCGGCGGACGAGGGCGACGATCGCTCCGCTCTCGGGGAGGCCTCGCGCGCCGAACACCGCCGGATGGCGGCGCGCCGCCTCGAGCAGCGGCGTCCGCCGGCCGGGCGCGGTATCGAGCAGCGCTCCGAGCTCGACGGGATCTCCGGTGCGCAGCGCCGCCGCGAGCTCGTCGACGCGCGCAGCCGCCAGCGGCGCCGGCTCCGCGGGCGCGCGAGCCGCGTCCCGTGCGGGCGCGACGAGGACCGTGACGTCCGCGTCGTCGGGGAGCGCGATCGCCTCGCGACCACCGTCGGGGCGGACGACGAGCGCGGCGCGCTCGGAGGCGCCGGCGCATGCGGCTGCGAGCGCGGGCGAACGACCGTCGCGGAACGTCGACACCGCCCGGTGCGCGAGCGCGACGAGACGTGCGTCGTCGAGCTCGAGGACGTACGCATCGCGCAGCGCGCGCAGCACGGCGACGACGAGCGCGGTGGCCGCGCCGAGCCCGGCGTGGAGCGGGATGTCCGAACGGACGAGGAGATCGAAGCCGGGGACATCCAGGCCTTCGTGGCGGAGCGCGAGCGTGACGCCTTGCACGTAGTCGACCCACGCGTCCCAGCGCGTCTCCTCGCCGAGCACGTAGACCATCCGGGCCGGGCCGGCGACGTTCACGCTCGCGGCGTGCACCACCGGATCGCGGCGGCGCGCCACGAGGACCCGCATGGCGAGCGGGAGCGCGACCGCGATCAGCGGCATGCCCCGCTGGGTCGTGCCCGCGAGCGGCGCGATCGCAGGCGCCTGCGCGATCACGTGCGGCGATGCATCGAAGAGTGTCTCGAAGGAGTGTCCCGCCGCGCTCATGCGGTGGAGCGCGAGCACGGCACGTGCCACGCCGCGCGCGCTCGCGGAACGTGCGTTGCTAAGCTCGGGGTGATGCGTTGTCGCGCGATCGCCACGGACTACGACGGGACCCTCGCCGAGAACGGAGCCGTCCGCGGGGACGTGATGGACGCGCTCGCGCGGGTGAAGGCCAGCGGCCGGGCGGTGATCCTGGTGACCGGCCGGCAGCTCGGCGATCTCCGCCGCGTGTGCCCCGACCTCGACGTGTTCGACGAGATCGTCGCCGAGAACGGGGCCGTGCTCGTCGCGCGCGGCGACGAGGCGTCGAGCGAGTGCCCGATCTGCGAGGCGCCTCCGGCCGCCTTCGCCGCGCTGCTCGAGGAGCGTGGGATCCCGGTGTCCTGCGGGCGCGTCGTCGTCGCGACGAAGAGGCCTCACGACGTCGTCATCCAGCAGGTCATCCGCGAGCGCGGCCTCGGTCTCGAGGTCGTCTTCAACAAGCACGACGTCATGGTCCTGCCCGCCGGCGTCAGCAAGGCGACGGGCCTCGCGCGTGCGCTCGAGCGCCTCGGCATTTCCGCCGAGTCGGTCGTCGCCGTCGGCGACGCCGAAAACGATCACGTGCTGCTCGAGACGTGCGGGATCGGCGTCGCGGTCGCGAACGCCGTCGAGTCGCTGAAGCTCGCCGCCGATCTCGTCACGAGGGGCGCGCGCGGCGACGGCGTCCGCGAGCTCGTCGATCGCATCCTCGCCACCGATCTCCGCGACGTGCATCGCGTGCGCGCGGCGAGCTGACAAAAAGCACGACGGCCACCGCAGCTCGCGCCGCGATGGCCGCCTTGCATGCACGAAGGATCTAGACGATCACTTCTTCGGGGCGGGCTTCTTCGCGTCCTTGCCGGTCGAGGCCGGCTTCGCCGCGGTGCCCGTGCCGGTCGTCGCCGGGGTCGCCGTCGAGCCGGTGCCCGTGCCGGTCGCCGCCGGGGTCGCCGTCGAGCCGGTGCCCGTGCCGGTCGCCGCCGGGGTCGCCGTCGAGCCCGTGCCGGTCGCGGCCGGGGCCGTCGTGTCCGAGCCCATGCCCGTCGTGGCGGGGGCGGCGGTGTCCGTGGCGCTCGGGGCCGGCATCGACGTGTCCGACGTCGACGGCGTGGTGCCCGAGGTGGTGCTCGACGTGTCGGGGGACTTCGCCGGCTCCTTGTCACCACCACACGCAACCGCGGCGGCCGCGAGGGCCGCGCTCAGAACGACATGAGAAAGCTTCATGAGCATCTCCGAGGAATAGAGGCGGGCGCCCCTCGTTGGGTTGGTTTGGAATCGTTGCGCCCGCAGTTACCCGTGCCGGCATGGCGCCGTCACGCGGCAGGCACGAATATCACGGTCCCGTCGCGCGCAACAGCGATGTGCAGGGAACGCGACCCAACGCCGCGAGGAGCCCCCAGGAAATTCGGCGTCTGGTGGAAAAGTGCCGCTCTGCCGTACGGAGTCCGGGATCACCGTGCTCCGACGAACCCGAGCGCGTCCCCCATGATGCGCGCGCCCTCGGGCCCGTATTCGCCGTGCGTCGCGCCCGGAAGCTCCCAGAATCGCGCCGGCGTCCCGGCGCCGTCGAGCGCGCGCGTGCCGGCCTTCATGTTCTCCTGCGACTCGTTCTCTCCGG
This sequence comes from Labilithrix sp., assembly GCA_039809525.1. Taxonomy (GTDB): domain Bacteria; phylum Myxococcota_A; class Polyangia; order Polyangiales; family Polyangiaceae; genus Labilithrix. Next base: position 10,204 of record JBDHVD010000085.1, on the reverse strand, counting down.
CGAGGTTCGCGACCGCCTTCGCCCCTCGCAGGTTGTCCGGCGACGGCGCCTGGGGAGAGCCGACGAGCACGAGCCGCGTGTAGCGATCGGGGAACGTCGTCGCGAGCCGCTCGGCGCGCGCCGCGCCCATCGACTCGCCGATCACGACGAGCTCCGCGCGATCGAACGTCGTGCCCCGCGCGCGCGCCACGGCGCCGAGCGCCGCCTGGATGCGCGCGTCGATCGCCGCGGCGTCGTTCGTCCACTGCGTGAGCCCCGGCTTGTTCGCGCAGGGCGCGTCACCGATGAGCGCGATGATCGTCCCGTGCTCCTTCGCGACGTCGCCCCATGCCTCGAGATCGTCGCGAGGGTCCGCGCACATCCCGTGGAGATGGACGATCGGCCGGCGCACGCCCGGATCGCCGTCGACGACGAGCACCTCTGCGTCGCCCGGCACGTCGACGGTCCGGATCGCGCCGTCGCGCGCGCGCGTGTTCGTCGTCGTCTCATGAGGACGCGCTTCGTCCTTCTTCTCCGCGTGGCCCTGCGCCCGAGCATGCGCCGGGTCCCTCGTGCAGCCCGCCGCCATCACGCCGAGCCCGACCGCTGCAAGCGTCGTGATTGCCTTCGAGATCACCGCGATCCTCCACCGGTGCGGCGAAGCAACGGGTCTGCCAGGCGAAAGGGGTGGACGTTTCGGCTAGCTCGACGTATCGAGACGCGTACGGGCCGATAGCTCAGTTGGTAGAGCTGCGGACTTTTAATCCGTAGGTCGCGGGATCGTGCCCCGCTCGGCCCACCACGCTTCCTCCTCCGCGCGACCGAGCGCGGCGCGACGCTCGAGCCTCTGCCACATGGTCGTGGGATGCCCCGCGCAATCGCGGCGCGAGGCCGCGAAACGCGCAAGGCGATCGCGATCCGTCGAGGCACGCACGATGCACGACGCGTCGTCCGAAATCCCAAGCCGCTCCACACCTCGAGCGTGGAGCAACGGAGGAAACGTCTCGATGAATCGTGGAATCTCCATCGCAGCGGTCGTGCTCGCGCTCAGCGCGTTCGCCTGCGAGCGCAAAGACGAGCCGAAGCCGAGCGACACGACGACCACCTCGGGCACCGTCCACGGTGACCAGAGCGGAGCCGGTTCGCAGGGCACGACGGGCGTGACCGAGACCACCGGCGCGACGACGACGACCGGAACGAGCGACACGACCGGCGCGTACGGTACGGGCACCGGCGGCACCGTCGGAAGCAGCCGCGACGCCGGCGTGTCCGCCGGAGAGATGACCCTCTCCGCGAGGGACGCGGGCGTGACCGAGAACGCCGACACGAGCGCGCGCGGCTCGAAGGCCAAGGGCAAGGACACGACGAAGGACACGACGAACAACAAGTCGACGACCCTCGGCGACGGCACCTCGGGTCAGTACACGGGCGGCAAGGGCACCTACGGCGGCAAGGCCACGCAGGGCACCGGCAGCGGTGACACCAGCGCGAAGGACGCCGGCCACTGACGACGGTGCGTCCGTGACCTCCGCGTGATGGCGGGGCGTGGCTCGCGAGGCTGGCGCCGCGGGCACGCTCCCCATCACGCGGAGCGCGTCACTTGAAGCCGGTGAGGTGGACGACGTACCACTCGCCGCGCCACGAGATGAGCGAGGAGACGTCGAACGCGCGCTCGCGTCCGCCCTCGGTCAGCGTGTAGACGAAGCGTGTACCATACACGCGCCAGTAGCCGATCTTGTTGTACTCGTCACCGGGGTCGATCCACTTCGCGCGGTCGTCCGGCACCTCGACGCGGACGAGCTTCGCCTGCTCGGCACGATCGCCGAGCCGGCCGTGGAGGGCGTGGATGTCCCGCTTGTACGCGGCGACGAGGCGGCGCCGCCAGTCGGCCGCGGGCGAGCCGACGTCCTTCACCTGCTCGTACGCGGAGAGCGGGAAGAAGAACGGCATCGCGCGATCGGGCTCGTCGTGCACCACCGCGTCCCAGAGCGCGGCGGTGCGCGCGTCGAACGCCGCGCCCTCGGCCTTCGGGCGATCCCGGGTCTGCGGGAGCGCGCCCGGATCCCCGGCGTCGGCCGTCGCCGCCGCTCGGACGCCGGCGTCGAGAGCTCCGTCGGCGGCCGCGGCGGAGGACGCGGACGCGCCCGGCGGAGCGGGGAGGGGAGAGACCGCCGCGTCGATGCCGGCGGGCGCCGGCGGCTCGCCACGCGTGCAACCCCACACGCCCAAGGCCAGCGAGATCGCGGTGATGCGCCGGAGCGGCATGCGGCGCGACGATAGCACGCTGCGGCCGAGCTGAATCCGGACGCCCGCCCGTGCGTCATGTAAGAAGCGCGGACGAGAGGCCGTTGACCGAACACGTGGTTGACGCTCTCCCGGACCGCCGATACTTCTAGCCGGTCCGTAGCTTGGAGGATGGCATGCGAACGATTTCGGTAGCGCTCGTTGGTCTCGTGACGGTCGGCCTCTGCGTGGCCGCGTGCGGTAAGAAGGACGAGACGCCTCCCGCGCAGTCCCCCGCGCCGACCGGGCAGCAGCCTTACGGGCAGCCGGGCTACGGCCAGCCGGGCGCGTACCCGCAGCAGCAGCCGGGCGCCTACCCGCAGCAGCAGCCCGGGGCGTACCCGCAGCAGCAGCCGGGCGCGTACCCGCAGCAGCCCGGCCAGCCGGGCGCCGCGCCCGCCGGTCAGATGGCCACCCCGGGCCCGCTCGCGCTGCCCTGCCAGAACGACTCCGGCTGCGGCACGCACCGCTGCAACACGCAGTTCGGCAAGTGCGCGTACCCGTGCCAGACGGACACCGACTGCATCCAGGGCTCCACGTGCTTCGCGGCCGCGGGCGCGCTCGCGACCTGCATTCCGAAGACGCAGTAACGCGTCACGCGACGCGCTCCGCGTCGCGCATCGTTGCGTTTGCAACCATCACGCTGGTGACCCTCGTCGGTCCGGCGATGGCGTCGTGCGCGAAGCGCGGGCCATCGCCGTCCGCCGCGCTGGAGGGGCGCCGCCAGGGCTTGCGCGACGGCGGCCGCCGCCGCGACTCCGGCGCGTGGCTCGAGGAAGAAGAAGAGGAGCGCGAGGACCTCGCCGCCGTCGAGGCGGGCATCTCGCTCCACGCGCTGCCGTGCGCGGCCGATCGGGACTGCATGACCCATCGCTGCGACGCGGAGACGAAGCACTGCCGCTTCCCGTGCCGGAGCGACGACGACTGCAACCCCGGCGCGCATTGCGACGCCGACGCCGGCTCGCTCGCGGCGTGCTTCACGCGCTGATCGCGTCGAGCACCGCGCGCGAGAGCGTCTGCTTCGTGTCCCGGAGATCCGCCCACGGATCGACGCGCCGCTTCGCGAGGAGCGCGGGCACCGTGCGCACGTCGAAGTCGGCGGGATCGATCGTCGGGAGGTCCTTCCACGCGACGGGCATCGCCACGGTGAGCCCCTTGCGCGCGCGCGGCGAGTAGGGGAGCACCGCCGTCGCGCCCTGCGCGTTGCGCAGCCAGTCGACGAAGATCTTCCCCCGGCGCGCCTTCTTCGACATCGTCGCGACGTAGCGGTCCGGCGCGCGGCGCACGAGCGAGCCCGCGAGCGCCTCGGTGAAGCGCTGCACCGTGCTCCAGTCGTGACGCTGGGCGAGGGGCACGACCACGTGCAGGCCCTTGCCGCCGGTGGTCTTCACGAACGAGACCAGGCCGAGCGACGCGAGCGCCTCCTTCGTCTCGAGCGCCGCGTCCACCACGTCCTTCCATCCGAGCCCCTCGTCGGGATCGAGATCGAAGATCGCCCAGTCGGGCCGGTCCCAGCGCGGCATGCGGCAGCCCCAGCCGTGGATCTCGACGACGTTGTACTGCGCGAGCTCGAAGAGGCCGTCGGGGCTCGTGACGTAGAGGACCTCCTCGCCCTCGACGTCGCTCCGCTCGACGTTCTTCTTCAGGCCGCGTCCGGAGTGCTTCTGCACGAAGCACTTCTTGTGCGTGACGTGCCCCTCGGGGCAGCGCATGAGCATGAGCGGACGCTTCTTCGCGTAGGGCAACAGCTCGTGCGCGACCGCCTCGTGGTAGCGGGCGAGATCCGCCTTCGTCAGGCCCGCCTCCGGCTCGATGATCCGCCGAGGATTGGTGATGGCGACGTGCCCGATCCGGACCTCGCCCTCGCCGCGCTCGGCGATCGCCACCGGCTTCTCCACCTCGCGCGTCACCTTCTTCGCCGGCTTGTCCTCGCGAAGGCCCTCGAACGCGGGGTGTCGGAGCGCGCCGTCGCGCGTCCACTCGGTGAAGCGCACCTGGCACACGAGCTCGGGCTTCACCCAGGTGACGCTCCGCATGCGCGGCGGATCGACGACCGGCGGCTCGTCGACCTCGATCTTCGAGAGGCGGGTCACGAGCGTCTCGAGCGACGCGCGGGTGAAGCCGGTGCCGACCTTGCCGGCGTAGCGGAACCCGCGCTCGTCGTGCACCGCGAGGAGCAGCGCGCCGAGGCCCGTGCGCTTTCCCTTCGGCGGGGTGAAGCCGACGATGACGAGCTCCTGCCGCTTCTGGCACTTCACCTTCACCCACTCGGGGCCGCGCCCCGGGTGGTACGGGCGATCGGCCCGCTTGGCGATGATCCCCTCGAGCCCGAGGCGGCACGCCTCGTGGAAGAACTTCTCGCCGCTGCCTTCCTGATGATCGCTGAACTTCAGCGGCGGCCCCTCGCCCGCGAGGATGGTGCGGAGCCGGTCCTTGCGCACGCGCAGCGGCTCCTTCGTCAGGTCGACGCCGTCGTAGTGGAGCAGATCGAACACGAAGTAGACGAGGCGCGACGGGTCGTCGTTCGACAGCCGCTGGAAGTCGGTTCGCCCGTGCTCGTCGACGTAGGCGATCTCGCCGTCGAAGAGCGCGGTCTGCGCGCGCACGTGCGAGAGCGCCTCCTCGATCGCCGGGTAACGGCCCTTCCACTCGATGCCGTTGCGCGACGCGAGGCGCACCTTGCCGTGGTCGAGCCAGGCGAGCGCGCGGTAGCCGTCGTACTTGAGCTCGTAGATCCAGTCGCCTTTCGTGGGGACGTCGTCGACGAGCGTCGCGAGCTGCACCTTCACCTTGCCCACCGGGGGGAGCTTCGCCGTGCCGCTCTTCGTTCGCGCCTTCCGCGCCGGCTTGCCCGCCACGATGTCCTCGATCGTCCGCCCGGTGAGCACGCTCTCGGGGCGCTTCTGGGGGAGGTTCGCGGCGGGTCCGTGGCGGACGTGCGCGTCGTCGCGCTTCATCAGGAGCCAGTTCGTCTTCTTGCCGACCACCCGCGTCCGCACGAGGAGGAACTTCCCCTGGAGCTTCTCGCCGTCGAGCGTGAACTCGAGGCGCCCGCGCTTCATGCCCTCGCGCGGATCGCCGACCGGCTGCCACGTGCCGCGGTCCCAGACGATCATCGGCCCGCCGCCGTACTCGCCCTCGGGGATGGTGCCCTCGAAGTCGCGGTAGTCGACCGGATGGTCCTCGGTCTGCACGGCGAGGCGCTTGTCCGCCGGATCGAGGCTCGGCCCCTTGGGCACCGCCCACGAGAGGAGCACGCCGTCGAGCTCGAGGCGGAAGTCGTAGTGGAGGGCGGTCGCCGCATGCTTCTGGATGACGTACGAGCGGCCGCTGTCGGAGCGCCTCACGCGACCGGCGGGCTCGTCGGTCAGGTGGAAGTCGCGCATCTCGTTGTAGCGTTCGAGCTTCTCGCTTTTCATCCAGTCCTCTTCTGTTGCATCCGCCCGTACTGCCAGCGGTCCCAGCTCGACATCGGCTGGACGACGCCCCGCTCGGCCTCCGCCGCGCGATGGAGCTTGCGCGGGAACGCGACGGGCTCGCCCTGGCCGAGCCGCGCGGCGAGGTTCATCGCGTCGAACGGCGCCCGCACCTTCACGTCGTTGTCGAAGTAGACGTAGACGTCCTTCTTCCGCTTCGTCCAGCCGCGGATCTTCTCCGCCCACGTGTCGAGCGCCGCCGCGCCGTAGCCGCTCACGTACAGCTTCTTGTCGCCGTGGAGGCGCACGTAGACGAAGTCGGCGGTGACCTCCTCGAGGAACGGCCACTTGCCGGCGGTGTCGGCGACCACCATGGCGACCCCGTACTTGGCGAGCAGCTTGGCGAACGCCGGATCGTGGAACGTCTCGTGGCGCACCTCCATCGCGTGCCGCATCGGGAGATCGTTCTCCACCTCGAGGTACGCGCCGTGCTTGATCCGTGCGTCGTGATGCCGGGCGATCGCCGCGGCCGCGGCCGTCGTCTTCGGGAGCTGCGCGAGGAAGCACTCGATGCGCTCGGGCATGAACGACAGCTGCGGCGGGAGCTGCCAGAGGATCGGTCCGAGCTTCTTCTCGAGGGCGAGGACGCCGGAGGCGAAGAAGTTCGCGATCGGCTGGTCGCAGTCCTTCAGCTTCTTGTTGTGGGTGATGAACCTCCCGCCCTTCACCGCGAACACGAAGTCGTCCGGCGTCTCGTCGCGCCAGCACACGTAGCTCGAAGGCCGCTGGAGCGAGTAGAACGAGCCGTTGATCTCGATCGAGCGCATCTGCCGGCTCGCGAACTCGAGCTCGCGCTTGTGCGGCAGTCCGGGCGGATAGAAGACCCCGCGCCAGGGCTCCTCGTAGCGCCACCCCGAGATGCCGATGCGCACGTCGGGCCTGGCCATGCTCACGCCGCCTTCTTGTGCCGAGGCGCGGCCGGGCCGTGGAGCCGCTCGCGGAGGAGGTTCAGGACCGCGCCCTCCTCGCTCGAGAGCTCGCACTCCACGTTCAGCGCCAGCGCCTGCACCAGCTGCCCGTCGAGGTACGCGTCGAAGACCTGCGGGTGGACGTAGCACTTCCGGCACACGCTCGGCGTGTTGCCGAGGCGCGCCGAGACGTCCTTCACCGCCTGCACGATGTTCTTCTTCGTCGGCGTCTCGTCCTCCTCGGCGAGCTTCCGGAGCGCCTGCGCCGCGAGCACCGTCCCCGCCCACGTGCGGAAGTCCTTGGCGGTGAACTCCGCGCCGGCGATCCGCCGGATGTACTCGTTCACGTCCGCCGACTCGACGCTGTGGAGCACCCCGTCGTCGTCCTCGTACTGGAAGAGGACCTCGCCGGGCAGATCGTTGCAGCGCGCGATGATGCGCGCGAGGCGCCGGTCGTGGATGGCGACCGCGTGGTCCTTGCCGCTCTTGCCCCGGAACCGGAACGCGACCGTCGAGCCGGCGACGTCGACGTGCTTGCTCCGCATGGTGGTCAGCCCGAACGAGTCGTTCTGGCGCGCGTACTCCTCGTTGCCGACCCGGATGAGCGTGATCTCGAGCAGGCGCACGACGGTGGCGAGCACCTTGTCGCGCGCGAGCCCCGAGAGGCCGAGGTCCTCGTCGACCTTCGCGCGGATGAGGGGCAGCGCCTCCGCGAACGCCAGCATGCGCTCGTACTTCGTCTCGTCGCGCACCTCGCGGAAGCGCGGGTGATAGCGGTACTGCTTGCGTCCGCGCGCATCGCGGCCGGTGGCCTGGATGTGGCCGTCGGGGGAAGGGCAGATCCACACGTCGGTCCACGCCGGCGGGATCGCCAGGCTCTTGATCCGCCGGATGGTCGCCTCGTCGCGCACGACCTTCCCCTCGGGGCCGAGGTACTTGAACCCCTTGCCGGCCTTCCGCCGCGCGATGCCCGGTCCCTTGTCGTCGACGTACCGGCAGTTCGCCGCCTTCGCGCTCTCGACCGGGTCGAGCGGCAGCGGCCTCCGGCGATGAGGGCGCACGAGACCGACGGCCTTTGCGAGGCGGCCGGTGGCCCGGCGGATGTCGCGCGCGCGCATCATGCGACCTTCTTCTTCCTCCCGCGCGGCGACGCCTTCTTCACGCCCGGCTTCTTGTGGCTCGACCGCGCGTGGTGCTCGTTCGCCGCGCCGCCCTTCGCCGAGACGCTCTTCTTCAAGAGCTCGAGCAGGTCGACGACGTCGTTGGCCACCGTGCCGCGCATCTCGGTGTGGCGCTCCTTCGCCACGCCCGTCTTCGCCTTCTCCTGGATCATCTTCATGACGTCCCGGTAGTACCGATCGCGGTACTTCGTCGGATCCCACTTGGTCATCATGCCTTCGATGAGCTGCTCGGCCATCTTCAGCTCGCGATCGCTGACGTCGCCTTCGTCGCGCCGCGACGGGAGCGGCATGTCCTCGCGGTGCTTCAGCTCGTGACCGAAGCGGAGGATCTCGAGCATGATCGCCTCGCCCTGGGGGATGAGCGCGCAGAGGTACTCCTTGGTGCGGAGGACGAACGTGGCGATGGCCGCCGCGCCCTTCTCCTCGAGCGCCTTGCGGAGCAGCACGTACGCCTTCGTGGCGCGCTTCTGCGGGACCACGTAGTAGGGCGTCTCGAAGAACTCGGGATCGATGTCGTCGAAGGAGACGAAGTCCTGGATGTCGATGGTCTGCGTCGCCTTGACGTTCGCCTTCTCCAGATCGCCCTTCTCGAGGACCACGAAGGTGTCGGGCTCGTACTCGAAGCCCTTCACGATGTCCTTCCACTCCACCTTCTTGCCCGTCGACGCATTCACCCGCTCGAAGCGGATGGGCGACAGATCGTGCTTGTCGAGCATGCGGAAGTGCAGCTCCTCGGAGCGGTTCTCCGCGGTGTAGAGCGAGATCGGGATCTGGAGCAGGCCGAAGCTGATCGATCCGGACCAGATGCTGCGTCCCGGACCGCCGCGTCCGCGGCCGACGTCCTCGACCTCTTCCGTATCGGTCTCCGGTTCCTGCTTGCGTGCGTGGGCGGTCTTGCGAGCCATGACGTCCTCGCTGCGACCCGTGCAGCGGACGTGCCATGCCGGTTGCGCGGAGGACGTGTGGCTGAGCTGGTCTCGCGCACGGGGCGCGACGCCACGAGCCCCGGTCAGCAGATGCGCGGAAGCGCTTCGGCGAACGGCAGATCGAGCACGCGCCGGCCGCCGATCGGCGTCCGCACGACGACCGTCCCCGCGTGCTCCGACGTGACGAGCCCGACGCGCGCCGCCTCGCGTCCGAGGGGATGGGCGCGGAGCGCCGCGAGCGCCCGGTCGGCGCTCTCCGCGGGGACGAACGCCGCGAGCTTTCCCTCGTTCGCGACGAGGAGCGGATCGAGGCCGAAGATCTCGCACGCCCCGCGCACCACGTCCCTCACCGGGACGCGCGTCTCGTCGATCTCGATGCCCAGCCGGCGGCGCGAGGCGATCTCGACCAGGGTGGCGGCGAGCCCGCCCCGGGTCGGGTCGCGCATGGCGTGGACGTCCGGACACGCATCGAGGAGGGCGGCCGCGAGCTCGTGCAACGGCGCGGTGTCGCTCGCCAGGTCTCCGTCGAGCGCGAGGCCCTCGCGCGTCGACAGGATGGTCATCCCGTGATCGCCCACGGTGCCGGAGACCAGGATGGCGTCGCCCGGCGCCACGCGATGCGCGCCGAGATCGACGTCTGCGCGCGGCACGCCGATGCCCGCCGTGTTCACGAAGACCTTGTCGCCGCTGCCCTTGCCCACGACCTTCGTGTCGCCGGTGACGACGGAGACGCCCGCGCGATCGGCGGCGCGCTTCACCGACGCGAGCACGCGCTCGAGGTCGGCGATCGGCAGCCCCTCCTCGAGGATGAGCGAGAGCGAGAGGAACAGCGGCGTCGCCCCGCCCATCGCGAGGTCGTTGACCGTGCCGTTCACCGCGAGCTCGCCGATGTCGCCGCCGGGGAAGAAGATGGGGCTGACCACGAACGAGTCGGTGGTGAACGCCACGCGCTGCGCGCCGACGGGCACGAAGGCCTGATCGTCGAGGGCCTCGAGGATGGGATTGCGCAGCGAGGGCACGATGGTGCGCTCCACGAGCTGCGCGGTGAGCTTCCCGCCGCTTCCGTGGCCGAGGAGGATCCGATCGCTCGAGGCGATGGGCACCGGACATTCGAAGGCGGGCAGGCGGATCTCAGAGGACATCGTCTTCTCCCAGCGCGACGTGGACGAGGTCCCAGAGCAGGTGGAGCAAGAGCGTGTGCGTCTCCTGCACGCGATGGATGGACCAGGTCGGGACGACGAAGCAGTGCTCGCAGACGTCGACCATGCGCCCGCCGTCGCGACCGGCGAAGCCGAGGGTGAGCAGACCGCGCTCGCGGGCGTGCTTCAGCGCCCGGACGACGTTCGCCGACGCGCCGGAGGTCGAGATCCCGAGGACCGCGTCGCGCGGCGTCGCCAGGACGTCGAGCTGGCGCTGGAACACGTCGCCGTAGTCGAGGTCGTTGCCGATCG
>JBDHVD010000084.1:0-23636 GCA_039809525.1 Labilithrix sp. | reverse complement strand
CACGTACGAGGCGATCGCCGGTCCGGCCACCATGCCCCCGTAGATGCACGAGAGGAGGGAGTTGGCGCCGAGGCGGTTCGCGCCGTGGTAGCCGTAGTCGACCTCGCCGGCCGCGTAGAGCCCCTCGATGTTCGTCGCCTGGTTGCGCGGCGAGCCGACGACCAGCTTGCCGTCGGCGCTCTTCTCGAAGTCGACCCACAGCCCGCCCATCGAATAGTGGACGGCGGGGAAGATCTTCATCGGGTTCTCGTACGGGTCCTCGCCCGCGAACTTCTCGTAGATCTCGAGGACGCCCGCGAGCTTCTTCCGCAGGATCTCCTTCGGCAGGTGGGTGACGTCGAGGTAGACCTCGAGCTCGTTCTTCCCGCTCTTCGGGTTGTAGACGCCGCGCTTCTCGTGGAAGCACTTGAGGAACAGCTCGCGGCTCGCGATGTCGCGCGGCACGAGGTTGCCGTAGCCCGGGTACTTCGCCTCGAGGAAGTAGTCGCGATCGCCCTCCGGGACGTCGCGTCCGCGGCGCTGCTCCTTCGGATCCTTCGGCACCCAGACGCGCCCGCCCTCGCCGCGCACGCTCTCGGAGATGAGGCGCAGCTTGTCCGCGCCGGGGATCGCGGTGGGGTGGACCTGGATGAACTCGCCGTTCGCGTAGCAGGCGCCCTGCTGGTAGACGGCGCTCGCGGCGGTGCCGGTGTTGATGACGCTGTTGGTCGACTTGCCGAACACGATCCCCGGGCCGCCGGTCGCGAGGCAGACGGCGTCGCCGGGGAACGACTCGATGGCCATCGACTTGAGGTCCTGCGCGACGATGCCGCGCGCGCGGCCCTCGTCGTCGAGCACGAGGCCGAGGAAGTCCCAGAGCTCCCACTTGCGGACCATCTTCTCGCCCCGGATGACGACGCCGCGGTCGTCCTCCACGTCGACGGTCTCGTAGCGTCGGACCTGCTCGTCGAGCGCGTAGAGGAGCTGCTGGCCGGTGGTCGCGCCGGCGAAGGCGGTCCGGTGGAAGAGCGTGCCGCCGAAGCGGCGGAAGTCGAGCAGGCCCTCCGGCGTGCGGTTGAAGGGCACGCCCATGCGGTCGAGCATGTAGACGATGCCCGGCGCCGCGTGGGTCATCCCGTTGACCGGCGGCTGGTTGGCGAGGAAGTCGCCGCCGTAGACCGTCTCCTCGAGGTGGACCAGCGGCGAGTCGCCCTCGCCCTTCGTGTTGACGCTCGCGTTGATGCCGCCCTGCGCGCAGACCGAGTGCGAGCGCTTCACGGGCACGAGCGAGAAGAGGTCGACCGGGATCCCGGCCTCGCAGAGCTTGATCACCGCCGTGAGCCCCGCGAGGCCGCCTCCGACGACGACCACGCGGCGGACCTTGCCCGATCCGGTGACGATGCTGGTCTTCTTCGCCATCTTCGGATCCGCCAATAGGGCAATTCGCCGTCAGCGGGAAGTTGTAGGCGACGGCGCCGGCGCCTCGGGGCCGCAGGGCAGCGCCGCGGCAGGGTCTTCCTCGGCGAAGACCGTCCCTCCGGTCGCCAGCGCGATCACGGTGGTCGCGCCGGCGGCGAAGAGGAGCGCGCCTCCGGCGATGCTCGCGATCGCCGTGCGCCGGCTCGCGCGCCCCGATGCGGCGAGGACGGCGTGGCAGCCGTAGGCGAGATGGAAGCACGCGGCCGCGATGCCGGCGAGGTAGCCGAGCGCGATCCAGGGGACGCCGCCCGCGGTCGACGAGAGGTGCATCGCGAGGCGCGTGTGGAGCGCGGCGATCGACCCGCCGAGCGCGGCGCGGTGGATGCGCAGCTCCCAGGCGTGCACGACGACGAACACGACGAGCACGAGGCTCGTGATGCGCATGAGCACGTCGAGCCGCGGCCGGCCGTAGCCGTTCGCCCCGGCGTCCGCCGGCCATTTCACCGCGCGGCGGAGGCCGTAGAGCGCATGGAACGCGAGGGGGACGCCGACGAAGAGGAGCTCGAACGCGCCGGAGAAGGGGAGGCGCGCGAGGCCGCCGACGACGCGATCGAAGCGCGCCGGCCCCGCGAGCGCCGAGGCGTTCACCAGGAGGTGCACCACGACGAACACCCCGAGCGGGACCACACCGGCGATGGCATGCAGCCTCCGCATCACGAACGCGCGCGGGTGGTCCATCGTCGCGCGCGAGTATACTCGGACCGGTGCGCGCGCGCGTCTTCCTCGCAGGGCTCTTGCTGGCGCTCGCCTGCTCGCGCAAAGGGGCCGATCGGAGCCCGGTCGCGACGCTCGCGTCCACCCCGGAGACGGCGACCGCGTTCGCGCCGCTCCGCGAGCAGTGGGAGGCGCGGAAGCTCGACCGCGCGGCGCTCGTCGCCTTCATCCGGCGCCATCCCGACGACGGCGCGACGCCCCTCGCGAAGGTCTACCTCTCGTTCGCGCTGATGGACGCGGGCGACTTCGTGACCGCCGACGGCGTGCTCGCGACGATCGCCGATCTGCCGGCCGGCACGACCCGCGATCTGGCGACGGTGGCGCGCGCGCGCAGCCTCCGCCAGCACGGCGCGCCGCAGTCGGCGCTCGACAGCCTCCGGCCGCTCGTCGGCAAGGTGGTCGACGACGCGGACCGCGAGATCTTCCTCGAGGAGCTCGCGCTCGCCGCGATCGCCGCGCACGACGACTACGAGGCGCTCGCGTACCTCGACGCGTGGCTGCGCGGCGTGAGCGAGGACGATCGCGATCGCGTGCGCGCGAAGATCGGCCAGATCCTCGAGACGATGAAGCGGCCCGTGCTCGAGCAGACGTACCGCTCGATGCGTGCGCGCGGCAGCGCCTCCGGCTACTCGGTCGACACGCAGAAGCTCGTGGCCGCGCGCCTCGCGCGGATCGCGGTCGAGACGAACGACGCCGCGCTCGCGCGGTGGCTCCTCGACGTGAGCGGCGTGTCCGCGGCGCAGGCCGGCGGCGACGCGGGGCTCGAGCTCGGCGAGCTCGCCGCGTCGCGCCGCGGCCTCTCGGTGGTGACCGCGCGCACCGTCGGGCTCCTCCTGCCGACCCGCAATCGCGAGCTGCGCGACGAGGCGGCCGACGTGGTCCGCGGCCTCTCGTGGGCGCTCGATCTGCCGCGGAGCGCGGGCAAGGACGAAGGCGTGCGGCTCGTCACGCGCGAGGACGGCGCCGACGAGGCGGGCACGCGCGCGGCGATGGAGGAGCTCACCGGCGAAGGCGCGGTGGTCGTCGTCGCCGGGTTCGATCGCGCGAGCGCCGATCGCGCCGCGAAGTGGAGCGAGGAGAGCGGCGTCCCCGTGCTCCTCCTCTCCGCGCCGAGCCCGCCGAACATGCCGCGCACGAACGCGGTCGTGCTCGGCGAGCGTACCGAGCGCGAGGTCTCGATGCTCGCGGAGGCGCTCGTCCGTCACGGCGTGAAGACGGCGGCGTTCGTCGCCGACACCGCCGACGACGAGTCCGCCGCCCGCGTCGCCGAGGGCGCCGGCGGCCTCGTGCTCCTTCCGCCCGTCCGCTGCGACGTCGTCCTCGCCGAGGCGGGCAAGCCGCGCTTCCCCATCGAGTCGTGGCTCTCGTCCGGCGCGCAGGGCTGGCTGATCTCCGGCTCGGGGTCGTGCGCGCGCGACGTCCTCCGCGATCTCGGCCGCGTGATCGAGCGTCCGGGCGTCGCCCATCGCGACGACGCGAAGGCCGTCGCGCTCACGCTCGAGGCGGGCGTCCCGTGGAGCGAGGCGCCGAAGAAGATCACTGTGCTCTCGGCGTCGGCCGGCCTCGTCCCCGTCCTCGCGAGCAAGCCGGAGGAGGCGCGCGAAGAGGACGTGAAGCGATTCATGGAGCGCTTCGGCGTGCGCCCGACCTACTGGACCGCGCTCGGCCGTGACGGCGGGATGATCGCGCGGGCCGCGATGGGGCCGCTGCCGGTCGACACCACGAGCGATCCGAAGATCGTCGCCCAGCGCCGCGGGATCGTGGTGACCGGCCTCACGGGCGTGCGCGTGAAGATGTGGACGAGCGACGATCAGGGCATCGGCAAGGACCGCGTCCTGCCGCGCGCCCTGCGCGTCGTGACGTGGCAGCGCGAGAAGTGAGCGCCCCCCCCCGGGCGTCGATCGTTCGACGGTCGGGCTCGGAGATCCACGCAATGGCGCGCGCGATGCAAAGCACAGAGCGATGCGCGTACAGCCCAACCCCTTCCCCGCGCCCGGGCCGACACCCGCGCCCGATCCGGCTCCCCAACCCCACACGCCGGGCACGCCCGAGCCGACGGAGCCGACCCGCTCGCCGCCCGACGAGGTCGAGCTTCCCGAATGATCGGTGCTAAAAACCGAGCGTGACGAGCCGGCACAGTGTCACCTGGTCGCTCGCGATCGCGCTCGCGCTCGCACCGGCCTGCTCGTCGTCGCCCGAGCCCGACGCGCCGCGCCGCGCCTGCGGCCTCACGGTGTGGCACAAGCCGGCGACCGCCGAGGCCCACGTCGAGATCGTCGGCGACTGGGACGGGTGGAAGCGTCCAGGCACGAGCCCCGACCGCGCCGCCGACGGCTGGCGCGTCGCCGCGCTCGATCCGGCGCCCGGCGAGCACGCGTTCGCGATCGTCGAGGACGGCGTCTGGCTCACCGACCGCAACACGCCGATGACCGGCGAGCACGACGGCCGCGAGGTGTCGGTCGCCGTCGTCCCCGACTGCGCGGCTCCGGCCTTGCGCGTCGACCGCGTCGACACCACGGCCGACGGCGGCGCGACGGTGCACGCGACGTTCCTCGCCGCGCGCAGCGGGTCGCCGCTCGATCCGGGCTCGCTCGACGGAGGCGGGCTGCGCGTCGTCCGCGCCGAGCCGGAGACCGGCGCGATCGTGCTCGAGGCCTCCGGTCTGGCGCGTGGAAAGTACACGCATCTCCTCCGCGCCCGCGACGGCGCGGGCGTCGCGGCGGAGGACGCGGTCGCGACGGTGTGGATCGACGGGCGGACCGGCGACGACGCGTGGGACCCGCGCGACGCCGTCGTCTACCAGGTCTTCCTCGATCGCTTCCGCGGACCGAACGGCGCGCTCGCGACGCCGGCCACCCCGGCGTCCCGCGCGGGCGGCACCCTGTCGGGCGTGCGCGCCGCGCTCGACGCGGGCGAGATCGAGGCGCTCGGCGTCAACACGCTGTGGCTCTCGCCGCTCTACGCGAACCCCGAAGGCGAGTTCCCCGGCAACGACGGGCGCGCGTACACGAGCTACCACGGCTACTGGCCGATCGCGTCGCGCGCGCTCGATCCGCGCGTGGCGACCGAGGCGGAGCTCGATGGGTTCATGACCGCGGCCCACGCGAAGGGCATCCGCGTCCTGTTCGACGTCGTCCCGAACCACGTCCACGAGCAGCATCCGGTGGTGAAGGAGCACGCGGACTGGTTCTCGCCGGGCTGCGTCTGCGGGCAAGGGACGTGCGACTGGGGCACGCACATCAAGACGTGCTGGTTCGCGTCGTACCTGCCGGACTACGACTGGACGCGCGCCGACGTCGCGCACGCGGTGACCGGCGACGTGCTGTGGTGGTTCGAGCGCTGGAACGCCGACGGCGTGCGCATCGACGCCGTGCCGATGATGCCGCGCTCGGCGACGCGCCGGATCGCGGCGGCGATCCGTACGCGCTACGAGCACGGCGGCAACCACCCCTACGTGCTCGGCGAGAACTTCACCGGGCCGGGCGGGTTCGGCAGCCTGCGCTACGACCTCGGGCCGTTCGGGCTCGACGGCAGCTTCCACTTCCCCCTCATGTGGACGCTCCGCGAGGCGATCGCCGAGGAGCGCGCGCCGATGGCGAAGATCGACGCCGACTTCCGTGCCGGCGAGAAGGAGTGGGACGGGTCAGGCGCGGTGATGGGCCTGATGATCGGCAACCACGACGTGTCGCGCTTCGCGTCCGTGAGCGCGGGCAACGCCGACGGCGACACGTGGTCGCCTCCTCCGCAGCCGATCGATCCCGTGGTCTACGCGAAGCAGCGCGTGGCGCTCGCGAGCGTGCTCACGCTGCCCGGCGCGCCGGTCCTCTACTACGGCGACGAGGTCGGCCTCGCGGGGCGGAGCGATCCCGACTGCCGCCGCGTGATGCCCGCCGAGTCGGCGCTGTCGCCGGCGCAGGTCGAGACGCGCGAGCTCACGCGGAAGATCGGCCGCGCGCGCGCCTGCGCGAAGGCGCTCCGTCGCGGGACGCTGCGCACGCTCGTCGCCGATGCCGAGAGCTGGGTGTTCGCGCGCGAGCTCGGAGGGAGCGACACCGTGATCGTCGCGCTCTCGCGCCGGCCGAAGCTGCCGCTCGAGGTGCCGCTCCCGCCGGGCGCGCCGCGCGCGCTGGTCGACGTCGCGGGCGGAGGACGCGTCGACGCGTCGAGCGGGACGCTGACCGTCCCCGCCGACGCGTTCGGCGTGCACGTCTACGTCGCGGCCGAAGGCGGATGCGCCGGCGGCGACGCGAGGTGATGGGCGAACCGCCGCTTCGCGCTCGTGCGCGCGAGGAGCACGAGACCCACGGTCACGAACACCGCCTCCTTCATGCGCTTGAGGACGACGAACGCCGGCGCGATGCCGCTCGCGCCGGGCACGCCGTACGCCTCGAGCACCGCGAGGTAGCCGACGTCCTGGATGCCGATGCCCGCGGGCGCGAACACCGCGACCGAGCGGACGACCGACAGCGCCGCGTCGAACGACATGACCTCGAGGAGGTCGAGGCGCGCGCCGAGCAGGTGCAGGATGAGATACGTCTCGAAGCCCTCGATCAGCCACAGCCCGAGGATCCACGCGCTCGACTGGCGCGTCGCGTGGACGTCGCCGGCGAGCCGGCCGATCTGCGAGTCGGCGTGCGCGAAGTGGTGGCGGCGGCCCTCGATCCACTTCTGGAGGCCGCGGAAGCGGCGCCGTCCGAGGAAGCCCGAGACGCGCGCGGCCACCTGCCCGCGCGCGGTCAGCTCCTCGATGCCGAGCGACAGGAGCACGAGACCGAGCGCGCCGCCCACGACGACGAGCACGATCGCGTCGCTCGCGACGAGCGCGTGCGATGCGCGCGAGAGCGCGAAATAGCCGAACGCGGCGCTGAGCGCGACGTACGCGCCGTGCATGCGCACGAGCAGCCAGCGCTTCGCGGTCGAGGCGGCGACCACGTCGGCGACCGGCGCGCCGGTCCTCCGCGCGACGAGCACCGGTGAGATCGCCTCCGCCCAGACCGCGCCGGCCGGCGTCGTGTTGGTGACCGCCTCGGTCGCGAGGCGCACCTTGAACAGCGGCGCCCACCGCACGCGGTGGCCGAGCGCGCGGAGCAGCGTGCGCCAGGCCACCGCGTCGCACGCGAGGGCGAGGGGGAAGGGGACGAGGACGAGCACCACGATCGGGCCGATGGCCACGATGCGGCGGAAGCCCGCTGCGAGGTCGGCCTGCGCGAGCGCGAAGAAGAAGAGCGCGATGCAGAGCAGGAAGACGAGGCTCTTGCCGACCTGAACCGCGCGCCTCCGGCCCGTCATGCGCGGCGAGGGTGCGAAATCCGCGCCCGCCGCGCCCTCCGCGACGGGGCGGGACGGACGCAAATGAGACCGTTCGTAACTCAGGGCTGAGTTGACATCGCTGGCCCTTCCGCCATGCTGCGTCACCCTTGCGGAGCTTCATGATGTCCGGTCGATCTCTCGGTGCGGCGCTCGCGGCCGCGGGACTGCTCTTCGCGGTCGCGTGTGGCAGCTCGGACGTCGACAACAAGGACTACGGCCAGCCGCCCGATCCGAACCTCTTCAATCCCGGCCTGGGCGGGAGCGATCCCTACGGCTACGGCAAGGGGCTGAAGCCGACGGAGTGCCCGGCGGAGCTCAAGCGCTGCACGCACACGATCACGTATCCGGCGGGCCCGGAGTCCGCCGTCGAGCTGCGCGGCGACTTCGGCGGACCCGGCACGTGGGAGACCGGCGTGCCGATGACCAAGAAGGGGAGCGTCTGGTCGGCGGACATCACCATCCCGTACGACAAGCCGATCCAGTACAAGTTCGTCGTCGACGGCGTGTGGGGGATCGATCCGGCGCAGCCGACGATCACCGACGCGAACGACAACACGAACAACACGTTCGCCGGCAAGAAGTGCGAGCCCGCGATCTGCGAAGAGGAAGGCCAGCTCCCGCCCGGCGTCTTCGACTGGCGCGACGCGGTCATCTACTTCGTGTTCGTCGACCGCTTCATGAACGGCAACACCGGCAACGACTGCACGGTGAACGGCGTCAGCGGCGGACCGAAGTCGATCGCCAACTACCAGGGCGGCGACTGGGCGGGCGTCACGCAGAAGATCGACGACGGCTACTTCAACGACCTCGGCGTCAACACGCTGTGGGTGACGGTGCCGTTCGACAACCCGATGGTCGCGGGCCAGGGCGTCGGCGGCGACAACCACCAGTACTCGGGCTACCACGGCTACTGGCCCAAGCTCGACTCGAGCGATCCGGCGACGCTCGCGCACGAGGCGTGCTTCGGCTCGTTCGCGGAGCTGAAGGGCCTCGTCGCGGCGGCGCACGCGAAGGGCCTCAAGGTGCTCTTCGACTACGCGATGGTGCACGTGCACTCGTCGTCGGGGGTCTACGCGAGCAACCCGTCGTGGTTCTGGCCCAACGACAACGGCAAGGGCGGCAACTGCGTCTGCGGCGAGGGCTGCTCGTGGGACGTCCTGCCCGATCGCGAGCGGTGCTGGTTCACCGGCTACCTCCCGCACTGGAACTACACGAACCAGGCGGCGCGCGATTACTCGGTCGCGAACGCGGTCGAGTGGATCAAGCAGACGCAGGACGCGACGGGGATGGGCGTCGACGGCTTCCGTGCCGACGCGATCAAGCACGTCGACATCTCGTGGCTGACGGCGCTCCGCTCGAAGATCAAGTCGGACATCATCGCGACGCAGACGCCGCCGCAGCGCTTCTACATGGTCGGTGAGACCTACGACTTCGGGAACCGCGACGTCATCAAGGGCTACGTCGATCCGACGACGAAGCTCGACGGACAGTTCGACTTCCCGCTGCGCCGCCACGTCGTCGAGGCGGTGCTGATGCGCCTCATGAAGATGAGCGACCTCGCCAACTTCATGAACGACAACGACTACTATTACGGCGCCCAGGCCGTGATGAGCACGTTCATCGGCAACCACGACCTGCCGCGCATCATCCACCTCGCGGCGAACAGCCGGATCTGGGGCGACAACCAGGGCGCCGACGGCAAGGACCGCGCGTGGGTGAACCAGCCGGGGCCGGTCGCGGAGCTCGAGGCGTACGAGCGCGTGGCCAACGGCTTCGCCGTCCTCTACACGAACCGCGGCGCGCCGCTCGTCTACTACGGCGACGAGATCGGCCTCCCCGGCGCGGGCGATCCGGACAACCGCCGGTTCATGCAGTGGGACGGCTATTCGCCGAACCAGACGTACCTCCGCGATCGGCTGAAGAAGCTCGCCGAGATCCGGAGCAAGCATCCGGCGCTCCGCCGCGGGACGCGCACGACGATCCCGCAGGGCACGAACGACGACGTCTGGACGTACGTGCGGGCGACGACCGGCGACACGGTCTACGTCGCGATCAACCGCAGCGACGCGCCGAAGGACGCCGACGGCCTGCCGAGCGGCGCGCTCACCGAGCTCGTCACCGGCCAGGCGGCGAGCGGCCCGAAGGTGAGCATCCCGCCGCGGCAGACGCGCATCTTCGTCACCAAGTGAAGCAGGTGAGGTAGTCTCCGCCGCGATGAGCTCGCGCGTCCTCCTCTGCCTCGCGTTCGTCCTCGCGGCGTGCGGGAACCGTCCCGAGTCCCAGGCCCCCGCGGCATCGCCAGCATCGGGCGCGCCTCCGGCGGAGAGCGCTGCTTCGGCCGCGCCCGTGGCGAGCGCCGAGCCCGCCGAGCCGCCGAAGAAGCGCAAGCCGTTCGAGCTCACCAACGCCTGCACCGACGTCGCGACCGTCGTCCTCGGCGAGGACCCGAAGGCGGCCGACGCCGGCAAGCGCACGGTCGCGCCGAGCGGGACGATCGAGCTGCCGCGCGACGCGGAGGGCAACCAGACGGTGCATCTGCTCGACGCGAACGGCGAGCCGCTCGTGAAGGTGCACGTCACGCGCGGGATGAAGCGTGTCGAGATCGGCAGGAGCTGCCGCACACTCGATGCGCGCTAGCGCGTCGAGCGTCCCGGCGCTCGCGATCGTCGCGAGCGCGTGCGGTCTGCTCGCGCCGCCCGGCGACTACGCGTCCACCCCGCCGGAGGGCGCCGCCTCGGACGGCGGCGGTGCGCCGGACGTGCGGGCCGACGCGACCGTGCTCCCCGACGGAAACGTCGTCGCGCCCGCCGCGGGCAGGATCGCGGTGCTCGCGGGTGAGCGGGACGCGGCCGGCCCCGACGACAACCCGGCGTGGACGAGCGACTGCTACGTCGCCGCGATCGACGGAGACGGGCACGTCGCGCGGTGGACGATCGACCGCAGCGCGCCGGTGATCGGGCCGTTCGACGCGACCGCCGTCCTCTCCGGATCGTGGGTGTCGCTCAGCGTCGGCTACGGCATCTCGGGCTCGCGCGCGAGCACCGTTCAGCTCGTCGGCTGGTCTCCCGGACCGACCGGCGCGTGGCGCGCCGCGCGCGCGAACATGCCCGGCGGGCTCGACGAGGTGACGCGCGTCTTCTTCGGTGCGCACGTCGCGATCGTCGGCGGCGTGCGCGCCATCCCCGTCGACGGCGGCGGGAGCACGTCCGCGTTCACCGACGAGGTGCACGTCGCGGACGTCGACGTCACGCAGGGGACGCTCGGAGCCACCGAGGACGCCGGCACGTCGCTCGCGGTCGCGCGATCGCGACCCGGTCTGCTCGTCACGGGCGACCGGCTCTACGTCGCCGGCGGTCGAACGTCCGGCGCGAGCACCACCGCCTCCGTCGAGATGGCGCCGGTCGATGCGCAGGCCGGAACGATCGGCGCGTTCGCGGAGCAGCCCGCGCTCGCGAACGACGCGGGCGAGGTGCGCGTCATCCGCCCGGCGCTCGTCGCCGCGGAGGGCTGGCTCTTCGCCGCCGGCGGGGCGATCAACGCGACGGGCACGCCGTCGGACGTCGTGCTCGCGTCGAAGATCGATCCGGCGACCGGGGCGCTCGGCCCGTGGAAGGGCGTCGCCCCGCTGCCGCGGGCGCTGCGCGACTTCGCCTTCGTCGCCCGCGGCAACGTGCTCTACGTGATCGGCGGGCAGTCCGGCGCGACGCGCTCCGACGACGTGTCGAGCGCGACGGTCGGCCCCGACGGTTCGCTCTCACCCTGGAACAGCGCAGGCAACGCGAAGCTGCCCGCGCCGCGGTCGGACCTCGTCGGAGTCGTCTATTGAAGCGCGTCCTGTTCACCGCTCTCGTGCTCCTCGTCCCCGCGTCCGCCGCCGCCGCCGAGCCGAAGGACGCGTGCATCGTCGCCTACGAGCAGACGCAGACGCTGCGAAAGGACGGCAAGCTCGTGAGCGCGCGCGCGGAGGCCGCCGTCTGCGCGCGCGAGTCGTGTCCTTCGCTCCTGACGAAGGACTGCACGCGGTGGTTGCACGAGCTCGACGCGAGCACGCCGTCCGTCGTCCTCGAGGCGAGGAACGAGGCCGGCGCGGCGCTCGGCGACGTCCGGGTGACGGTCGACGGCGTGGTCCTCGCCTCGCAGCTCGACGGCAAGCCGATCGCGATCGATCCCGGCAAGCACGTGTTCCGCTTCGAAGGCGGGGGCGCCACGTCGAGCGAGACGGTGCTGGTGCGCGAGGGCGAGAAGAACCGGCGCATCCGCGCGACGCTCGCGACGCGCGCGGAGCAGGAGACGCCTCCGCACGAGGGACGGCACGTGCCGGCGGGCGTGTGGATCTTCGGCGGTGCGTCGATCGTCGCGCTCGGCGTGTCGGCCGGCTTCGCCATCGACGGCCTCTCGAAGAAGAGCTCGCTCGACGAGTGCAGGCCGCGCTGCGCGCCCTCCGACGTCGACGCGATGAGCGCGAGCTTCACCGTCGCCGACGTCGCCCTCGGCGCCGGCGTGATGGCGGCCGTCACCGCGGCGTACCTGTTCTTCACGCGGCCGAAGGGGCCGGACCAACCGCGGCCTCTCGCCGGCGCGATGCGGGCGGGCCGTCCCGGCGCCCTGACGATCCCGTTCTGACGGCGAGCGAACGCGTGCCAGCGCGGCTCGAAGCACGAAACGGACCAGGTAAATTCGCAGCCGAGCCCGGGATCGCGCTTGCGCGAGGGGACCGTTGCGCTATGCCGGCGCGACTCACGACGCGCGGCGTACGACCGTCTTTCGGAGAGGGCAGGGGCCCGGAAGAGGGAGCGTCGCCGGTCACCGGACGTATCAGCGCCGTGGGTGAGTGTCGCGTGAGTTCCGTGTGAGTGTGGTGTCAGCGGCTGCGGGGAAGGTACGAGGAGGACGCGCAATTGAGGTCGACGTCAAATTCGACGAGGCTCCAGAAAGCGGTAGACTCACGGGCACTCGTGTCCTCTTCTTCGCGCAAAGCTTCCGCCGAGCTCACGATCGAAGCCATGGTCGCAAGTCGCCCGAGTCGGAGCTTCCGCTCGTGTGCCGACGACGAGCTCCCCGACGAGTGTGAGCGCGCCCGCCTCATCAGCGACATCACGCGGCTGATCCGCGAGCCGATGATGCCCGAGACGACGCGCACCGCGGGCCTCACGTTGATCGGCTGGCTCGCGCGCCGCATGCCGGGCGAGGCGCCGCATGCGATCGGCGTGGCCGAAGCCCGCCAGTCGGAGCGCCGGCTCCGCGCCGCACAACGCAAGCCGCGTTGACCGCATCGCGTCGTCGGCGCAGCGGTGCCGTGCTCCGCGCGCTGCCGTTCGCCGTCCTCGTCGCGATCCTCGCCGCGGCCGTGAGCGCACGGGTCGGCCGGCGCTCGTCGCCGTCGATCGCCGGGGCGCCTCCGCCGGTCGCGATCGCGTCCCCGAGCGCACCGGCGTCGGCGCTCGTCGCTCCGCCTCCGCCGGCGAGCGCGCTCGTCCCTCCAGGCGCGCCCCGGATGGTCCACGGCAATGCGAAGCACGTGCACCGCGCGGCGGCGCGCGGACCGACGACGGCGAAGGTCGCCTGGCGCACCGAGGTCGGCGGCCCGATCGCCGCGCAGGTCACCGCGTCGCCGGACGAGAAGACGCTGTACGCCGCTTCGCTCGACGGCAACCTCGTCGCGGTCGCCCGCGAGGACGGCGCGAAGCGCTGGAGCGTCGCGCTCGGCGATCGCGTGTACAGTACACCTTTGGTCGCGGACGACGGCACGGTCTACGTCGGGAGCGACGCGAAGAAGCTCTTCGCCGTCTCGCCGGCCGGCGCCGTGATCTGGAAGATCGACCTCGACGGCGAGGCGGACTCCGGCGCGACGTTCGCGAAGGACGGCACCATCGTGTTCGCCGCCGGCAGCACGGTGTACGCGGCGCGCAAGCGGGGCGACCTCGCGTGGCGCTTCGCCGCGAAGGGCAAGGTCTACACCGCTCCGGCGATCGCCGACGACGGGCTGGTCGTGTTCGGCTCGCAGGACGACCACGTGTATGCGCTGCGCGCGGACGGCACGCTCGCCTGGTCGGTCGACCTCGGCGCGGACGTCGACGGCGCGCCGGCGATCGCGGACGACGGCGCGATCTACGTCGGAACGGATCGAGGCGAGGTCGTGCGGCTCGATGCGAAGGGGAACGTCGCGTGGCGCACCGACGTCGGCGGCTTCGTCCGTGGCGTGCTCTCGGTGGCGCGCAACGGCGACGTGCTCGCCGGTACGTACGGTCCCGCTCCGCGCGTCGTCCGCGTCGCCCCCGACGGCGCCGTCCGCGGCGCGTTCGCCGTCCACGGCACGGGCGCGAAGGAGTTCGGCATCCACGGCGGTCCGCTCGAGGACGAGGCGGGGACCTTGTACTTCGGCGCGCAGGACGACGCGGTGTACGCGATCGGGACGGACGGCGCGGTGCGGCTGCGCTTCCGCACCGGTGCGGACGTCGATGCCCCGCTGAGCCTGCTCGCCGACGGCGCCCTGGTGGTTCCGTCCGAGGACGGTTCCCTGACCTTGCTTTTGCCGTGAGGGACTGCGTACGGTAGGACTCGCAGCCGCGCGATGCACGAGATCCCGCCCGCCAGACCCACGGACGCGGAAGACGTCGTCTGGGGACTCCAGACCGCCGCCTCGCTCTGGGGCCGCGGAGAGCACAGCGACGCGATCGCGTGGCTCCGGCGCGCGGCGCAGGCCGCGAGCGACGCGTCCGACGACGATCGGGCGCTCGAGCTCGCGCGGATCGCCGCCGAGCTCGCCGACTGGGTCGCGGCGCAAGGGACGGCGATCGCCCCGGTGAACGACACCGTCCCGCCCGCGGGCGCGGCGCCCGAGGAGCGCGAAGAGACGACCGCGCTCGACGCGATCCCGCACACGCCGATGCCGGTGACCGAGGACGATCACAGCCCGTCGGTCCTCCCCGCCGAGAAGGTGCACGCGGGGATGTTCAATCCGTGGGACGAGCAGCCCGCACCCGCCGAGCCTCGGCCCGCACCGGCCGCGCCGCCGCCGCCACCTCCTCCTCCGGCTGCGCCGTCACGGCCGGCGATCTCCGACGTGCCCGCGCCGCACGTCGCGCGCTTCGCGCCGGATCAGGAAGAGGTCGTGACCAGCGTGCGGCCGCAGTCGATCCCGGCCGAGGCGACGCCGTCGCGCCCCGCGCCTCCGCGTCCGGCGATGTCGAAGCCGCCGCCCGTCCCCTCGCGCAAGCCGCCGCCGCCGCTGCCTCCGCGCGCGCAGGCCAAGAAGCCGCTTCCGCCGTCGCCGCCGGCCGTCGCCCCGTCGCCCGTACAGGCCGCGGAGCCCGAGCCCGAAGCGCCTCCTCCTCCCCCTGCGCCGCCTCCTCCGCCGCCGGCACCCGAGCCGGAGGCGCCGCCGGCGCTCGATCTCGAAGGCGTCGACGCGTTCGCCGATCTGCCCGACGACGCGCGCGTGGCGTTCGCAGGTGCGGGGAAAGTACACGTATTGGCGGAGGGCGAGGAGATCGCCGGCTTCGCGCTCGCGTACGTGCTCGAGGGCTCGTTCGACGTCGCCGCGACCATGGTGGACGCGCCCGCGGTGCGCCTCGCGGCGGGCGCCGTGCTGCGCGCGCGCGGGACGACGAACGAAGGCGTCCCGATGCGCATCATCTCCGCGTCGCCGCGCGGCGTGATCGCGACGTGGTCGGACAGCGCGGTCGAGGCCGCGTTCAGCAACTGTCCGTGGGTCGAGGACGATCTCCGCGCCGCGAGCGATCGCGTGATGACCCTCGTGGGCATCACCATCGGCCCGCTCGGCGAGCGGCTCGATCAGTCGATCCGCGAGGAGATCGTCGGGCGCCTCACGGTGCGTCCGCTCATCCCCGGCGAGATCGTCGTGAACAAGGGCGAGTCGGTGCCCGGGCTCCTGCTCGTGGGCGTGGGCGAGCTCGAGCTCGTCGACGGCGACGCGGTGAAGGGCGTGGTCGGCTCCGGCGACTTCCTCTTCGCGACCGAGGTGCTCGGCGCCGGAGCGGCGCCGCAGACCGCGCGCGCCGGCGCCGGCGGAGCGCTCGTCATGTTCGGCGATCGTCACATCGCGCAGGAGCTGATGGTGACGTGCCCGCCGCTCCTCGAAGTCTTCGCCGGGATGTGACCGGCGAACGCTAGGGCACGCGCGGCGGCCCGAACGCGGCGGTCCGCTTCTCCTCGCCCGGACCGATGTCCCAGCGAAGCTCCTCGTGGCCTTCGGCGCCGGCGAACCGGAGGCCGAACCACTTCGCGGTGCTCGACACGGTGGTGCGCCCGTCCGCGGTCGTCGTCGGGAACTTGATGCGGAACACGTGGCGCCAGATCGTCGAGTACGGAAAATAGCGGATCTCGAGCGGCCCCGGGCGCGAGACGAGCTCGATCGACGTCGGCGCGGTCTCGTTGCCCTCCTCGTCGATCAGGCGCACGACCCACGCGCTCGTCGGTCGCGTGAGATCGGCCCAGCGGACCTTCGTCCCGTAGAGGGCGACGTAGAAGCGGTGGCTGTCCTGCGTCTCGGCGAGCGACTTCTCGAGGAGCGCGCGCCGCTGCTCGACGGTGAGGCGATAGTCGTTCGCGTAGCGGGCGACGTAGGCCCAGCGGAAGTCCCACGACTCGTACGTCGCGGTCACCGTGAGCAGGTTGTCGAGCTCGCTCACCGAGATCAGGTTCTCGGTGCGCGTCCAGCGCTCGAGCACCTGGTCGTAGTCACTGTCGGTGTACTCGCGCGGTCCCTTCGCGAGCGACACCTTGTGCGCGCGGCAGGCCGGCGTGAGCAGGCCGATCACCACGAGCGCGACGGCGACCGACCAGCGGGGCATCGCCACACACTCTGGCTCATCCGCGATGCCGACTGCAAGAAGGCAGCCGCGCGCCCCTCCCCGACGGCCGACGGTGCGTAGACGGCGACCCATGACGCCGCAGACAGACTGCACCCCGCTTCAGTGCGAACCGTGCGCAGCGACGCAAACCCAGTTGACGTTCGGCGGCGTGACGGCCGCGGCTCCTGCGAGAGAGCCACGAGCGTGGCGGGCCTCCACGGGCGGCAGCGAGCGCACGGCGACGCCACGGGAAACTTTCGACGCGGAGGCCCGTCCAACGGAGTGACGTGCCGTCGTGGCACATGCTTCGCACGCTTCAGTTGCAGCCAACCAACCACACCTCGTCGCAGAAGGTGCGCTTTGATCGACAAGCTCGATTTCCTCGTCCGGTTCTGGGAGCTCAAGGCCCGAAATGCATCGCTCGGCGAGCCTCTCGCGCCGCGCGAGCAGATCGAGCTGCTCTCGCTCATGCAGCTCGTCACCGGTGACCTCGACGTCCCGTCGATGGGTCCCGTCGAACGCCCGAAGGGTGCGCTGCCCGCGCAGGTGATCGGCGACGGGACGATCCTCGCGGTCGAGATCCGAGCCGTCACCGCGGCGGCCATCGTCGTGAGCTGCGCGTCGGGCGTGCCGGCGGGCTCGCAGGTGATCCTGCGCGCGGCGGACGCGATCAGCGGCGTCGAGTACGCGCTGCCCTGCAACGTGCTCTGGGTCTACAAGGCGTCGCCGACGATCCTCGCGCTCTCGGTCGACGGGATCCCGACGCGCATGGTCTTCGCCGACGTCCCTCAGCCGCGGATGTCGATGCCTCTCGGCGCGCTCCAGATGGGCAAGCACGCGCGCCAGATCGGGTGACGGGCCAGATCGGGTGACGGGGAGGACCCGAGCTCCCAACCCCGAACGTTCGAACTATTCTTGTATCCCACACACGCCGGCCCGGCGTATAACCGTGCCCCCCTCGTATTCAGGCTGGAGGCCACGGCCCATCATGCGCTTGAAGATCACCGTCCGCTCCGTGCTCCCCGCGCGCGAGTCCGGCGACATCATCGTCGTCGGCGTTCCGACGCTCGGTGGGTCCAAGAAGAAGAATGCTCGCTCTCCTCTCGACGGCTTCGACCGCGCGCTCGGGGGCGCGCTCGGCCGGCTGATCAAGAAGGAAGAGTTCAAGGGCAAGAAGGACCAGCAGATCTCGCTCGCGACGCTCGGACGCGTGAAGGCCGATCGCCTCGTGGTGATCGGGCTCGGCGATCTCGCGAAGCTCGGTCCGGCGGATCTGCGCACGTTCGCGGCGAAGGCCGCGCGCGCCGCGAACGCCGACAAGGCGAAGCGCCTCGTCCTCGGGCTCCCGGAGGGTTTCGAAGGCCGCCTCCGCGAGATCGTCGAAGGCGTCGAGCTCGGCGCGTATCGCTTCACGAAGTACCTCACCGGCGATCGCCGGCCGAAGGCCGAGCTCGGGCAGGTCACCATCTGCTGCGTCGGCAACCTGCCGTCGGATGCGAAGCGCGTCGTCGACGCCGCGCAGGCCGTCGCCGCGGGCGTCAACCTCGCGCGCGACCTGTCGAACGAGCCGCCGAACGTCCTCTACCCGGAGGCCCTCGCCGAGGCCGCGCGCACGATGGCGAAGGAGACCGGCCTCGAGGCCAAGTTCTTCGACTTCAAGGAGATCCAGAAGCGCGGAATGCAGCTCCTCCAGGCGGTCGGCCAGGGAAGCGTGCACAAGCCGTGCATGGTCCACCTCTCGTGGACGCCGGCGAACCCGAAGCGCCGCATCGTCGTCGTGGGCAAGGGCATCACGTTCGACTCGGGCGGCCTCTCGATCAAGCCCGCCGCGGGCATGGGCGAGATGAAGCACGACATGAGCGGCGCCGCGAACGTCGTCGGCCTCATGTCGATCGTCGCGCGCCTCAAGCCCGACGTCGAGGTGCACGGCATCCTCGCGGCGGCCGAGAACATGCCCGACGGCGGCTCGTACCGTCCCGGCGACGTGTGGGGCTCGCTCGACGGCAAGAGCGTCGAGATCATCAACACCGACGCCGAGGGGCGCCTCATCCTCGCGGACGCGCTCGCGTATGCGCGCGCGCTCGAGCCGGACGTCCTCGTCGACAACGCGACGCTCACCGGCGCGTGCGTCGTCGCGCTCGGCAACTCGTGCTCCGGCTGGTACGCGTCGAACGAGGCGACGGCGGACGAGTTCGCCGGCGCGGTGAAGGGCAGCGGCGAGCAGATGTGGCGCCTGCCGCTCCTCGAGGACCTCAAGGACCAGCTCAAGAGCGACTCCGCGGATCTCAAGCACACCGGCGACCGCTGGGGCGGCTCGATCAGCGCCGCGCTCTTCCTCCGCGAGTTCGTCGGCAACGTCGCGAACTGGGTGCATTGCGACATCGCCGGACCCGCGATGGGCGACCGCGTCCGCGGCTGGGACCCGAAGGGCGGCACCGGCCACGGCGTCCTCACGTTCCTCTCGCTCATCGAGGCGTCGGCCCGGCGTGAGGGCACCGTGAAGCCGCTCCCCGCCGGCACGACGGACGGCGTGAAGCCGGCGCGCGCCGAGGGGCCGCGGGTGGCGAAGGCAACGGCCGGCGCGGAGGTCGAGCGCGAGCCGCAGGGCCGCGCGAAGCCGAAGGCCGCCGCGCCGAAGGCCGCCGCGCGGAAGGCGTCGTCGGCCAAGCGCGCGCGTCGCTGACCTTGCCCGAGCAGGGGTGAGCTGCTAGCCGTCTCCGGCATGTCGAGCGGTGACTTCCATACGATCGAGCGACGCCTCACCCGCGCGCTCGCCCGTGCGGTCACCGACTTCGGGATGCTGGAGGACGGCGACCGCGTGATGGTCTGCGTCAGCGGCGGCAAGGACAGCTACACGATGCTGCACCTGCTCCGCGAGCTGTCGCGCCGCGCGCCGATCCGCTTCGAGCTCGTGGTCGTCAACGTCGACCAGGGCCATCCGGGTTACCCGGCGGACCGCCTGCGCAGCTACATGCGCGCGGAGGCGTACGACTTCCACATGATCGAGGAGGACACCTACTCGATCGTCACCGAGAAGATCCCCGAGGGGAAGACGTACTGCTCGCTGTGCTCGCGCCTGCGGCGCGGAATCCTCTACGGCGCCGCGAAGCGCCTCGGTTGTACGAAGATCGCGCTCGGCCATCACCGCGACGACATCCTGCAGACGCTGCTGCTCAACCTCTTCTTCGCCGGCCAGCTCGCGTCGATGCCGCCCAAGCTCGTCGCGCAGGAGGGCCAGATCGTCATCCGTCCGCTCGCGTACTGCGCGGAAGAGGACGTCGCGGCGTACGCGAAGGAGAAGGCGTTCCCGATCCTCCCGTGCGATCTCTGCGGCTCGCAGGACAACCTGCAGCGCAAGATCGTCGGCACGATGCTGAACGACCTCGAGGAGAAGCATCCGGGCATCAAGAGCGTGATGCTCGCGGCGACGCAGAACGTCCGGCCGAGCCATCTGCTCGATCAGGGACTCTGGAAGAAGCTCGGGCTCGAGGCCGCGCACGACGCAGACGTCGAGGGCAACGGGCTCGTGGTCGCCGAGCGCCTGCTCCGCATCCAGGCGTCATGAACGAGGAGAGCGCCGCCGTTTCCGCGCGACGGCGACATCGCTTCCTCCTCGTCGTCGCCGAGCTCGGCGCGTCTGCCCAGGCGGCGATCCCCGGCCTCTACGCCTGGGCCATCACCGTGGCTCCGGCGGCGTGGTCGCGCGGCGCGCCGCTGCTCGCCAAGGCCGCCGCGATCGTCGGCGTGGCCGCCCTCGTGACCGCGCCGTTCGTCGAGGGCGCCGGACGGTTCGGCGCCGCCGCGACGCCTTCGGACGCGCCGGCGACCGAGGCCGGCGCACCCGCACGCTCGCGCCTGTCGGCGATCCGGTCGTGGACGGGACCGACGTGGGCGCGGATCTGGTCGGTATGGGGCTTCGTGCTCTCGAGCGCGATCGTCTGGGCGCTCGCGCCCGCGGCGCTGTCGTCCGCGCGGCTCGACGGGGTCCGGGGCGCGCTCGGGATGGTCGGATGGGCGCTGTTCGCCTTCGCCTCCGCGGGCCCGACGCTCCGGCCCGATCCCGACGCCGCCCGCCGGGTGGTGGCGGGCACGCCGCTCAAGCCGCGCTCGGAGCTCCCGCGGGGGGACGGCGTCTACGTCGTGTTCGGCGTGCTCGCCGCGCTCGCCATGCAGGGCATCGGCTGGGGCGTCGCCTCGCCCGAGCGGGCGGTCCTCGTCCGCCTCGTCACCATCGTCTGCGGGATCGCCGTGCTCGGCGGCGCGACGAGCATCGCCCTCGCACGTCACGTGGCGCGCGTACCCGCCTCTCGCCGCCTCAGGCTCCGCCGGTCGCTGCCGTGGATCGTGGTCCTCCTGCTCGTCGGCGGCGGCGGCGCGGTCCTGACGCTCGGCCGCTGACGTCCACGACGACGAGGGGTATCTTCTCCCCATGCAGCTCCTCGACGTCCTCGCCGCGGCGCTCGTCGCGGGCGCGGCCGCGGCCTTCGCGTTCGGTGCGACGGCACTCTCGCGGTCGAACGACATCGAGGCGATCTACTTCCTCGTCGTCGGCGTGGTCGCGCTGCGTGCGGGCATCCAGATCGTCCGGCCGGGAGCGAGCGCGTGAAGCGAGCGGCGGTCGTGCTGTGTCTTGCAGCGCTCGCGAGCTCGTGCTCGGCGGGGGACAAGCCGTCGCCGGGACCGGCGCCGCACGACGAGCAGGCGGCCCTCGGAGGTGACGTCGCGGCGCGCGTCACGGCAGGTGCCGTCACCGACGTCGTCCCGGTCGCGGTCGTCACGGCGATCGCGAAGGAGCAGAAGCTCTCGCCGGCGGACGCCGTCCGACGCGCCGTGGACGACGCCGTCGCCGCGGCGGCCGCGCGCGAACGCGGGCTCGATCGGCAGCCGCCCGCGGCGTGGTTGCTGGTCGCCGCGCGCGCGCGCTTCACCGCGGATCGGGTGCGGGCCGAGGCGAAGGCGGGAGGGCCGCCGACCGATGCGGAGGTCGAGGAGCTCAGCAAGCAGTTCTGGCGCGAGGTCGATCGGCCGGTGTCCGCGCGCGTCGTCCACGTCGTCGTCACGCCTTCGCAGAAGGGCGATCCTGCGGCGCTCGAGCGAGCACGGAAGCTCGCGGAGGAGCTCCGCGCGGCGACGCTCGATGCGAAGACGCCGGAGGAGTTCCTGGAGAAGGCGAAGGCCTTTCCCCATCCGACCGATCTCGGCGTGCGTGCAGAGAAGCTCCCGGCGTTCACCGACGACGGCTATTCGATCGAGGGCCCGGACCTGTTCGACGAGGCGTTCGTGAAGGCGGCGCATCGGATCGAGAGGGCCGGGGACACCAGTCCCGTCGTCCAGAGCAAGTTCGGCTGGCACGTGATCCGCCTCGTCGAGCGCGTGCCCGAGCAGCGAATGCCGTTCGAGACGCGGCGCATCGCGTTCACCGAAGACGTCTACGTGCTCCGCGCACGCCGCGCGCTCGAAGCGCGCCTGAAGCCGCTCCGTTCGGCCAACCAGGTGACCATCGCGCCGTCCGCCGAGCAGCTCACGCGAATGGCGATGGGCAACGAGTGAGCGTCCGGAAGAGGCCTTCGCGCACTCCGCCGGACCGCGACGTCGACGCGACGCCGTTCACGCCGATCCTCGCCGCGCTGCTCGAACGGCTGCCCGGCGCATACGGCGCAGCGCTCGTCGTCGGCGAGGGCGAGACCGTCGACTACTCGGGAATCGCAGCGCCGTTCGACGTGCGCGTCGCGGCTGCGCACCTGCAGATCATGCTTCGTCAGGTGTCCGACTACGGCGCGCTCGGAGCGCCGCGCTGGATCATCGTGCGAGGCGAGAAGAAGAGCGTGATCATCCACGCGCTCCCGGACGGCTACGCGCTCGCCGTCCTGCTGCGCCGGCGTGCCGGGTTCACGGCGTCACGGCGCGCGTTCGCGGCGTGCGAGCGTGCGCTGGCGAAAGAAGCAGGGTGGGCCGAGCCCGAAGGACGCGCCTGGTACGCCGTCGATGTCGACGTGGACGCGCGTGGAAGGCCCGCGCGGATCGCTCCGGACATCGCCGTCGAGGTGCTCGGATCCCTCGTCGGTCTGCCCGTTCGCGAGCGCGGCTACCGCGTGCGGACGGCCGATGGAATCGAGCTCACGCTCGTGCGCGAAGCGCGGAGCTGCTGGTACGCGGACGAGGATCTCGTGAACGTCAGCTCCGACCGACCCGGCGCCGCGCTCGACCAAAAATCGACCTGATCTCCAATGCCTACGACCGACGCCGGCGGCGCGCGACACGCCTCGCGAGAGCGTGCCGGAACGCCACATCGAAGAGTCGCGTGCAAGATCGCCACGGTTCGCATGCGACCTACACCTAAAAATCGTGAGTGATCTCCATGGCGTGCGATAAATGCGCACACGCACCGCGTTTTCTTTTTGACTCTAATTCCGTCCTGACTATTTTCCGCCGCCCCCACGCAGGAAACCAACGCCGCACGCGGCGCCGCAAGGCCAAGCGTACGGGCAGACCTCGTGGGGACAGCCTGTGGACAACCTGGCTCTCCCCAGGGTTCACGAGCCCTCAAGCTCCGGTAACCCAAGAAGAAGCTCAGGAAACCCCACCGTCCCTCCACATGTGGAAAACCCGTGAGGGCTCCACCGTGGAGGCGGCGAGCTCGGCCGTGATGGATCACGTCTTGTGATCAAAGCCGCTGAGTTCGCTGAAGAAAAAGGCAAAAGACCCCCTTGACCGACGAAACGAACCACGGCATAGTGGTCGACACCTCGGAGGCGAAACGCGAAAGCGAGCGCCACTGAGCGGTCCCCCGAACGCGAAAGCTTTCGGGGAGACGGGGGCGCCTCCGCCATGTGGCCTGTCTAGGCAGAGCCATCCGCGGAAGCAAACGCGAGCTTGAACGGCGCAGATCTCTGCGAACGCGAGCACGCGAGGCCGGACGCAACGCCGGCCGAACCAACGCCGAATCAGCCGCAAGGCGAAATCGACAGACGGTTCAAAAAAAAGGTTGACGAGACGGGAGCCGCGAGTAATATCCGCGACCCCAACGCAGACGGAAGCAACGCCGACTGCCTCGGTCCTTGAAAACTGAATCGTACGCTCATTCTAGACGAATCTAGAGTGGGCTCCCGGAAGGCACGATGCCGGTTCGACCATCTCGGTCGACCGATGCAGAAGTGACCTTCCCGTTCCTGACAAGGTCAGGTCAAACCGGAGCTCGGGCCTAGCCGCTCGGTCTTCGGTTCTCCAAAGAATCAAGTCCTTCGGGTCCTCGGACCCTTGGGCAAAATTCAACTGGAGAGTTTGATCCTGGCTCAGAACGAACGTTAGCGGCGCGCCTAACACATGCAAGTCGCACGAGAA
>JBDHVD010000083.1:0-23650 GCA_039809525.1 Labilithrix sp. | reverse complement strand
GCCGCCGAGGTCGTCGATGGTGACGAGCTCGAGGTCGGGGAAGCGAAAGAACGGGCGGTAGAGTCCGACCATCCCGCCGGCGAGGTAGCCGCCGACGGCGACGCCGAGCGCGGCGCCCGCGAGGACGAACACGCCGACGAGCTCGGTGTAGTGCACGCCGATCTCGCGGTTCCGGTAGCCGATCGCCTTGAGCATCGCGATCTGCCCTCGCTGCAGGTGCAGCGTTCGCGCGAGCACGACGTTGACCAGGAACGCGGCGACGCCGAGGAAGATCGCCGGCGCGATCACCGCATACGTGCCGAGCTGGCCGAGCTCGTTGTCGACGATGCGGTTCGAGATCTGTCGATCGCGCCCGACCGAATAGAGGACGCCGTACGGCTCGAGCACCCGGCGGACGTCGGCGGTCGTCCGCTCCGGCGAGGCGCCCGGCTGGAGCATGATCGCCACGTCGTCGAAGCTCCCCTCCATCCGGAACGCGGCGGCGACGGCGTCGCGCGTCATCCACAGGACGCCGAAGCGGCGCGCGTCCTGGATGAAGGACGCACCGGCGACGGCGAAGACGAACTCGGGCGACATCGCGAGCCCGACCACGCGCAGCTCGCGCAGCGTGCCGTTCAGGACTGCGGGGACGCGATCGCCGGGATGCAGTCCGTGCGCCTCGGCGAAGCTCGCGAGCAGGACGACCTCGTCGTCCCGGCCGCTCTCGGGCATGCGCCCCTCGCGCAAATGCAGCGCGTTGACCGCCGGCTGTCCGTAGGCGGGCACGCTCACGACGCGCCCGACGGCCGGCTCCACCATGTCGGGCATCGGCAAGAGGACGTCCTCGACCACGCGCGTCTGGATGCGGGCGACGCCGTCGAGCTCCTCGAGCCGGGCGGCGACCGCCTCGGGCGCGCGCTCGATGTGCGCGAACACGTCGGCGAAGCGCTCGCTCGTGTAATGACGTTCGCGCGCGACGACGATCGAGTCGTACGCCGCGCGCATCGTCACGTAGCTCGCGACGCCGCACGCGACGACCAGCGCGATGGTGATCGCCTGCCCCCACATCTTGGCGAGGTCCCGCCATAGCTTGCGGTCGAGCGCTCTCACCAGGACAGCTCCGACGGAGACTTGGGGTGGGGGTTCACGCGGATGCTCGCGATGCGTCCGTCGGACATCGTGACGACCCGCTCGCCCATGTCTGCGATGGGCGCGTTGTGCGTGATGAGCGCGGTGGTCGTTCCGAGGCTCTTGTTGACCCGGTCGATCACCTCGAGGACGACGCGTCCGGTCTGGAAATCGAGCGCTCCCGTCGGCTCGTCGCAGAGGAGCAGATCCGGCTTCTTCGCCACCGCCCGGGCGATGGCGACGCGCTGCTGCTCGCCTCCCGAGAGCTGCGAGGGGAAGTGATCGAGCCGCTCGCCGAGGCCGACGAGATCGAGCGCCTCGCCCGGGTCGAGCGGGTCTTCCGCGATGTCGGTGACCAGCGCGACGTTCTCCCGGGCGGTGAGGCTCGGGATCAGGTTGTAGAACTGGAAGACGAAGCCCACGTGCTCGCGCCGGTAGGACGTGAGCTCGCGATCGTCCGCGGCGGTGAGATCGTGATCGAAGTAGTGGACGTCGCCCGAGGTGGGCACGTCGAGGCCGCCGAGGATGTTGAGGAGCGTCGACTTCCCGCTCCCCGACGGGCCGAGGAGCACGAGGAGCTCTCCGCGGAACAGCTCCAGGTCGACCCCGGCGAGCGCGACCACGTCGATCTCGCCCATCCGGTACACCTTGGAGAGGCCGTGCGCGCTGAGGACTGGCTCGCCGCTCATGATGATCGAGCGCGACGCAACGCACATGCCGCCTGCAACGCATGCGCGCGCACGCAGCGGTTGCAGCCCGGGCCGGGGCACCTCTCTTGCTCGACGCCGATCATGATGCGCGAGCTCGCGATCGACGCCGCTCGCGCGCTCTACCTGTTCGCGCCGCTCCTCGTCGCCGCCGCCATCTCGGGGGTGTTCCTCCGCTACGACCTCGCGCCTGCGCTCGCGCGCCCGATCGACGGCGGCGCCGTGCTCGGCGGCAGGCGCGTGTTCGGCGACGGCAAGACCTGGCGCGGCGGCGTCACCGCGGTCGTGGGATGCGTGATCGGCGTCGCGATCCAGCGCGCGGTCGCCGGCGTCGTCCCCGCCGCGCTCCAGGTCGTCGATTACGCGCGCGTCGAGCCGGTGGTGCTCGGCGCCGCGATGGGGGCCGGCGCGACGCTCGGCGAGCTCCCGAACTCGTTCGTCAAGCGCCGGGCCGGCATTCCGCGCGGAGGGACGGCGCGCGGCTGGAAGGGCGTCGTCTTCTACGTCTGGGATCAGGTCGATCTGTTGATCGGCGCGTGGCCGCTGATCGCTGCGCTCGTGGCGCCCAGGCCGCGCCTGATCGCGGCCAGCTTCGCCGTCGCGCTCGTCGTGCATCCGCTGGTCGCGTTGATCGGCTGGCTGATCGGTGCGCGCACGTCACCGCGATGACGCGCGTCCGATCTCGAGCATGGCAAAGATGTGTGCATGGCGCACGTCAAGGAACGAGCACCGCCGTGCCCGCGAGCGTCCCGTGACGCAGTCGCTCGAGCGCGTCGTTGGCGTCGGCGAGCGGGAATGTCTCGATCCGGGTGCGGATCGGGATGACGGCGGCGAGCTCGAGGAGCGCGCGGGCGTCCTCGCGCGTGTAGTTCGCGACGCTCACCACGTTGCGCTCCCACCAGAGGAGGTCGTACGAGAACTGCGGGATCCGATCGAGGTGGATGGCGTTGATCGCGACCGTGCCTCCGCGGTCGAGCGCCGAGAGCGCGGCGACCACGACGTCGCCCGAGGGCGCGAACGTGACCGCTGCATCGAGCGGCTCGGGCGGCCTCTCCGCGTAGCCCCCGGCCCACTCGGCCCCCATCGCCCGCGCGTGCTCCTGCTCGGCTCCGGAGCGCGTCGCGACGAACACGCGGCAGTCCCAGTGCCGCGCCACCTGCAAGGCGAGCAGCGCGGACGCCCCGAAGCCGTACAGCCCGACACGATCGCCCCGCTTCACGCCCGCACGCCTGAGCGATCGGTAACCGATGACACCACCGCAAAGGAGCGGCGCCGCCTGCACGTCCTCGAACCCCGGAGGGAGGCGGAACGCAAAATCGGCGTTCACCACGGCGTCCGTCGCATATCCGCCGTCGACGTCCCAGCCGGTGAAGCGCGCATGGACGCAGAGGTTCTCCCGGCCGCGCACGCACGCATTGCACCGCCCGCAGGCGCTCGCGAGCCAGCCGACGCCCGCGCGATCGCCCACGTTCCACCCGGAAACGCCGGGGCCGACGGCGGTGACCGCGCCGACGATCTGGTGTCCTGGAACGATCGGGAGCCGCCGCGCAGGGAGGTCGCCCTCGGCGATCTGCAGATCCGTGCGACAGACCGCGCACGCGGCGACGCGAATCGCGAGCTCACCCGAGCCCGGCTCTCGGCGCGGCGACTCGGTCCGCGCGAGCGGTCGCTGCGCGATCGGTGCGGGCGCCATCAGGCTCATCATCTTCATGGGCATGTCGGTTGCTCCTCGGGAGGCGACACGGAGGTCATCATGGAAACGAACGAGACGCCGGAACAGACGACGGAGGAGCCGAAGAAGAAGCGCCGCGGGTTCGCCGCGCTCGACCGGACGCGCCTCCGCGAGATCGCACGCATGGGAGGGACGGCGGCGCATCGCAAGGGCACCGCGCATCGCTTCACGCGCGAGGAGGCGAAGCAGGCGGGCCAGAAGGGCGGGAAGGCGCCCCACCGTTCGCGCGGACGCGCGAAGGCCCCCCCGCCGGCGGAGGGCGGCGGCGCCTGACGATCAGAAGGCATATGGGCGCTCGACGATCGCTTGGAGCGTTCGACCGACCCGCGCGGGCTGCTCGTACTGCGCGACGTCGGAGAGGCTGAGGACGCCCGCGAGCGCACCGCTCTCCTCGAGCACGACGATGCGCGAGATGTGGTGCTCGCGCATCGCGCGCTCGACGTCGACCGCCGCGACCGTCGGTGCATCGTCTCCCGGCCAGCGCATGCATGCCGGGCGTGCATCGCGCGTTCCACGGCACGCTCGCTGCTTCTCCCGGGCGCGGAGGTCCCCATGAGAAGGCAGCCCCGCAAGCCGCGCGCGAAGTACCTGGGTGAGGAGCACGAGCATCCGATCGAGCACGGCGAGGACCTCGACGCGTCGACGCGCGAGGAAGACCTCGTGGGCAGCACCCCGCACGTGCCGCGCTCCGACCTGCGACCGGAAGAGCCCTCGCGCGAGTCGACCGACAGCGACGAGGCGAGGTGAAACATGGCGCGAACGGTGTCCGAGGTCATGAACCGCGAGCTGTTCGGCGTGCCGGAGGACGCGCACGCCGACGACGTCCTCGAGGCCATCCTCGCGTACGGCATCACGGCCGTGCCGGTACTCGACGACGAGCGGCGCCCCATCGGGGTCACCTCGCTCCGCGACCTCTTGCGCCCGGATCGGGGGGCGCAGGTCACGCGCCCTGCCCTGACCGTCGGTCCCGGAGCGACGGTCGAGCAGGCCGCGACGACGATGGACGACGCGGGCTGTCACCACCTCGTCGTCATCGACGAAGAGGGGCGTGCGGTCGGGATGCTCTCGAGCCTCGACCTCGTGCGCGCGCTGATCGGACGTCCGGTCAAGCACCCCTCGACCTTCCCCCACCGCGATCGACGGTTCGGGATCACCTGGAGCGACGACGAGGCGCTCGAGGCCGCGCGGGTCGAGGTCGCGCCCGACGCGCCCGGGATCCTCGAGCTCGTACGCGGCGAGGTCGGGATCGAGGACATCGTCGTCTGGGTGGAGGCGGTGCATTCGCTCCGCGCGCGGGTGCGCGAGCTCGTCGAGCTCCCGCAGGACGACGAGCCTGCGCTCGCGCGCATCCTCGCCCGGCGCAAGGGGCTGAGGTTCCGCGGCGCGGTGGTGACCGACGCGGCCGAGCGTGCGTCGCTCGCGCGGACCTTGCGCGAGATCGCGGACGCGCAGTTCTTGCCTCGTGCGAGCGCGGCCGCGCTCTCGGACGAACGGAGCGTCGAGCCATGACGACACCGCGCGATCGCCGGCGGTCTCGCCGCCGTCCACCTCGGGAGGTGCCGTCCGTCGGCCCGAGCGAGCGGCCCGACATACCCGGCACGCCTCACGGCCCGCCGGAGCCGAGGCCCTCGCCCACCCCCGAGCGGCGTCTACCCGCGGAATCGCGCGACGGCCTACGCCTTGCGTGATCCCGGGCGATGATCCGCACCGGCCGCCACGATCTGCTCACGCCCGTCGACGCTGCGTGGTTCCGCATGGACGAGGCCGAGGATCCGGCCGACGTCGCGTCGGTGCTGTTCTTCGACGGCCCGCTCGACGAAGCGCGGCTGCGACGGACGCTCGAGGATCGCCTGCTCGAGCACCG
Organism: Labilithrix sp.; assembly: GCA_039809525.1. Lineage (GTDB taxonomy): Bacteria > Myxococcota_A > Polyangia > Polyangiales > Polyangiaceae > Labilithrix. The sequence continues at coordinate 18,240 of JBDHVD010000083.1, read as the reverse complement.
GCGCTTCCGCCGGCGCGTGGTCGATCGCGGCCGGCTCCTCCCGCCCGAGTGGAAGGACGACGAGCAGTTCCGGATCGACACGCACCTCCGTCATCTCGACCTCGCGCCGGACGACGACCTCGCCGACGTGCTCTCCGAGCTCATGAGCGTGCCGATGAGCTTCGCGCACTCGCCGTGGAGCTGGACGATCCTCCACGGGCTGCCCGAGGGCGACGCCGCGTTCGTGCGCATCCACCACTGCCTCGGCGACGGCTTCGCCCTGCTCGACGTGCTGATGTCCCTCGCGGACACGGACGGCGCCCAGGCCGACGCGCGCCCGCCTCCCCCCGCGGTCCGCGACGACGGGTCGACGCGCGGCGCGGCCCGCTCGCTGGCGCACCTCCTCGCGCTCCGCTTCGATCCCGCGACGTTCCTCCGCGGCCCGCTCTCCGGCCGCCGGCGCGTGGCATGGACGGAGCGCTTCGCGCTCGCGCAGGTGAAGACGATCGCGCACGCGCATCGCGCGACGGTGAACGACTTCCTCCTCGCGTCGCTCTCGGCCGCGCTCCGTCGCTACCTCGTCGCGCGCGAGGGCACCGCATCGCCCATCCGGGCGATCGTCCCGGTGAACCTCCGTCCCTGCGACGTGCCGATCGATCTCGAACAGGGCAACTGGTTCGGCCTCGTCTTCCTCGATCTGCCCGTCGGCGAGGACTCGCGCGAGCGGCGGCTCACGGCGCTGCGGCGCAGCATGGATCGGCTGAAGCGGAGCAAGGAGGCCGGCGTCGCGCTGTGGATCCTCGGCCTCATGGGCCGCGTGCCGATCGCCGTCGATCGCGTGATCGAGTGGCTCTTCGCGCACAAGGCGAGCGTCGTGGTGACGAACGTCCCCGGGCCGAAGAGCCGCCTGCACCTCGCGGGCTCGCCGGTCCGCGACATGTTCTTCTGGGTGCCGCATCCCTGCGGCCTCGGCCTCGGCGTCAGCATCATGAGCTACGCGGGGCACGTGCGGGTGGGCTTCCGCGCGGACACGGCGATCGTCCCCGATCCCGGCCTGCTCGCGCGCTTCTTCACCGAGGAGCTGACGATGGAGCTCGCGCCGGGCGCGCGACAGGAGGGGGAACATGAACGTCACGTCACCTGATCTCGTTTCGCTCGCGCGCGAGAGCTTTCGCACGCACGGCGACCGCCCGCTGTTCGGCACCCGGGGCCCGGGAGGTTGGATCTGGACCACGTACCGCGAGGTCGAAGCGGCGGTCGACGCGTTCCGCGCCGGGCTCGCCTCCCTGGGTGTGCGGGCCGGCGATCGCGTCGGGATCATCGCCGGCAACCGCGTCGAATGGGCCGTCGCCGCGTACGCGACGTACGGCCTCGGCGCGACGTTCGTCCCGATGTACCAGCAGCAGCGCGCCGACGAGTGGGAGCTCATCCTCCGCGACTGCGGCGCGAAGGTGGTCATCGGAGCGGGCCGCCACGTGCTCGAAGCGATCGCCGAGATGCGCGCGCGCCTCCCCGCCCTCGTCCACGTGATCGCGCTCGACGGGCACGAGCCGCGGAGCCTCGACTTCGAGGAGGTCCTCGAGCGCGGGCGCGCCCAGCCGGTCCCGGCGACGGCGCCGGATCCGGACACCGTCGCGGGCTTCATCTACACCTCGGGCACCACCGGCAAACCGAAGGGCGTGATGCTCACGCACCGGAACATCGCGACGAACATCGCCGCGGGGCTCTCGGTGTTCCCCATCGGCGCCGACGACAGCACGCTCTCGTTCTTGCCGTGGGCCCACGCCTACGGCCAGGTGATCGAGCTGCACCTCGTCGTCGCCGCGGGCGCCTCGACGGCGTTCGTGACCGACGTTTCGAAGCTCGTCGAGCAGCTCGCCGAGGTCCGCCCCACGATGCTCGTCGCGGTGCCGCGGATCTTCAACCGGCTGTACGCGAACCTCATGGAGCAGATCGGCAAGCGCCCGCGCTTCGTGCAGGGCCTCTTCCGGACGGCGGTGCGCACCGCGAAGCGGCACCGGCTCGGCGAGAAGACGTCGGTGCTCGACGACGCCGCGCTGCGGCTCGCCGATCGGCTGATCTTCACGAAGGTCCGCAAGCGCCTCGGCGGCCGCCTCAGGTATGCCATCAGCGCGAGCGCCACGCTCTCGCTCGAGGTCGCGGAGGTCATCGACGCGGCCGGCATCCCCGTCTTCGAAGGGTACGGCCTCACCGAGACCTCTCCGATCGTGAGCGGCAACACGCCGAGCGCACGGCGGCTCGGCAGCGTCGGCCGGGTCATCCCCGGCGTGCGCGTGGTCATCGACGAGTCGGTCGGCGCGCAGCCGGGCCGCGGCGAGATCATCGTCTACGGACCGAACGTGATGAAGGGCTACCACGACCGGCCGGAGGAGAACGCGAAGGCCTTCACGTCCGACGGAGGCTTCCGCACGGGCGACCTCGGCCACGTCGACGACGACGGCTTCCTCTTCATCACCGGGCGCATCAAGGAGCAGTACAAGCTCGAGAACGGCAAGTACGTGATGCCCTCCCCGCTCGAGGAGCGGCTCAAGATCTCTCCGTTCATCCTGAACGTCATGCTCTACGGCGACAACCGGCCGTTCAACGTCGCGCTCATCGTGATCGACGCCATGGCCGTCCGCGGCTGGGCGGAGCGCGAAGGGATCGATCTCGGCGCCGATCCGACCAGGCACCCGCGCGTCGCCGCGCTCGTCCGCGGCGAGATCGATCGCGAGGGCGCGTCGTTCCGCGGCTACGAGCTGCCGCGCGCGTTCGTGCTCACGACGGAGGACTTCACCATCGAGAACGGCCTCCTGACGCCGAGCCTCAAGCTGAAACGGCGCGAGGCGATCGCCCGGCACGGCAGCGCGCTCGAGGCGCTCTACCGCGACGCCGCGCTCCTCGAGGCCCACGTGTAGATCGTCAGATCCCTCCTCCGCCACCCGGCGTCTCGGCGATGACGGTGTCGATCGTGACGAACGTGTCGCGGCCGGCGGTGACGTGGAAGCTCCCCGTGCGTCGCGGACCGGCGCGGGGCGCGCCCGCGGCGTCGAGGAACGTCAGCGTCACCACGTACCACCCCTGCCGGAGCACGTAGCGCGCGCTCGAGGCCCGGCAGGGCAAGCGATCGTCGGCCTCGAACGTCCCGTCGTCGTGGGCCACCTCGATGCGGACGGTGTCCACGCCGCGCGTCGCGCAGAGCGCGGGCTCCGAGCTGCCCTCGATCGTCCAGGTGATCGTCGCCGCGCCGTAGACCTCGGCGGCACAACCGAACGAAGGCACGACCGCGAGCACGAGCGGGGCGAGGCGCATGGCAAAGGTCTCGATCGAGGACATCCAAGGCGCATTCCATCTGGCACATCGGCTGCACCCCTGCGTCTTCGTGTACACGGACCGGTACGCGAATCGGCGCGAGGCGGGCCGCGAGCTCGCGCGCGTGCTCGCGCCGTTCGCGGCGAAGAAGCCGGTCGTGGTCGCGCTTCCGCGCGGCGGCGTCCCGGTGGCATACGAGGTCGCACGCGTCCTCGGCGCCCCACTCGACGTGCTCGAGGTCCGCAAGCTCGGGGGGCCGCGGCATCCCGAGCAGAGCGTCGGCGCCGTGGCCGAGGGCGGCGCGACGGTGATCGACGCACGCCGCGCCGCCACCTACGGTCTCGTGCCGGGCGCGTTCGCCGGCGCGGCGGAGAAGACCGCGAGGCTCATCGGCGCGCGTGCGCGGCGCTACCGCCGGGGGCTCGCGCCGGTCGACGTCCGCCGGCGGATCGTCATCGTCGTCGACGACGGGATCGCGACCGGATCGACCGCCCGCGCGGCGCTGCGCGCCCTCCGCCGGCGCGGCGCGCGGATGCTGGTCTTCGCGGCGCCCGTCGGCGACGCAGCGGCGCTGGCGGAGCTCGCGGGCGAAGCCGACGGGGTCGTGTGCACCCGATCGACCGGCGAGCTCGACTCCGTGAGCGCCTGGTACGAAGAGTTCGCGCCGCCGAGCGAGGCCGACGTCATCGACCTCCTCCGCCGGGCGGCGGCGAAGCCCGCGCGCGCCGTTGGCAACTCGCCATGAGCTCCTCGCAGGCTGCGATGCGCGCGCGGCTGGCTTGCCCACGCGGCGCGCAGCGTTTGCGCGAGGCCACGAATTCGATGCGCTAGCCCCTCGGGATCACGCGGAATCGCACGGAATGCGCGCAGGAACGCGCGTGGCGCACCCCTTGCTCGAACGGGTCCGGGGCATTCGACTCACCATCGCGAACCGGGGTAACCATGAGCAGCCGCGACAACCATCCGAAGGGCAACATCCTCGTCGTCGACGACGATGTCGAGAGCGCACGTACGGTCGCCGGCCTCCTGCAGGCCGAGCACTACACGCCGTCCACGGCGGCCGACGGCGCGGAGGCGCTCGTGCGGGTGGCCGAGGCACCGCCGGACGTGATCGTCACCGATCTGAACATGCCGAACATGGGAGGGATGGACCTCCTCGCCGCCGTGCGCGAGCAGCACCCGGGCATCCCGGTGATCGTCCTCACGGCCCTGACCGACACCGAGCACGCCGTCGCGGCGATGCGCGCGGGCGCCGAGGACTACGTGACGAAGCCGGTCGACTTCGACGCGCTGCTCATCACCATCGAGCGCGCGATCGAGCGCTCCCGGGTCCGCGCGGAGGCCGACGAGCTGCGGCGCCATCTGTCCGAGCGCGATGCCCAGGGCATCCGCGGGATGCTCGGCGTGAGCCCGGCGATGCAGAAGGTCTATCAGCTCGCGCGCAACGTCGCGCCCTCGCGGGCGACGGTCCTCATCACCGGCGAGAGCGGCACCGGCAAGAGCGAGCTCGCGCGCGTGATCCACGCGCTGAGCACGCGCGCGGATCAGCCCTTCGTGTCCCTCCACTGCGCGGCGATCCCCGAGACGCTCCTCGAGAGCGAGCTCTTCGGGCACGAGCGCGGGTCCTTCACCGGCGCCGACAAGCGCCGCATCGGCCGCATCGAGCAGGCGAACGGCGGCACGCTCTTCCTCGACGAGATCGGAGACATCCCGCCGGGCATGCAGGTGAAGCTGCTGCGCGTGCTCCAGGAGCGCACCATCGAGCGCATCGGGTCGAACGAGCCGATCACCGTCGACATCCGCCTCGTCGCCGCGACGAACAAGGACCTCGCCGAGGAGGTGCGCGCGAAGCGGTTCCGCGAGGACCTGTACTACCGCCTCAACGTCGTGCACATCGAGATGCCGCCGCTCCGCATGCGCTCGACCGACGTGCTGATGCTGGCCGATCACTTCCTGCGGAAGTTCGCGTTCGAGAACCACAAGTCCGTCGACGGCTTCACCGATCGGGCGCGCGAGAAGATCCTCCGCCACGCGTGGCCGGGCAACGTGCGCGAGCTGGAGAACGCCATCGAGCGCGCGACCATCCTCTGCGCAGGCCCGCACATCGACGACGGCGATCTGCCGTTCGACGCCTCGCCCGAGAGCGGGCTGTCGGCGCGCATCCCCGGGGCGACGATGGCGCAGCTCGAGCGCTTCGCGATCCTGAAGACCCTCGAGGCGTGCGGAGGCTCGACCACGAAGGCCGCCGAGATCCTCCAGATCAGCGTCCGCACCATCCAGTACCGCCTCCACCAGTACGGCCTGCGCACCAAGAACGGCGCGCGCTCGTCGTCGCGTCCGCCGGCGCCGCCCGTGTCGAACGGGCCGCCGCCGCCGTCGGGGCCGACGCCCTCCGGCAACGGTCACGTCGCGGCCTGAAGCCGCCCGGCGGTCGCCGTGCGTCAGGGCACGACGTGGAGCTCGCGGCTGTCGATGAGCCGCTTGCCCGCCGCGCCCTTGATCGCGCCGACGACCGCCGAGCGCTCGCCCTCGGAGCGGACCACGCCCGAGAGCTTCACCACGTCGCCGACGAGGCTGACGTCGATGTGCTTCGCCGCGTGCGCCGCATGCCTCGCGAGCGCGCGCGTCGCCTGGGCCATGAGCTCCTCCGCGGGGCCCGCCGGGGCGCGCACCACGATCCAGCTCTGCACGCGGCGGACGCCCTCGGCGGTGCTGGCCGCGCTCACCATCGCGTCGCGCTCCTCCGTGCTCGCGCACGTACCTTCGAGCGTGACCACGCCGCCCGAGACGCTCGCCACGATCCCGCGGCTCACGCTGGCGCTCGCGCCCTCGAGGGCCGCGCGCACGTGACGGACGACCTCGACGTCGATCGGCAGAGGATGCGGGACGTGCGGACCGACGACGAGCTCGTTCGCGATGTCGCGAACGCCCGGCACGCGATGCGCCGCGTCCTGCGCCGCGTTGCGCGCGGACCACGTCGGGACGGTGCCGGTCAGCGTCACGACTCCGCCGTGGACCTCGACGCCCACGTCGGGCGACCGCACGCGATCGTCCTCGCGGAGCGCCGCGACGACGGCATCCTGGATCGACACGTCCCGATGACTCTCGAAGCTACGGGTCTGCATCACGGCACTCTCCTCGCTCGCGTCCTCGCAAGGCACGTTCCACGGCCGCAGGCGCAGCCGATGCATCGCCGAGCGCGCGGGCACGCGTCTGGCTCGAGGAGGGATCGATCATGAGACCGGGAAAGAACGACCATGTGCTGGCCGTGCTCGAGGGCGCCGCAGACCGCGCGCACCTCGAGCCGTTCACCAAGGCTCGGCTCACGCCGAGGTCGAAGGCGCGGATCTCGGCCGCCTTCAATCACTGCCGCGAGGCCGCGCTCGACCTCGAGCGCTTCTTCGCGCACGCCGCGGCCGACGCCAGGGACCGCGGACTCCATCGCAGGCTCTACGAGGCGGCGGAATCGGCCTCCGAGCTCGCCGGCGCGCTCGAGGACGCGCTGCGCTCGATCGACGCGTTCGTCGAGACCAGCGGGACGGCGCGCGGCGCGCTCCGCCGGGTCGCGCTCGAGACGCGCGTGGCCGTACGAGGCCGCACCGATGCGCTCGTCCTCCGCGAGATCGACGACGCGATGCTCCGCGCGATCGCCGTCTACGATCGCGCCCTCGCGCACCTCGGGCGGGTCCCCCCGGGGTTCGTCGACCTCGTGCTCGCGCAGCGCACGAGGCTCGCGCATCTGCACCGCGACCTCGCCCGGCCGTCCGCCCCCTCGTGATCGGCAAGGCGAGCGCGGGCGTGCATGGTTTTCGCCCGTGGCGCGGGCGCACCGGGCGCCGAATCGCGGGCGCGTCGCGCGGCCTGCTTGTTGCTCGGGCCGGAGCATGAACGAGCGTACGCGCGAGCACGAGTCGAACCAGAACGCAGCCATCCTCGCGGACCGCATCCGTCGAGGGCTGTCCACGATCGTGCTCGGCGCGATGCCCGCGCTCCCGCCGGCCATCGCCGTGCTCCGGGTCCGGTGCGACGTGCCGGGCACGCTCGGGCCGCTCGACCGCGCGCGCGACCGCATCGAGCGATCGCTCGACGGAGAGACGCCGCGCGAGACGCTCGACGCGTCGGCCCGGAGCAAGGTGCTCGGCGAGCCCGGGCTGCGCACCCTCGAGGAGCGGTTCGCCGCGGCCTGCAACCGGCTCGCGGCGCGGGCGCCGGGTCGCGTCGCGCTCGCCCTCGACGGGATCGATCGCGCGGACGCCTCGACCCATCACGCGCTCGCACACCTCCTGCGGAGGCCGGGCGTCCTCGCGCTGCCGCTCGTGCTCGTCGTCCGGGGCGAGCCGCAGGGCTCGTTCCTCGAGGTCGTCTCCGCGATGGAGGAGGCGTGCGGCGCGCCGCCGATCGCGCGAGGCCCCGCTCCGGAGCCCGAGGCGCGGATGCCGGCGCTCCAGCTCGACGGCATCGACGCCGAGGTGGTCCGCGTGCTCCGCGCCGCGTCGGTGATCGGCGAGTCCTTCGAGGCGCCGCTGGTCGCCAGGCTCCTCGACGTCTCGGTCGAGCAGGTGCTCGAAGCGCTCCAGCGCGCGCGCGACGCCGGCGTGCGCGTGGTCGATCGCGGCGAGGGACACCTCGCGCTCCCGCGCGACCTCGCGACGATGCTGAGCGCGTCGGTGCTGCCCTCGCTGCGTGCGCGCTGGCAGGAGAAGCTCGGCGAGCTGCTCTCGTCGTCGCGTCGCGATCCGCTCCGCGCGGCGACGCACCTCGACGAGGCCGGCCAGCGCGATCGCGCGCTCGAGCGGCGGCTCGAGGCCGTCGCGCTGCTCGTCCGCGCGGGCGACGTGAGGCGCGCGGGCGAAGAGCTCGGCGCCGCGCTCGAGGCGGTGGACGCGCTCCCGCCGGGTCCCTCGACGGCGGCGCTCCAGGCGCGTGCGCGGCTCGAGCGCGCACGCCTCCGCTGGCTGGGAGCAGGCCTCGAGCCGTCGTTCGGTCTCGACGGCGCGCTCGAGGAGGCGCTCGAGGCGCGCGCCGCGCTCGGCGAGCTCGCCCCGGCCCCCGTGCGGGCCGACGTGGCGTCGACCATCGCCGGCATCGCGTACGACCTGGGCGACGGTGCCTCGCTCGCGCGCGCGGGCGCCGTGCTCGCAGAGGCGATCGCGTCGCTCCTGCGTGACGGCGCGACGCGCGAGGCGGCGATGCTGCTGAACGATCAAGCCGCCATTCACCTCCGGAGCGGCAACACGAAGAAGGCGCGCGAGCTCGCGGGGCGCTCGCTCGATCTCCTCTCCGCGCTCGTCGAGGACGCCGAGACCGACGCCGCCGCGCGCGCCGATCTCGCCGACACGCACCACCTGCTCGCGCGGCTGCCGCTCCACGCGCCCGCGAGCGAGATCACCGACGACGTCGTCACGGCGGCCCTCGACCACGCCGATGCCGCGGAGACCGCGTACCGGGCGCTCGCCATGCGCCGCGACCTCGGCCGCGTGCGCGAGACCACGGCGAGGCTCGAGGCGAAGCGCGGCCACGTCGACGCCGCGCGCGCCGCGTTCGAGGCCGCGCTCCGGCTCGCCGACGAAGCCGCGGACCTCACGGGGCTCGCACGGATCACCGCGGGCCTCGCCGAGCTGCTCGCGAGCGCAGGCAAGCCGCGCGACGCGCTCGGCTTGCTCGCGAGCTCGATCGAGCTCAATCGCGAGAAGGCCTCCCCCGTGGGCCTCGCCTTCGACGAGCGCGCGCTCACGCGGATCGAGGACGCGGTCAGGGCCCTGCCCCTCCCCGACGACGAGCTCGCCGCCGAGCTCGTCCGCACCCGCGCACGCCTGACCGCGGCGATCGAGGAGAACGCGCCGTAACTTCCCAGGGACCCATCATCGAGGGAGAAGGACGATGAAAGACTTCCTCCGCACCGCGTCGCTCTCGCCGGAAGACCTCTCGCTCCTCCTGGATCGCGCGGTCGATCTCGAGCGCGACCCCGATCGCGGGCGAGCCGTCCTCCGCGGCGAGACCGTCGTCCTCTACTTCGAGAAGCCCTCGACGCGCACGCGGCTCTCGTTCGAGACCGCGGTCGCGCGTCTCGGAGGCCACGCCATCTTCACCACCACCTCGGACCTCCAGACCGCGCGCGGCGAGACGCTCGAGGACACCGCCCGCGTCGGCAGCCGCTACGCGCGCGCGTGGGTGCTGCGGACCTACCGGCACGAGCACGTCGTGCGCTTCGCGGCGGCGGCGACGGTCCCGGTGATCAACGCGCTGACCAACGATCACCACCCCTGCCAGAGCCTCGCCGACCTCCTCACGCTGCGCCAGCACTGGGGCTCGCTCGCCAGACGCACGGTGGCGTGGATCGGCCCGGGCAACAACGTCGCGCACAGCTTCCTCGAGGGCGCGATGCTCGCGGGCATGCGCGTGCGCGTCGCGACGCCGCCCGAGTACGCGCCGGACGTGGAGGTGGTGGCGGACGCGCGCGACATCGCCAAAGCGACGGGAGGGGCGCTCGACGTCGTGGAGCACCCCGCGGACGCCGCGCGCGGCGCGGACGCGATCTACACCGACGCGTGGACCTCGATGGGCGACGATCCGCGCGAGACGGACGCCCGGCGCGCGGCGTTCGAGCGCTACCGCATCGACGATCGGCTGTTCGGCCTCGCCGCGCCGGACGCCGTCTTCCTCCACTGCATGCCGGCGTACCGGGGCGCCGAGGTGTCGGCGTCGGTCTTCGACGGCCGCCGCTCGCTCGTCCTCCAGCAGGCCGAGAACCACCTCCACACGTCGGTCGCCCTGCTCGAGATGCTGCTCCGTACCGAGCTCTCCGGCTCCGCGAGGTGATGCCATGGAACGGATCGACGCCGCCGCCGTGCTGCTGTTCGTGGGGGCCACCGCCTTCGTCGCGCTGTACGCGCGCGGGGTCTTCGACCCGCGCCGGGACGCGCCGCCGGAGCCGCCTCCGCGGACGTCGCTCTTCGTGACGAAGGTGGAGGACGCCCTCCCCGTGCTCGAGGCCGACGTCGTCGCCGGCTCGTGGAAGCGGCGCGACGTGCGCGCGGCGTGCCTGGCGGACGAGCGCCGGCGGATCGCCGAGCTCGACGCGCTCGAGCGCGACCTGGCCGCCGTCGAGCTGGTCTCCGACCGCGAGCTCGCGGACCGCGTCGCCGATGCGCTCGCGGCGGTGCGCAGCTGCGTGAGCTGTACGCCGGAGAAGCGCGGATGCGCCGGCGCCGCGCGCGCGCTGACGCGGATCGAGTCGCAGCTCGGCCTGCCGCGCTCCGCCGGCGGCATCTGAAGAGCCCGGCCGTGGCTGGGTCCGGCGCGTGCACGCGCGTGCGTCACGAGGAGGCGGAGACATGGTCTACCGCGGCGCCGACATCGACTTCGAGACCGAGAACCGCCTTCGCCGCCACGTCGCCGAGAGCGCGCGCCTGCCGGCTGCGCTGACCGTCGAGGCGGCGGTCGCCGCGGTGATGTGCGTCCTCGTCGAGCGGCTCACCGCGGGCGAGGCGCACGAGCTGCTCGAAGGGATGCCCGAGCCGCTCCGCCCGATGTTCCAGCGCTGCGTGCTGCATCGCGGCGGACAGCCGTTGCTCACCCTCGACCGCGCCGAGTTGCTCGCGCGCGTCGCCGATCACCTCGATGTGACACCGGCGCACGCGGAGGTGGTGACGTCCGCCGTGTTCGACGCCGTCCGATCCGAGCTGCCGCGCGAGCTCGTCGCGAACGTCGCCGCGCAGCTCCCCCACGGCCTGAAGGAGCTCTGGCTCTCGCGTCCGATCCTCGCGCCCGATCTCGACGCGAGCGTCCCGGCCGAGGAGCAACGACGTCTGGTGGAGGCCGACATCGAGCGCTGGGCGCGGCTGCCGGCCGGCGTCACCGCGGCGGCGGCGTTCAAGGCGGTGATGTGCTCGCTCTCGCGCAGGCTCAGCGGCGGCGAGGCGAAGGACGTGCTCCTCGGGCTCCCTCGCGAGCTGCGCGAGCTCGTCGACGGGTGCGTCATCCACCGGGGCGAGCTCGCGGCGGTCTTCGGTCGTGACGAGCTCCGGCGCGACGTCGCCGAGCACCTCGCGGTCGGCGACGCCGACGCCGAGTCGATCACGCTCGCGGTGCTGCGCGCGGCGAAGCGGGTGCTGCCGCAGCAGACCATCGTGGCGGTCGCTTCGCAGCTGCCGCGCGACCTGGCGGATGTCTGGACGTCCGCCTGATCCCGAAGGGAGGAACGACGATGACCAGCGCGACCTACGAAGTGAAGCCGGTGGGCGACGAGTGGGAGATCCGCATGGCGGAGGACAGCATCCACGAGGTCGCGCCGACACGCGACGCGGCCATCGCGCGCGCGCGCCAGCTCGTGAACAGCTTCGGCGGCGGACGCGTGATCGTGCGGGGCGAGACCGGCGAGATCGAGCGCGAGTACGTGCAGGAGGCGAGGTGACGACCATGGCCACGACCCACGTGAACGTCCAGCGGCACGAGTCGCGCGCGGGAGCGACCTACGCGCGCTTCATCGACGACCTCACCGCGGACACCGGATGGTCGCGCGACGACGCCGACCGCTACGCCCGCGCGGTCGTCGCGACGCTCGAGGAGCGGCTCGTCGGGGGCGAGGCGAGCGACCTCGCGGCGCAGCTCCCCGCGCGGCTCCGCGAACGGCTCGACATCGAGGACGTCGGCCGCGCCGATCCGGAGATGACGACGGACGAGTTCCTCGGGCGCGTCGCGGCGCGGACCGATGCCCTCGTCGACGAGGTCGACGCGATCGTCGCCTGCGTCTTCCGCACGCTGCGCGCGCACGTGACGCCCGGCCAGGCGCATCACGTGGAGGTTCAGCTCCCGGACGAGCTGCGCCGCTTGTGGAACGGGCCGTCGTTCGGGCGGCGCTGACGATCCATCAGGACTGGCGCCAGCCCTCGGCGATCGGCCGGGTGGGCCCCGGCCGGCCGCTCGAGATCTTCGTGTCGCCGTGCGGGTTGTCCTCGCGGACGACCGAATGCTGCTGCGCGCGCGACGGCGCGGACTCGCTCACCGGGTGCCGGCTGCCGGGCCGGCCGGTCGCGAGGCTCGTCCCCGCCGGGGCCGCGGGCGGCGGGACCTCGGGCGCATCCCGCGGCTCGAACAGCGACGCGAGCTCGGGCGGCAGCGCGCGCGCGAGGCGGCGGACGGTCTCGTCGGGCGCGGCGCGGCCGATCGTCTGCACGACCACCTGCGCTTGCTCGCGCGCAAGACCTGCGCTCACGCCCGCGCGCTTGCGCACGCGCTCGTAGAGCTCGGCGGCGTCGAAGCTCGCGTCGAACGTGCTCGCGGCGAGGACGCTGCGGAGGCCGGGCGCGAGGCACGCGGAGAGCGCCGCGCTCTCGTCGGAGGTGAGCCGCTCTCCGAGCACCGCGAGCGTCGCGTCGACGATCCGGCGCGCGGTGGCTCGGTCGGGCAGGCCCGCGTCGGCGAGCGCATCCAGGAGGTCCAGGGTCGTGAGCTCGGTGGTCATGACGTCTGGCAGGCATCGTGCACGGGCTGTGCCCGGTGGCTCCCGCGCCCCTGCTCGAGATCCGAGGGCTCACGAAGTCGTACGGCGGAAAGACCGTGCTCGCGGGCATCGATCTCGTCGTCGACCGCGGAGAGACGGTGGTCGTGCTCGGCGGATCCGGCTCGGGCAAGAGCACGCTCGCGCGCCTCCTCATCGGGCTCGAGCCGCCGACCAGCGGCCACATCCTCGTCGCCGGCCGCGACCTCGTCGGGCTGTCCGAGGACGAGCTGTCGGAGGAGCGCAAGCGCTTCGCGATGGTGTTCCAGAAGTACGCGCTGCTCGACTCGCTGTCGGTCTACGACAACGTCGCGTTCCCGCTGGTCGAGCGGGGCCTGCCTCGTCGCGAGATCGAGCGTCGCGTCATGACCCAGCTCGAGGCGCTCGGCGTCGCCGACGCCGCGCAGAAGCTCCCGGGCGAGCTCTCGGGCGGCATGTCCAAGCGCGTCGGCATCGCGCGCGCGATGGTCATGGACCCGGAGATCCTCGTCTACGACGAGCCGACCTCCGGCCTCGACCCGGTGACCTCGCGCGTGGTCGACGACCTCATCGAGGAGGTGCGCGAGCGCTTCTGCGTGACGTCGATCGTGATCACCCACGACATGGCGACCGCGTGGGGGATCGCCGACCGCGTCGTGCTCCTCCACGGAGGGCGCATCGTCATCGACGGTCCGCCCGAGGTCGTCCTCGCCTCCGACGATCCGCGCATCCGCCCGTTCGCCGACGCGAGCGGCGTCGATCCCCAGCGGCTCGGCCACCGGCGGAAGCGAACGCCGCCGGAAGAGATCCGCGCGCGCTGGTCCGAGCGCACGGCCGCGCCGCCGGGCGACGAGCGCGACCGCCGCTCGGCCGGCGCGCTGCGCTTCTCGCGTGCCTGACGCACGCCTTGCGCGCCGGCGCGCGCCGATCCTCGCGGAGGGCGCCACCTCCGGCTGGCCGCGTCCTTGCAATTGCGAATCGCGGATCGCGATCGTCACAGAAACGGAGAAGGACCATGGGCAGCAAGATGACTGCGCAGAGGATCGAGAAGTCTCTCGACGAAATGCTCGACGAGCTCGAGGCCATGGGCACCGAGATCGAGATGAAGTTGAAGCTTGCCAGCATGGACGCGCGTGACATGTGGCAAGAGAAGCTCGAGCCCCGTCTCTTCGAGGCTCGCATGCACGCCCGCGAAGCGAAGGAGGCCTCCAAGCACGCCGTGCAGGACACGCTGAAGGCGTTCAAGGAGTTCGCAGAGTCGCTGTGACGGCAGCGCTCGTCCGAGCCCTGCCCGACGATCGCGACGAGGTCGAGGTCGTCGAGCACAAGGGGCTCGGCCACCCGGATACGCTCTGCGACGGCGCGGCCGAGGCCGCGAGCCGTGCGCTCTGCCGCGCCTACGTGGCGGAGGACGGCGTCGTGCGCCATCACAACGTCGACAAGGCCCTGCTCGTCGGCGGGCGTTCGCGCGCGTCGTTCGGCGGCGGCGCGATCCTCGCGCCGATGGTCCTCCACCTCGCGGGGCGCGCGGCGGATCCGGGCGGGCGCGCCGGCGCCGCGCGCGCGATCGCGGCCGAGGCCGCGCGGGCGTGGATGCGCTCGTCGCTGCACGCCGCCGACGTCGACGCCGACCTCGCGATCGAGCCCTGGATACGCCCCGGCTCCGCCGACCTCGTCGACCTCTTCGCCCGCGGGCGCCTCGCGAACGACTCGTCGATCGGCGCCGGGTACGCCCCGCTCTCTCCGGTCGAGCGCGGCGTCCTCGCCGCCGCCGACGCGCTGGTGGCGCGGGCGCGCGACCCCGCGACGCCGGAGGTCGGCGAGGACGTGAAGCTGCTCGCCGACCGGCGCGGCGCGCGCGTCGAGCTCACCGTCGCGTGCGCGATCGTCGCGCGCCACGTGGCGTCGCTCTCCCGCTACCTCGCCGCCCGGGCGGGCGTCGCGTCCGCCGCACACGCGGCCTTCATGGACGCGAGCGGCGGCGCGTTCGACGTCGACGTGACGGTCAACGCCGCCGACGACGTGGAGCGCGCGGTCGTGTACCTCACGGTGAGCGGCACGTCCGCGGAGGCCGGCGACGACGGCGAGGTCGGGCGCGGCAACCGTGTGAACCGCCTGATCACGCCGTGCCGCCCGATGACCCTCGAGGCGGCCGCCGGCAAGAACCCGGTCACGCACGTCGGCAAGCTCTACAACCTCGCCGCCCACGCCCTCGCCGGCGCGATCGTCGAGAACGTCTCCGGCGTGCGCCGCGCGGCGTGCCTCCTCGCGAGCCGCATCGGCCGTCCGATCGACGATCCGGCGCTGATCGACGTGCGCGTCGCGCTCCGCGACGGCGAGGACCTCGCCGCCCTCCGCCCCTCCATCGAGGCGGTCGCCCAGGCCGCCGTGGGGGCGATCCCCCGCGCCTGGGAGGCGATCGTGCGCGGCGAAGTCGCCGTGTTCTGATTGGCCTGGCCCGGGCCACCCCCGGATCGGCCGGGCCACCCCGAAACGGCCGATCAGCGCTTCTCCTCGGCGTGGACGGTCAGGACCGGCACCGGCGACATCCGCACGATCTTCTCGGCGACGCTGCCGAGGAAGAACCGCGGGACGCCCTTCCGGCCGTGCGTGCCGACGACGACGAGGTCGTAGCCGTGCTCCTGCGCGGCCTCGATGACGCTCCGCCAGGGGATGCCGGGGTTCAGGATCTGCCGGACCTCGGGGCACTTCGCGCGCACGCGCTTCACCTCTTCGTCGAGGGCCTCCCGCGCCGCGGCCTCGATCTGGTCGAGCGGGAGCGTGATGGCCTCCGCGTAGGCCGGCGTCGGGACGGTCCAGACGTGCATCAGGGTGAGCTTCGCGCCGAAGCGCGACGCGAGCTCGCACGCGAGGTCCTCCGCGCGCTGCGACGCTTCCCCGAAGTCGGTCGGGACGAGGATGTTCTTGAACGCGCCCATGATGCCCCGGAGAGCAGCAAGAGCGAGGCCACGACGGTGGCTCGCGCGGTGGCGGCCGCCGGAACCACGACGCGCGCGCGCCGTTCGCGCGGCGACGCAGGGTTTGCAGGCGCGCGGCGTCGCCGCACGGGTTTCGACGACGGCGCGATCCTTGTAACGGCGGGAGGTCATGAACGGACCGGAGGCGGCGTTTGGCTCGACCACGAAGGACCGCGCGATGCGCGAGGCGCTCGTTCGCACGCTCGTCGCGCTCGGAGACGCGTCGACCCCGAGCGTGATCGAGGCCATGCGTCTCGTCCCCCGCCACGCGTTCGTTCCCGGCGCCTCGCTGGAGGTCGCCTACGCGAACCACCCCGCCCGGATCGGCCACGACCAGACCATCTCGCAGCCGTCGGTGGTGGCGATCATGACCGAGGCCCTCGAGCTCGCCGGGCACGAGCGCGTCCTCGAGATCGGAACCGGCTCGGGGTACCAGGCGGCGGTGCTCTCGCTGCTCGCGCGCGAGGTCTACACCGTCGAGCGCATCGAGGCGCTCGCGACGGAGGCCGCGATGCGGCTCGAAGCGCTCGGCTACGCGAACGTGCACGTGCGCGCCGGCGACGGATTCCTCGGATGGCCGGAGGAGGCGCCGTTCGATCGCATCCTCCTCACGGCCGCACCGCCGCGGGTGCCGGACGGCCTGATGCGGCAGCTCGCCGACGGGGGCATCCTGATCGCGCCGGTCGGTGAAGAAGATGAGCCGCAAGCCCTCCTGCGGGTTCGCAAGCGCGCCGGAGAGCTGTACATCGAAGAGTTGGGCGGCGTGAAGTTCGTCGCCATGGTCCGGGGGGAAGAACGATGACTGCAGCATCGGTACGCAAGCCACGTGTGCTCCTCGCCGAGGACGACGCGAACGCGAGGACCATCCTCGCGACGATCCTCCGCGCGATGGACCTCGACGTGGTGGAGGTGGACGACGGGGGGCGGATGCTCGTGGCCGTCGCCGCCTGCTACCGCGAGAGCCGTCCGCGCAGCGAGATCGACCTGGTGGTCACGGACGTGCGGATGCCCGTGGTGAGCGGCATCGAGATCGTGAAGAACATCCGCCGCGCCGGGTGGAGCGCGCCGATCATCATCGTGACCGGCTGGGTCACCCCGGAGCTCGAGGAGGCGGCCAAGCGGTACGGCGGCGTCCTCCTGCCGAAGCCGCTCGATCTGAACGTGTTCGAGCGCACGGTGCGCGATCTCCTCGACCAGCGTCGCGCGGCCGGCTGATCAGCGCTCGACGGCCAGCCCCGCGTCGGTCCACGCGAGCATCCCGCCCGTCAGGTTCATGACGGCCTCGAACCCCATCCCGACGAGCAGCTCCGCGGCGATCGCCGAGCGCCCGCCGGAGCGGCACACGAGGACGATCGGCGCGTCGCGCTCCCACCGCACGGCCGCCGCCTCGAGCTCGGCGAGCGGGACGAGGAACGCGTCGGCGATGTGCCCGAGGTCGCCGGTGAACTCGCGCGGCTCGCGCACGTCGACGATGCGTGCGGTCCCCCGCGTCGCGTGCACGACCGCGGACGTCACCACGCGGAAGCCCTTCTCATGCACGGTGCTGCTCGCGAGCGCGGTTCGCCGGCTCATGTCAGCTCCTCGGCGCGAGGCTCCTGCGCCTTCTCGGGCAGCTCGGTGAGGGTGGCCTCCGTCAACAGCAGCACGCTCGCGACGGACACCGCGTTCTCCAGCGCGATGCGCACGACCTTCACCGGGTCGATGATGCCGGCGCCGACGAGGTCGACGTACGTGCCCGTCGCCGCGTCGAACCCGAGGGTGCCGCCGGAGGCGCGCATCCGCTCGGCCACGACGCCGTCGTCGGCGCCCGAGTTCCTCGCGATCTGCCGCACCGGCGCCTCGAGCGCGCCGCGCAGGATCCGGAGCCCCGTGCGCACGTCGCCCTCGTGCTTCGCCTCCTCGCGCTCGAGGGCCGAGGTGGCGCGGAGCAGCGCCAGCCCCGCGCCGGGGACGACGCCCTCGGCGGCGGCGGCCTTCGTCGCCGCGATCGCGTCCTCGATCGCCTCCTTGCGCGACTTCATCTCCGCCTCGGACGGCGCGCCCACCCGCACGACGGCGACGCCGCCGGCCAGCTTCGCGAGGCGCTCCTCGAGCTTCTCGCGATCGTAGTCGCTCGTCGTCTCCTTGATCTGGCGGCGGAGCTGCTCGATGCGGGCGCTCACCGCGGCCTTGTCGCCCCCGCCGCCGACGATCGTCGTGTCGTCCTGGCTCACCACCACCCGATCGGCGCGACCGAGCTGCTCGCTGCGCACGTCCTCGAGCCGCATCCCCGTCTCCTCCGAGACCACGCGGCCGCCCGTCATGACGGCGATGTCCTCGAGCATCGCCTTGCGCCGGTCGCCGAAGCCCGGCGCCTTCACCGCGACGCAGGGGAGCGCCCCGCGGAGCTTGTTGACGACGAGCGTGGCGAGCGCGTCGCCCTCGATCTCCTCCGCGATGACGAGCAGGCTGCGCCCTCGCTTCACCACGTCCTCGAGCAGGGGCACGAGGTCC
>JBDHVD010000082.1:0-23679 GCA_039809525.1 Labilithrix sp. | reverse complement strand
CGCTCGTCGCGACGCTCGCCTGTTACCTCAACGCGCTCGAGGGCAAGGGCGTCCACGTCGTCACGGTCAACGACTACCTCGCGCGCCGCGACTCCGAGTGGATGGGCAAGCTCTACGGCTTCCTCGGCCTCTCGACCGGCGTCGTCGTCAACCAGCAGGGCGACGCGGAGAAGCGCCAGGCCTACAAGAGCGACATCACGTACGGCCAGAACAACGAGTTCGGCTTCGACTACCTCCGCGACAACATGAAGTTCAGCGCGCTCGACTACGCGCAGCGCGAGCTGAACTACGCGATCGTCGACGAGGTCGACTCCATCCTCGTCGACGAGGCCCGCACGCCGCTCATCATCAGCGGCCAGGCCGAGACGTCGAGCGAGAAGTACAAGACGATCACCGAGGTCATCCCGCGCCTCCGCAAGGACGAGCACTACGTCGTCGACGAGAAGGCCCACTCGGTCTCGCTGACGGACGACGGCGTCGAGCAGGCGCAGAAGCTGATGGGGATCAGCAACCTCTACGATCCCGCCAACCTCGAGTCGCTCCACATCCTGAACCAGTGCCTCCGCGCGCACTCGCTGTTCAAGCGCGACGTGAACTACCTGGTCGCCGACGACGGCAAGGTCCTCATCATCGACGAGTTCACCGGCCGCGTCCTGCCGGGCCGCCGCTGGTCCGACGGCCTCCACCAGGCGGTCGAGGCGAAGGAGCACGTGCGCATCCAGGAAGAGACGCGCACGATGGCGACGATCACGTTCCAGAACCTGTTCCGCATCTACAAGAAGCTGTCCGGCATGACCGGCACGGCCGACACCGAGGCGGAGGAGTTCCACAAGACGTACAAGCTGTCGGTCGTCACCATCCCGACGAACAAGCCGATCCAGCGCGTCGACTTCCAGGACCTCGTCTACAAGACCGAGCGCGAGAAGTTCACCGCCGTCGTCAACGAGCTGCTCGACATGCACGAGAAGGGGCGACCCGTCCTCGTCGGCACGACCAGCGTCGAGAAGTCGAACGCCGTCGCCAAGATCCTGAAGAAGAAGGGCGTGCCGCACGCGGTCCTGAACGCGAAGCAGCACGAGAAGGAGGCGTTCGTCGTCGCGCAGGCGGGCCGGAAGGGCGCCATCACCGTCTCGACGAACATGGCCGGCCGCGGCACCGACATCATCCTCGGCGGCAACGCCGAGATGCTCGCGCGCCTCGAGTTCAAGGAGCAGGGCCGCGACGAGAACGCCGAGACGGAAGAGTTCGAGAAGACGGTCGCGAAGTACGAGGTGCAGTGCAAGAAGGAGGGCGACGAGGTCCGCGAGGCGGGCGGTCTCCACATCCTCGGCACCGAGCGCCACGAGTCGCGGCGCATCGACAACCAGCTCCGCGGCCGCGCCGGCCGTCAGGGCGACCCGGGCTCGAGCCGCTTCTACCTGTCGCTCGAGGACGACCTGATGCGCATCTTCGCCGGCGACAAGGTGAAGTCGCTGATGGAGCGCATGGGCATGCCCGACGACGAGCCCATCGAGCACCCGTGGGTCTCGAAGAGCATCCAGGACGCGCAGCAGAAGGTCGAGGGACGCAACTTCGACATCCGCAAGAACCTCCTCGAGTACGACGACGTGATGAACGAGCAGCGCAAGACGGTCTACAAGATCCGTCAGCAGCTGCTGCTCGGCGTGTACACGCCGGAGATCCTCGACGACGAGGGCAAGCCGACCGGCCGGATGCGCAAGATCGATCCGATCGCGAGCCTCGAGGCCGACGTGAAGCCGGCGATCGAGGACATCCTCCTCTCGCAGGGCACGCCGATGCCGACGCCGGGCGAGGAGGTGAAGCGCCCGAAGACGATCGACGAGATCAAGGAGCTGTACGACATCGATCAGCTCCGTCGGATCATCTACGAGCACTGGGGCTACCGCTTCGACGTCAAGGAGAGCGAGGCGAAGCAGCCGAAGAAGATCTACGAGCGCCTGCTCGCGGAGATCCCGAGGAGCCTCACCGAGCAGCGCGAGCGCCTGCTCGATCTCGTCGACGGCATCATCGGTGCGGTCGTCGAGGAGAGCTGCCCGCAGAACAAGCCGCCGGAGGACTGGGACTGGAAGGGCATCCGCTCCGCGTTCCTCGAGCACTTCGGCGTGAAGCCGAAGAAGGAGATCGAGAACCTTCACGACCTCTCGGACCTCGCGCACGAGCTCTACACCGAGGCGCTCGTCGTGCTGGAGGAGCGCGAGAAGGAGATGGGCACCGAGCTCCTCCTGCGCGTGTTCCGCCACTTCTACCTCGAGGAGATCGACAAGCAGTGGGTCGAGCACCTCACGAACATGGAGCACCTCCGCGACGGCATCGGTCTCCGCGGCTACGGCCAGCGTGATCCGAAGCAGGAGTACAAGAAGGAGGGCTTCGACATCTTCGTGAACATGATGGCGGCCGTGAGCTCCAACGTGCTCACGAAGGTCATGAAGGTCCGCCTCCAGAAGGAGAGCGAGATCGAGCGGCTCGAGCGCGAGGACTACGAGCGTCACCAGCGCCAGGCGCAGCAGATGCAGCTCCGTCACGGCGGCGAGGTCGCGGACGGCAGCGATGCGGAAGAAGGCGCCTCGAGGCCCCCGCCGCGCCCGCAGGTGCGCGTCGCGCCGGTGAAGCGCGAGCAGCCGAAGATCGGCCGCAACGATCTCTGCCCGTGCGGCAGCGGCGAGAAGTTCAAGAAGTGCCACGGCGCGGCCCTCGAGGACGAAGAAGGCGGCGGCGACGCGACGGCGTGAGCCGTCGTTCGTTCGCTTCGTCGACGATCGCCCTACTGCTCGTCGCCGCTTGCGGCTCGCCGGAGACTTCCGTCGAGCCGCGAGCGATCGAGTCGCGTCCTCCGCCGCGTCGCTGCACCGAGGTCTCACGTACGGCCAGGAGCCCGAAAGTGATCCCATCCTCTCGAGCGTCTTCGCGGCTCCGTTCGACGGGGCGCCGATGCGGCGGCTCTTCTCGGGTCGGGGAGCGATCAGGGTCCTCGCGGTCTCTCCTTCGGCGGTCGCGTGGATCGGCGCGGCCGAGGCGCGCTACACGTTGCATGTCCTCCCGCGCTGAGGCCGGCCCGGGCCGACCCCAAAAGTGGCCGGGCGCCAGGCGATAGGGTCACGGATCGCAAGCGCGCGGGATCGTTCGAGCGCGAGCATGGCACTGGGCGTGCTCATGCCGCGTGCATGGCCGCGAAGACCGAGACGCTACACGGACGACATCCTCGTCCCCGACCTCGGCGGATGGCGGCGCCAGCGCATGCCGGTGATGACGACGGAGCTGCCGTACTTCGACCTCGCGCCCGACGGGGTCTGCGAGGTGCTCTCGGGCTCGACGAAGGAGTGATCGTCGCGGCGCACGCCGACGACGCGAAGGTCAGGGCCGAGCCTTTCGACGCGATCGAGCTCGATCCGTCGATCCTCTGGGCCGACGTTCCAGCTCTGATCGCGCGGGCGGGCGACGAGGTGACGCGCACTTGCGTTACGGGATGACAACCCGGGTTGCCACGTCGCGTGCGTCGTATCCGCCCCAGGGGTGATGCGAAGCGAGACGAGCGGCGCTGTGATGATCCCGCGGAGGGATCATGCAGCATCGTTTCGTCTCGCTCTCACTGTTCGGGATCGCGATCGGGCTCGCCGCGTGCAGCGACACGCAGGACGGCCCATTACGAACGTCGCGCGCGGAGGTCGTCGCGAGCGACGGTCCGATCGCGCGCATCACGGAGCTACCGACCCACGGCGACGCGTTCGTCCCGCGCACCGGGCACGCCGTCGCTTCCGTCGACAACCAGGTCTTCGTCGTCCGCGGCGTCACCGACGACGTCGAGACGCAGACCAACACGTTCACCCACGACGTCGTCCGGCTGAACCCGTTCGGCGCGGTGCTCCACGTCGCCGCCGAGCGGGGCGCGGAGACGCCCGGCGAGATGTCGTTCCACTGCATGGCGGGCGACGATCGGACGAACGGCTCGCTCTACCTCTTCGGCGGCGCGCACTTCGTCTTCCAGCTCGATCCGGACTTCTTCCGGTCGCTCCGCGTGTTCGACCAGCTCTGGCGCTACGACGTCTCGAGCAAGCGGTGGAGCGCGCTCGCTCCGAGCGGCGTGCGACCTGCGGCGCGCGCGGGCTGCGTCGCCGACTTCGTGGGCGGCAGCATGTACGTCTTCGGCGGGCTCAACCGGTTCCTCGCGCTCAACGCCGAGCTCTGGCGCTTCGACGCCGACGCGGGGGCGTGGACCCACCTCGAGCCGGTCGGTCCGGCGCCGTCGCCGCGGTTCATCCCGTCGTCGGCGGTCGATGCCGAGGCGGGCAAGATCTACTACTACGCCGGCCACGTCCTCGGCCCGGCCGGGTTCACGAACGTGAACGACTTCTGGGTCTACGACGTGGCGACGAACCGCTTCCGCCAGCTGCCCGTCGGCCCCACGCCGCCGCGGGACGAGGGCGCGCTGTCGGTGCTGAAGACGCCGAGCGGGAAGAAGTACGTGGTGTTCGCCGCGGGGCACTCGGCGAGCTCCGTGCATTGTGCAGGTTTCCCCGAGGACGTCACGGCGACGAACGAGGTCTGGGCATTCGACGTCGAGGCCGAGACCTGGCACCAGCTCGAGACGGAGGGGCCGGCGCCGCGCCTCCAGCATCATCGCGGCGCGACGCTGAAGAACCACCTCTACATGGCGGGAGGCTGGCACGACGAGCCCGACACCGAGCGCGTCTGCCGGAAGGTCTGGAACGATCGGTTCTTCGATCTGACGCTGATCGATCGATGAGCTGAGCACGAGAGAGGGGGGACCGATGCGACGCCTCGAGACGCTGAATCGCGTGCTGCGGATCGCCGTGAGCGGCGATCTGTTCCATCGTGAGGCGTTCGAGGCCGTCGCACGCGTGATCGACGAGGAGGTCTCGATCGGCTGCCTCGCGGTGGTCGTCCCGGAGCCGGTCGGCAAGCGCCTGTACGCGGTGTCTCCCGGGAGCGAGGGCGTGCGCCTCCCTCCCTTCGGGATCGTCTTCCCGCACGAGCCGAAGAACGAGACCGTCCTGACGACGGGCAAGTCGAAGATCAAGGACGACGCCCGCGACGGCGACGACCTCGATCGGATCGCCGTGCACTGGGGATTCCTCTCGTACGCGCTCTATCCGATCCGCAGGGGGCCCGACGGGATCTCCGGGCCGATCGTCGCCAAGCTCGTGGTGGCGTTCCGCGAGGCAGGGGCCGCGAAGGCGGCGCCGGCGGAGCTGTTCGAGGAGGTCGCCGCGATCTTCGGCGCCGGCTTCGAGCGCGCGGTGGCGCTCTCGCGGGTCCGGCGGCTCGCGATGATCCTCGAGACCTCGCGTGATGCCATGGTCGCGTGGGACGCCGACGGGCGGATCACCGACGCGAATGCGGCGGCGTCGGTGCTCTCCGGGATCGCGCGCCCCGAGCTCCTCGGGCGCTCGGTCGACGAGCTGTTCGGGAGGCCGCCGGCGACGGAGGGCACCGGGTCGACGCGCCTCGCGATGCGGAGGCGCGCATCGGGGGGCGAGGCGTTCGGGATCGTCCCCGTCTCCCTGACGATGACGCGCGTGGCCGACGATCCGCTCGTCGCCGCCCATGCGCTCATCCGCGACGAGTCCGAGCTCGTCACCAAGGAGCGCGAGGCGGCGCAGCACCTCGCCCGCATCGCCGAGCTCGAGAAGGAGCTCCGATCGATCCTCGACAACACCCCCGTCGTCATCTTCCGCATCGACAGCACGACGGGGGAGCTCGCGTATCTGAACCGTCACGCCGAACGGCTCCTCGGCGTGCCCACCGAGGAGGCGCTCGGCACGCGAGACTTCCTGCGTGCGATCCATCTCGACGCGGACGGCATCGCGTCGTTCGACGCGGCGGTGGCGAGCGCGCGGTCCGGCGCGGTCTCGCCGGCGTACGAGGCGCGCCTCCGCGGGCGTGACGGCCGACCGGTCGCGGTCCGCGGGACGGTGTATCCGCTCGTCTCGGGTGACGGCGGGGTCGTCGCGATCGAGGGCACGCTCGCCGACGTGAGCGGCGAGCACGAGATCCGGCAGCGGCTCGTGCAGGCCGATCGGCTCTCGACGCTGGGCACGCTCGCCGCGAGCGTGGCGCACGAGATCAACAACCCCGCGGCCTTCATGCTCCTCGGGCTCGGCGCGGTGAGCCGCATGCTCGAGCCCGCCGCGCAGGGCCCGGTCGAGCAGCTGATCGAGGAGCTCCGCGACGCCACCACGCGCATCGTCGACATCGCGCGCGACCTGCGCCTGTTCGTCAGCCCCGCGCCCGGTCGCGTCCTCTCGGGCTTCGCCGATCCCAACGAGGTGGTCGAGAGCGCGCTCACGCTCGCGCGCGGGCGCCTGATGGACCGCGCGAACGTGGTGCGCCGGCTCGAGCCGGTGGCGCCGGTGCGGATCGATCGCGGGCGGCTCGGGCAGGTGCTCGTCAACCTGCTGGTGAACGCCGCCCAGGCGCTCCCGCGGACGCGGGACGACGGCCGCGAGAACGTGGTCACCGTCTCGACGCGCAGCGCCGGCGACCTGGTCGAGATCGAGGTGGCGGACAACGGCGTGGGCATCCCCGAGGAGCACCTGCCGCTGATCTGGACGCCGTTCTTCACCACCAAGGACGCCGACTCGGGGACGGGGCTCGGCCTGTGGATCACCCGCGACATCGTCGAGCGCGCCGGCGGCGAGATCCGCGTCGGTCCCGGCATCGATGCGGGCTCGAAGCTCGTCGGGACCCGCTTCGTCGTGACGCTGCCGGTGGTCGCGTCGGCCGACGAGCTCTCCTCGTCCGCGCCGCCGCCGCGTGCGGCCGCGAGCTCCGGCGCACGCCTGTCGGTCCTCGTGGTCGAGGACGAGGTGACGTTCGCCCGGCGGCTCGCGAGCGAGCTCGGACAGATCCACGCGGTGACCGTCGTCCACGGAGGGCGTGAGGCCCTGCGCCTCCTCACGGAGCGGCCGTACGACGTCGTGCTCTCCGATCTCCGCATGCCCGACGTCTCCGGCGAGGCGCTCTACGCCGCGATCCGCGCGCGCGACGAGGCGCAGGCGCGCGCGTTCGTCTTCATGACCGGCATCGGCTTCCTCCCCGAGGTGCAGGACTTCCTCGGCGAGACCGGGCAGCCGGTGCTGCACAAGCCGTTCGGGATCGACCGCGCGCTCGAGGCGATCGCCACGGCGAGCGCGGCGCGTTTTGCCGTACCCGGCGCATCGCGCTAGCGTCGGCGCATGCGCCGGCTCCTCACGTCGCTGCTCGTCGTCTCGGTCCTCGGGTGCTTCGCCGCGTGCAAGGAGGACCCCGAGCGCCCGCCGGCCACGGGCGATCTGCCGCGAGCGCCGCCGATGGGCGGAGGGGCCGGTGGCGGAGGTACCGGGGAGGGCGGCGCCGACGGCGGTCTCGGCGACGGCGGCGACGCCGGCGCGTGCAACGACCTGACGAACCAAGGCGTGGTCGTGGATCAGAACGGCGTCGTCGGCGATGCGCCGACCGGTTCGGGCGGCGCGATCCAGGACGGCACCTACGAGCTCACGCTCGCGACCGTCTACGTCGGCGCGGCGGGCACGCCTGGTCCCACGGGGCAGCAGGTCCAGGGCGCGCTCGAAATCACCGGCAACCAGTTCGTGCGCGCCCACCGCCAGGGCGCGGTCGGCGCGACGCTGCAAGAGACGCGGACCTCGGGCACGCTCGCGGCGAACGGGACCACGCTGACCTTCACGACGAGCTGCCCGCTCGTCGCGCAGGACCAGACCACCTACTCGGTGGTGAGCAACACGCTCGTCGTGACGAGCTTGGTCACCCGCGAGTCCTGGACGTACACCTTGCGCTAGACGCGCCCGATTTCCTGGTAGGATCCCCCCGCCATGAACTTCGCCCGATCGCTCCGCGTCGTCGTCGCCTCCGCCTTCGTCGCCTCGTCCGCGCTCTCGATCGCCGGCTGCGGCGACAGCGAGGGGCCGAAGCACGCCAAGGTCGCCCCCGGCCCGATGCCCGAAGACGAGCAGTGGACCGGCGTCTACTTCCACCCGGTCTACGGCTATCTCCACCTCCAGGAGGAGGGGAACAACGTCGTCGGCCGCTGGAAGCGCACCGATCACAGCCACTGGGGCGAGATGAGCGGCGTCGCGAACGGCAACGTCCTCCACTACCAGTGGAAGGAGCACAAGATCGGCATGGTCGGCGCCGCGTCGACCACGCACGGCAAGGGCTATTTCGTCTACACGAAGAACAAGGAAGGCATCGGCGAGCTGAAGGGCGAGTTCGGCCTGAACGACTCCGAGGTCGGCAGCGCGTGGAACAACGTCAAGCAGGCGCGCATGCAGCCCGATCTCAAGTCCATCGGCGGCGACGCGGAAGGCGTCACTCCGAGCCAGCTCTGATCGACCGATGACGTCGGGCCGCGTCTGGACGAGGCCGCGGTTCGCGCCCTCGCCCGGGCGTGCGTGGCTCGATCTGGTCGTGCTGACCAAGGACAAGCCCGCGCTCGACGTCGACCTCGGTGCGGACGACGGCTATCCGGAGGGCTACGCGCTTCCGCGGACCTTCTCGATCCGCACCGCCGCGCTCGCCGCGCACCCCGACGTGTACGCGCCGTACGTCGAGGGGGCGTTCCGCGATCTCGCCACCGACCAGATCGGCGACGCGGCGCGCGCGATCGACGACGCGCGCTGGGCGGTGACGATCAAGGGCTCGATCCCCGATCCGCCGGACCTCGGCCACCTCCAGGCGGTGCGCGCCTTCGAGCGCTTCCTCGCGCGCACGGCGGGCGCGGTGGCGATCGCGAACGATCTGTCGCTCCGCTGGCAGGACGCCGCCTCGCTCGCACAGGCCGATCCCCCCGAGCACCTCCGCGTCGACGAGTGGATCGAGGTCCTCTACGACGACGAGGTCGGCGGCATCCACACGCGGGGTATGGCTCAGTTTGCTCGGCCGGACGTCGCGCTGTTCGACCAGCCGGCGCACCGGCTCGAGCGTGCGGCTCAGCTCCTCCGCCACGTCGCGCACCTCCAGGCCAGCGGCGCGCTCTACCGCGACGGGGGCACGATCCGCGTCCAGAGCCTCGATCCGGGCGCGGCCGGTGCGCGCATCGAGGTGCGGCTCGACACGCTCGACGCAGCGCGGTGCAAGGCCCTCGCGGTCGCGCCCGACACGCTCGTCGTCGAGGGCTGGCCGTCGGGCGTCGCGTAGGCCGGATCGCCTCCGGATCCTGCCTGGTATCGGAGCGGCGCACGCGCTAAATGGGGCGCCCATGTCGACGCTCTTCGACGCCTCGCACCCCGACACGTTCGTCCGCCGCCACATCGGTCCGAGCCCGGAAGAGAAGGCGCGGATGCTCGAGGTCATGGGCGTCGCGTCGCTCGATGCGCTCGTCGCCGAGACCGTCCCGCAGTCGATCCGCATGAACCGGCGGCTCGACCTCGGCGCAGGGATGAGCGAGTCGGCGCTGCTCGAGCGCGCGGCGGAGCTCGGGCGCAAGAACGAGGTCTGGCGCTCGTATCTCGGCATGGGCTACTCGGACTGCATCACGCCGCCGGTGATCCTCCGGAACGTGATCCAGAACCCGGGCTGGTACACGCAGTACACGCCGTACCAGGCGGAGATCTCGCAGGGCCGCCTCGAGGCGCTCCTCAACTACCAGACGATGGTGATCGATCTCACCGGTCTGCCCGTCGCGAACGCGTCGCTCCTCGACGAGGCGACCGCGGCCGCCGAGGCGATGCACCTCGCGTACGAGTTCAAGGGCGCGGACGACAAGAAGACGTTCTTCGTCTCCGAGCTCTGTCACCCGCAGACCATCGACGTGGTGAAGACGCGCGCGCTCGCGAGCGGCATCGACATCGTCGTCGGCGACCACGCGAAGGTCGACCTCGCGGCGATCAAGGCGTTCGGCGCGCTCGTGCAGTACCCCGCCACCGACGGCGCCGTCCTCTCGTACGCGTCGTTCGGGGACAAGGTGCACGCGGCCGACGCGCTCTTCGTCGTCGCGGCCGACATCCTCGCGCTCGCGCTGCTCACGCCTCCCGGCGAATTCGGCGCCGACGTCGCCATCGGCTCGACGCAGCGCTTCGGCGTGCCGCTCGGCTACGGCGGACCGCACGCCGCGTACATGGCGATCAAGAACGAGTTCGTGCGCAAGATGCCGGGCCGGATCATCGGCGTGAGCGAGGACGCGCGGAAGAAGCCGGCGCTCCGCATGGCGCTCCAGACGCGCGAGCAGCACATCCGCCGCGAGCGCGCGACGAGCAACATCTGCACCGCGCAGGCCCTCCTCGCGATCGTCGCGAGCTTCTACGCCGTCTATCACGGTCCGAAGGGGATCAAGGCGATCGCGGAGAAAGTGCACGCATCGGCGTGCACCCTCCGCGACTCGATCGCGCGCCTCGGCGTGCGCGTCGCGCACGAGGCCTTCTTCGACACCATCCGCGTCGAGGGCAGCGAGAAGGACGTCTCCGGCTGGCTGAGCGCCGCGGAGTCGAAGCACATCAACCTGCGCCGCCTCTCGGCGACCGCGGTCTCCGTCGCGCTCGACGAGACGACGACGATGCGCGACCTCGCCGATCTCGCCGACGTCTTCGCCCTCGGCCGCCACGCGGACATGGCCGAGACGGTCGCGGAGATCTCGCGCCGCGCGATCCCGAAGGAGCTCGAGCGGAAGACGCCGTTCCTCCAGCATCCGATCTTCTCGAGCCATCACTCGGAGACCGAGATGCTCCGCTACATGCGGAAGCTCGAGTCGCGCGACCTGTCGCTCGCCCACTCGATGATCCCGCTCGGCTCCTGCACGATGAAGCTGAACGCGACGGCGGAGATGATGCCCATCACCGACGCGTGGTGGAACCGCATCCACCCGTTCGTGCCGCTGGCGCAGGCCAAGGGCTACGCGCAGCTCTTCTCCGAGCTCGAGAAGGCGCTCTCCGAGATCACCGGCTTCCCGGCGATCTCGCTCCAGCCGAACGCCGGCGCGCAGGGCGAGTACGCGGGCCTTCTCGTGATCAAGAAGCACCACGAGACGCGCGGGCAGGGCCACCGCAACGTGTGCCTCATCCCCGCGTCCGCCCACGGCACGAACCCCGCCACCGCCGTCATGGCCGGCATGCAGGTCGTCGTGGTGAAGACCGACGAGGCCGGCAACATCGACGTCGCCGACCTCGAGGCGAAGGCGAAGGAGCACGCGGACAAGCTCGCGGCGCTCATGGTCACGTACCCGTCGACGCACGGCGTGTTCGAGGAGGAGATCAAGAAGATCTGCGCCCTCGTCCACGAGCACGGCGGCCAGGTGTACATGGACGGCGCGAACATGAACGCGCAGGTCGGCCTCACGCGACCGGCGGACATCGGCGCCGACGTCTGTCACCTCAACCTGCACAAGACGTTCTGCATCCCGCACGGCGGCGGCGGTCCGGGCATGGGCCCGATCGGCGTCGCGGCGCACCTCGCGAAGTTCCTCCCCGCGAAGCCGGTCGTCGAGCCGCGCTCCGAGGCGTCGGTCGGCCCGGTCTCCGCCGCGCCGTGGGGCTCGGCGAGCATCCTCCTCATCTCGTGGGCGTACATCCAGATGATGGGCGCGCAGGGCCTGACGGAGGCGACGAAGATCGCCATCCTCAACGCCAACTACGTCGCGCATCGCCTCGCGCCGCACTATCCCGTCGTCTACGTGGGCAAGAAGGGGCGCGTCGCGCACGAGTGCATCCTCGACGTGCGCCAGTTCAAGAAGACGGCGGGCATCGAGGTCGATGACGTCGCCAAGCGGCTCATCGACTACGGCTTCCACGCGCCGACGATGTCGTTCCCCATCCCCGGCACCTTGATGGTCGAGCCGACGGAGAGCGAGTCGATGGGCGAGCTCGATCGCTTCTGCGACGCGATGATCTCCATCCGGAACGAGATCCGCGAGATCGAGGAAGGCCGCATCTCGCGCGACGACAACCCGCTCAAGAACGCGCCGCACACCATCGAGGCGTGCGTCTCCGATACGTGGACGCACCCGTACTCGCGCGAGGTCGCCGCCTATCCGGCCCCGTGGACGCGCGACCGCAAGTTCTGGCCGGCCGTCTCGCGCCTGAACAACGCGCTCGGCGATCGCAGGCTGATCT
This sequence comes from Labilithrix sp., assembly GCA_039809525.1. Lineage (GTDB taxonomy): Bacteria > Myxococcota_A > Polyangia > Polyangiales > Polyangiaceae > Labilithrix. The sequence continues at coordinate 11,602 of JBDHVD010000082.1, read as the reverse complement.
GCGCGTGCCCCCCGATCGAGGCGTACGCCGAAGCGCAGGCCTGATCTAGGCTTCATGCATGCGGTGGTGGGGGTGGCTGCCGATCCCGATCGTGGCCGCCGCGTGCAGTGGCGAGCCTCCCGCGCGCATGCCGCCGGAGGTCTTCTTCGGCGGGCTCGCGGATGACGGCGCGCTCCCCGTCTGCATCGACGAACCGGACAGAGCCCATGGGAGCTTGCTCGTCCGCAACGATTCCGATCTCCAGGGGAGCGTCTCCGTTGGACGGAATGGCGTCACCTTCGGCCGCGTGACCGTACCGCCCCGTGCGACCGCCACGGTGCCGGTCTCCGCTCCGGCCGACGTGGACTCGGCCGGCCTCTCGATGGTGTGGGGCAACGAATGGATCTGGTCGAGCACGCTCCCGCTCGTGCGGACCGTCGACGAGCGGCTCATCGACATCGAGCCCGCGCGTACGGACATCATCGGTGGTCCGATCGCGCACGTCGTCGTGCGCAATCGAGCGAATGCTCGCGCCCGGTTCGAGCTCGCGGTCGAGCGCGGCCTCGCCATCTCAGAGCGAGAGCGCGAGTTGCCCGCGCGAGGAAGCGAGATGATCCGAGTCGACGTCCTCGACGCGAAGCTCTGGTACGCCCGAAGCGGCGTGCGCGTCGTCGGCGCGAGCTGCGGGGATGGCCCTCCGAAGATCGCCTCGACGGCGCTGTCGCCCTTCTCGGCGCATGCCGCCGTGCAGATCGCGGCGGGGCGCTTTCATACATGCGTCCGGACCGCGGCCGGCGCGGTCGTGTGTTGGGGGGCGAACGGCGCATCTCAGCTCGCGCGACCCTCGAAGGAGGCTCTCGACGAGGGATCGCCGGATCCGCTCGTCGTCACGGGACTCGAGTCGGGGGTCGAAGCCGTCGTCGCCGGAGGCGTGCACACGTGCGCATTGCGCGCGGGAAAGGTGCTCTGCTGGGGAGGATCGGGCGACGGCCAGGCGGGCGCGACCAAGGTCGTCGCCTGGCCTGCGGCGATTCAGCTCGCGCAACGCGCGACGGCCGTATTCGCAGGCGGAGCCACGAGCTGCGCGACGGTCGAGGACGGAGAGCTCCTTTGCTGGGGACGGACCGGCTGGGCCGTGAGCTCGAGGACGCCGACTTCGATGGGAGTGATGGGCGTCACCGAGATGGCCATCGGAACGTCGCAGTGGTGTGCGCTCGATGGTGCAGGCGCGCTGTGGTGCTGGGGAGTCCTGCCGGGCGACGGAAGCGTGAATGCTGCCCGCCCGGTCCTCGTGAGTCGATCGATCCGTCGAATCGTCGCCGGCGACGAGTTCACATGCGGCATTCACGAAGGCGACGAGATCATCGCTCCCGGCTCCGCCGTGTGCTGGGGAAGGTACGATGCCGTCCTCGCGAAGACGCCACAAGATCGCTCGACCGACGGCGACCGCGGACGGGTCCGGAGTCTCTCCGCACAGGGAAGGCGCTTGTGCCGCGCGACGGACAAGGTGACCTGCGGCGCGCCTTTCGCCGAGCCAATCGAGACGATGCCGCGCCGGGTCGACACGGTGGTGAACGGGCAGACCCATACGTGCGCGATGTTCGACGGCGGGAAGGTCGCCTGCGTCGGCACGGGCGAGCACGGTGAGCTCGGAACGAAGACCGTCAGCGGCAACGTCGCCGGGTTCGACGGCCCCTGAGCCCCGGGTGCCGTTCTCTAGCGATCGTCGCGACGGCAGCGAAACCGCGTCCGGCCTCGTCGCCGGTTGACAACTTAGGAGTCCTAAGTTAGATCGTGGGGCATGCCGAAGAAGCGCCTGCCCGTGGCCCCGCCGGAGGCCGAGCCGCCGCTCGAGCTCCGCATCGCGACGGCGCTCCACAAGATCGGCCTGGCGCAGAAGCACGAGACCTGGACGGCCGCGAGCGAGGAGGGCGTCTCACCGACGCAGGGCCAGATCCTCGCGGCGGTCGCGGGCGACGGCGCGCTCACCGGCGGCGAGCTCGCCGCGCGGCTCGGGGTGACGCTTCCGACGGTGAGCGACGCGGTGCGCGTGCTCGTCGACAAGGGCCTCGTGGTGAAGAAGCCCGACCCGCGTCACCCGCGTGCGAGCCTCGTCGCGCTCACGGCGAGAGGACGCACGCTCGCGGCGAAGGCGCGCGCGTGGCCGGAGCTGCTCGCCACCGCCGTGTCCGCGATGTCGGCGGGCGAGCAGGAGGTCTTCCACGCGGGCCTGCTGAAGATGATCCGGGCGCTCCAGGAGAGCGGACGGATCCCGGTCAGCCGCATGTGCATCACGTGCCGCTACTTCGCGCCGGACGTCCACGAAGGCGAACGGCCGCACCACTGCAAGCTCGTCGACGCGCCGATGGGCGCGCGAGATCTGCGCCTCGACTGCAAGGAGCACGAAGAGGCGCCCGCAGCCTGAGACCCGTTCGAAAGGAGACCCACGATGAACATCCCCGGCTACACGCTCGGGACGAAGGCCGTCGCTCGTTCGCCGATCGCGCTCGAGGACTTCGAGAAGATGAAGGCGAGCGCGCTGTTCGGCGAAGAGGACGTGAGGTACCTGCGCCTCTCGCACGACGTGGTGAAGGATCAGGTCGAGGCGATCCTCGACGTCTGGTACGGCTTCGTCGGCGCGAACCCGCACCTGCTCGCGTCGTTCACGAGCAAGGTCGACGGCAAGCCGCTCGGCGACTACCTCGGCCCGGTCCGGCGGCGCTTCGGCCAGTGGATCCTCGACACCGCGCGCGCGGAGTACGACCAGGCGTGGCTCGACTACCAGCACGAGATCGGCCTGCGTCACCACCGGACGAAGAAGAACCAGACCGACGGCGCGCCCTCGGCGGCGATCGTGCCCTTCCGCGACCTGTTCGCGCTCATCTTCCCCGTCACGTTCACCCTGCGCCCGTTCCTCGCGAAGAAGGGCCACTCGGCAGACGAGGTCGAGCGGATGCACGCGGCGTGGGTGAAGTCGTGCCTGCTCCAGGTCACGCTCTGGAGCCATCCCTACGTCAAGGACGGTGACTTCTGATGTCCCGCACGACGAGCTCGGAGCAGCCGACGTCGGCGCACGTCGTGGCGCATACGCCGTTCGTGCACCGCTGAAGGCGAGCGTCGAAGCGGCCGCATGCGCAGTTCAGCGTCGGGCACACCTTGTCCGTGGTGCAGCTGCCGTCCGTCGGTTCCTCGTCGGCCGACGGTGTGCCCGAGGCTCCCTGCGCCGGCGGCTCGAGGTCGGCACAGGCCGCGACGCCGAGAGCGGCGAGGCCGAGCACCACGAGGACGTGAGCGCGTGCGAGCATCCACGAAGCGTAGCTCGACCGCGTGGAGCGAGCCAACGCGCGCGCTCACGTCGGTGAACACGTGGCGCGACCACGAGCCGTCCGCCTCGCGCCGGACGACCTCGATCTCGCGCCGGTCGTGCGCGGCGAACACGACCTCCTTCAGCGCAGGGATGGTCTGGTAGTGGCGCAGCTTCTCCCCGCGGTCGTACGCTTCGGTCGAGGGGCTCGCGAGCCCGGTCGCCTTGGCGCGGATGCGGAGGTCCGGGCTGAACACGGCGCAGGGCCGCCCGCGGGGGGCCGCGGAGAGGAGAGACGAGATGTTCGTCGTCACGCGTGCGTGCTCGACCGTGGCGCCGGACATCGCCCAGACCTGGCCGTCGAGGAACTCGAGCTTGATGCCCTTGTCCGCGACGAGGTCGACGTACTCCCCGAAGGAGAAGCGATGGTGGGCCACGGTCACCATGCTCCGATCGTGGCATCCGCTATGCGGGGTCGAGATCGACGTCGCAGTTGAGCGTGTCGCCGAGCTCTTCGAGCGATCGGCGCAGCGTCTTGACGCTCGCCGTGCGCGGCACGCTCATGAGGATCTCGAGCGTGAAGACCGGCGTGCCCATGAACGGCGCCGACTCGAGGTGGGTCTCGAGCTCCTCGATGTTGATGCCCTGCTGGTTCAGGAACGACGTGACCTTGTGGACGATGCCCGGCTGGTCCATCGAGTAGGTCTTCAGCCGGAACGGCACGCCCTCGCGGCGCGGCGCCTTCGCCGCCGACGAGACCTCGATCGCGAGGCCCATCTCGGCGGCGGCCGCGTCGAGGCGCTTCTTCACCGCCTCGAGGACGTCGGGGGCGCCCTCGATCAGCGCGACCAGCGCGAACTGCCCGCGCAGGTTGATCATGCGCGAGTCGGCGAGGTTCGCCCCGGCGGAATGCACGTGACCGGAGAATTCGGCCGCGATGCCGGGACGATCGGGCCCCACGGCGGTGACGACGAGCTCCTGTGAAGCCTGTGACATTGGGCCTCCTGCGCGGAGACCATGTTACACTCGCGAGCGAAGGAGAGGGGCCTTGGAGCGACACCGTATTGCTCTCGTCGTTGCGATCGCGTCCACGCCGGTCGCAGCGCTCATCGGGTTCGGATGCTCGTCGGACGATCCGGCGCCCGCGACGCGCGTGAACGTCGACCCGGGCGGCACGTTCGGCGCCGAGGTCGCCGTGCAGGTCGTCGGCCGCGGCCGCGTGACCGGCAACATCGCCAACGGGATCGACTGCCCCTCCCGGTGCTACGTCCGCTACACCTTCGCGAACGCGACGGCGCCGGGCGCGGCCGCCGGGCTCGGGCTCAAGGCCATCGCGACGCCGGGCGCGCGCTTCGCGGGCTGGAAGTTCGAGACCGAGGCGCTCGGCACGAAGGGCCGCGGAGCGGACAACTGCAACCCGGTCAAGCGCGCGGCGACGCAGCCGTCGGTCGACACGAACGCGACGGAGATCAACCTCCCGTTCGGCGAGACGAACGGCACGCCGCCGCCGGGCCAGGAGGGCGCGTGCGCCGGGAGCACGACGGTGCCCGTCGCGTACAAGCTCGTGGCGACGTTCGAGGAGATCCCGATCCCCGACGCGGGCTTCGACGCCGACGACGGCGGCCCGGGCGAGCTCCTCTACGAGGCGCCGGCGGCGGGCGCGACCGGCGGCGAGGTCGGCGTCGTCAGCGGCCGCGTCTACTGGAAGTACACGGTGGGCGGTCTCAGCGGCATCGCGAGCGGAACGACGTCGTCGGGTGCGAAGACGCCGACGGTGCTCGTCCAGCCCACGAGCGTCATCACGCGGTTCGAGGTCGACACGGCGAACGTCGTCTACCAGACGAACAACGGGACGATCGGTGTGTTCGCGAACGGCAGCTCGTTCGTGAACACCAGCTTCACGGGCGGTCCGGCGTCCTGCGACGCGATCGACTCGTACGGCTCGACGATCTACTGCGTCTCCGGCGGTACGCTGTACTCGTGGCCGAGCTCGGGCGGCACGGCGACCGTCGTGCTGACCGGCGCGCCTGCGTCGACGAAGAACTTCACCGTCGACTCGAGCTACTTCTACTTCGTCGACGATCCGGGCGGCGCGGGCGGAGCCTCGATCGTGCGCATGTACAAGTCCGACGCGAACGGCGACGCGGGGACGTTCACTCCGATCGTCACCGGCGAGACGAACCCGATCCGCCTCCAGGTGGGCGCGAGCTCGTACCTCTTCTGGATCCAGTACGACGCGGCGAGCACGCTCGGCGAGGTGCGCGCGGCCTCGACCTCGGGCGGCACGGTCTACACCGCGATCCCGGCGCAGAACGGGCTCTCGTTCATGACGCCGGATCCCTCGTCGTCCTCCTATGCGTACGGCGCGATCGTCCCGCAGGGCGGACCCGACGCGCGCATCCTCCGCGGCTACGCGTTCGGCGGATCGGCGACCACCATCGTCGCCGGCATCCGGACGCTCACCGGCCTCGCGGCCGACTCGTCGTACGTCTACTGGACGCAGAACGACGGGCGCGTCTACCGCCGCCCGCGGTTCTGATCACGGCGCCGGCTGCAGGTACGTCTTCGAGGCGTAGCCGACGGTGCCGTCGTAGTCGACGTGCACCCAGCCGTCGGCGCCGCTCGTCGTCTTCACCGTCACCTTCGTTCCCATCGGGATCACGACGATGACCGCGAACGTCGTGTCCGGTCCCTCGCGGAGGTTGAGGTCCGCCGTCGTCTCGAGCACGGTGCCCGCCGCGAAGCTGCCGGGAGGGACGGGCGCGGCGTCGGACCCGGCATCGGACGGCGGAGGAGCGCCGGCATCGGCCTCGACCTCCGGCGGGGGCGCGGCTTCGAGCGCCGCGTCCTGCGCGTCGTCGCCCGTGGCCGGATCCTCGTCGTCGGGCGAGACCGCGCCGCGCTCGGCGGCACGGCGCTTGTCGGAGGTGTTCACGCCTCCGCACGCCACCGCGATCGCCATCGTGAGGAGCAGGAAGCCGCCGCGTCGCATGGACGCGACAGCTTAGCCGCAAATCGGTCGAAGCGCCGCTGCCGGGATCACTGCGCGGGCAGCGTCGTCGTGCCAGGCGACTGCTTGTCGCGGCAGACGATGTGCTGCTGCGTCGTCACGATGCCGCCCGAGCTCGAGGAGCTTGAGGAGCTCGACGTCGAGCTCGAAGAGGACGTCGACGAGCTCGAGGAGCTGCTGCTGCCGAGCGAGCCCTCGAGCATGAGGCGGCAGTCCTTGTCCGACTCGCAGCCGAGATAGAGGCACTGGCCCGAGACGCAGGAGAAGAACTTGAAGTTCTTCGGATTGCCGCACTCGAGATCGGTGGCGCACGGGACGATGCACTTGCCGTCGGTCCCGCACGTCGCCTCGACGTTGCGCGTGGCCGCGACGCACTCGCGGTTCGTCTGGCAGGCGCCCTGCGAGCACTGGCCGTTCATGCAGCGCTCGAAGCCGGGGCAGTCGCCGTCCGTCTGGCAGGGCGGCTTGCACTGGCCGCTCACGCACTTGTACGTCGAGTTGCCGCCCGAGCTGCAGTCGGTGTCCGTCCCGCACTGGACGCACTTGCCGCCGGCGCACACGCGCCCGGCGCCCGTCGACGTGCAGTCGGTGTTCGCGTTGCACTTCGTCACGCACTTGTTGTTCTCGCAGTCACGCTTGGTCGTGTCGCACTTGCACACGGCCTCGTACTGGATGCACGCGGCCTGCGACGACGTCCCCGCGTCCGCGAGGCACTGCTGGAGGAGCGAGGGGCAGCTCGACGGCGGCGGCCCGCAGCAGTCGGCGCCGGTGGTGCACTCGGTGATCGCGCACTCCTTCGCGGTCTGCGAGACGCTGAAGACGCCGAGCACGCAGATGCTCCCGCCGCCGCTGCCGTTGGGCACGCACGCGAGGCCGGGCGCGCAGTCGTTCGTCGTCTCGCACGCCTCGCCCTTGCGCGCGGTGCGGATGGGCTCGGTCTTGGACTCGTCGTCACCGCAGTTGGTGAGCAGGACGAGGAGCGTCGAGAGCGTGGCGAACGTCGAAGCGAAGACGGCGGTCTGGATCTTCATGCAAACCCCTCCAGGACAAGCGGCAGCGTATCACAGTGCGGCTGATCGCCGTCTTTTTCGACGAGCGCGCTATGCTCGCGAGCCCATGCCGGTCAGCGCCGCGCACGCGAAGGATCCCGTCGTCGTAGGGCCGCTCGGCGGGCTCGCGCTGTCGGCGGTCCGCGCGGCCTCGCCGATGATGATCGTCCGTGCGGTCCGCTGGTACCGGGACCTCGCGCGGCTCGGCCTGCATCTGCCGTTCTTCCTCGTCCACGACTTCGGCCTCCTCTATGCCGCGCCGAAGGAGCAGCTCGAGATCGGCCCGCGCGCCGGCCTCGAGGCGATCCTCACGCGCGTCCCGCGGGCGACCGAGCTGTGCGCCACCTACCGGAGCGTCCTCGGCGAGATCGCGCAGAGCGAGGCGAGCGCGCGCGCGCGGAGCATGCGCCTCTCGGACGATCTCGTGGTCGTCGTCCTGGCGCGCGTCCTCGGATCGCTCATCCAGCGCACGACGGTGAAGGCGCCGTATCCGGCCAGCCTGCCGCTCGATCCCGAGATGGTGCGCGACCTCGACGCGCAGCTCGGCCAGCTCTTCACCGCGCTGAGCCGCAACTTCGAGCTCGCCGCGCTCGACGCGCTCGCGCGCTCGCGCCTGCACGTGCTCACGCTCGCCGACGCGCTCGACCTCGACACGCTGCGCCTGCTCGGCATGCTCGGCCCCGAGTCGACCGCCGCGGGCGCGCTCGCGCACGTCGATCTGCTCGCCGCGATCTCGAGCCCGGCGGCGAACGACATCGTCAACTTCTCGCTCGAGCTCCTGCCGAGCGTGCTCGAGACCCACCGCGCGCGCGCGACGGGCACCCAGGCGGTGCACGGCTACGCGGGCATCGGCAACAAGGGATCGCTCGATTCGCTGGTGCTCACCGAGCTCGCGTGGGACGACACCGAGTTCGCGCGGCGCATGATCGAGAACGAGATCCTCTTCTACACGCGCGAGCAGGCGCCGGAGGAGGCGCGCCGGCTCCACTACATCCTCATCGACGCGTCGGCGTCGATGCGCGGCGATCGCCAGGTCTTCGCGCGCGGACTGTCGATCGCGCTCGGCAAGAAGCTGCAGCTCGCGGGCGAGGAGGTGTGGTTCCGCTTCTTCGATTCGCGCCTCTACGACGTCCAGCGCGCGCGCCCCGGCCAGCTCCCCGCCGCGTACCTCCTCGGCTTCAAGGGCGAGCGCGGACGCAACCCGGCGCGCGTCTTCGCGCAGCTCGCCACCGAGCTCGCGCTCCTCCGCATGCGCGACCAGCGCGATCCGGTCGTGCACCTCGTCACGCACGCGGCGCTCCACGTGCCGCGGCAGCTCGTGCAGGAGGTCCGCCGGCAGGCGCACCTGTTCGGCGTCTTCATCCTGCCGAGCGGCGGCGAGCTCGATCTCGAGTACCTCGATCTCCTCGAGAGCCACGCGGTGGTCGATCACGCGACGCTCTCGGAGAAGAGCGCGCGCGCGGCCGCCGCGACGAAGATCGTCGACACCGCCGCCGAGCTCAACGAGCGCGTGCCGCCGTCGCTCGGTCCGCGGAGCCTCCGTCCGTCGGGCGACGACGCGCCGCCGCCGTCGCTCCGGCCGCCGCGCAACTCCGTTCCGCCGCCGGCGCGATGAGCACGCGGACGAGCGCGCCGCGCATCTGGACGAGCGGAGACATCATCGGCGCGGTGCTCGCGGCCACGCCGATCGTCGTGCTCCTCCTGTTCCCCTTGCTGTGGGGCCGTGCGTTCGCGCGCTTGTTCGACGATCTGGGCGCGGCCAAGCTCCCGCTGCTCACGCGCGTCGCGACGAGCTGGTGGGCGCCGCTCACGGGCGCGATCGGCGCCGGCGCGCTGCTCGGCGCATCGCTGCGCCGCGGCGTACGCATGGGCACGCGGCGGTGGCTCGTCGTCGGATCGTTCTTCGTCGGCGCGGCGTGCATGGTCGCGCTGTTCGTCGGGCTCTACCTGCCGCTGTTCGCGATCGCGGGGAGCATCAAGGCGGATTAGCGCAGGATTAACGCGCGAGCTCGGTGAGGAGGCGCATTCCCTCCGCCTCCGAGCGCACCGGCACCATCGCGACGACGTCGGCGTCGTAGGCGGGCGCCTTCTCGAGGCACCAGCCGCGGCCGTTGCCGAAGCTGCCCGGCGGATGCGTCTCGACGCCGGCGACGAACAGCTCCATCCCCTGCAGCGGGCCGACGTGCGCGCCGTGCCCGCCGAGATGCGCGGTGCGGAACGGCAGCTCCTTGGAGAACGCGGGTTCGAAGAAGACGTGCGTGCCGCCCGCGCTCGAGCACTCTTCGATGATCGACGCGACCTTCACGAGCACGCGCACCGGCGTTTGCTTGATCGCCTCGAGCGCCTTGTCGCGCCCGACGTGGTCGACGCGTCCCGTCTTGAAGTCGACGGTCTGCCATCCGTCGGGCAGGGGAGGCGCCTCTTCCTGCTTCGGCGCCCCGGCGTCGGTGGTGGTCATCGTCGCGGTCCCTGCATCGACGGCCGCGACCGCGACCTCGTGCGGCTCGCTCGCGGGCGGCGGCGTCTTCGACCCGCACGCGCACAAGACGAGGGCGAGCGCGAGCCGCCGCATCTAGTGACGTCCTCGCTTCTTCGCGCGGCCGCGCATGCCCTGGCGTGCGAGCGTCGGATCGCGCGGGACGGGCGCGCTCGCCCCGAGCGCCGCGCGCACGCGCTCGATCTCGGGGTGGAAGCGGCCGCCGAGCTTCTTGTCGCGGAGGTTCGACTCGATCGCCTCGCGGAGCTCCGGCATCTCGACCGCGGCCCAGCGCGCGAGCATGTCGAACACCGGCACGCCGAAGCGCGTGGCGACCGCCGCGGGTACGCGACCGAGCTCCTCGTGCAGCGCCTTCCATCCGGGCCAGCGCACGGCCGATCGCGGCGCGTCCTTCGCGAGGACGAACGCCTCGTCGAGCCGCTCGATGATCGCGGGGCCGTCGTCGATCGCCGTGAGCCACGTCGCGTCGCCGAGCGCGTGCAGCACGGCGGCGGCCTGGAAGTAGCCGTCCATCCACGACGCGACCTCGCGCACCGTCGCATCGGCGTCGATCGATCCGATGCGCGCGAGCGCGAGCGCCGCGGCCTCGCGCACGCGGAAGCGCACGTCCTCGGACGCATCGTGCAGCCGCGCGAGCGCCTTCTTCCGTGCCTTCGGGTCGGGATCCTTCGCCGCCAGCGCGCCCACCGCCAGGATGCCGCATACCGGCAGGAACTCGAGCTCGGTCGCGCCCGGCGCGAGCTCGGCATCGAGCGTCGCGAGGCGCTCCACCACCTTCGCCGCGGCCTTCCCGCGCGCGGCGCACTCGTTCGCGAAGCCCTGCGCGACGCCGGTGTTCATGCGCGGACCGGGCAGGCCCGACGCGACCGCGAGCAGCTTGTAGAGGCGGTCGGGCTGCCGATCGGGCGTGCGGATCGCCTCGTCGAGCGCCGCCGTGATCGCCTCGCTGCGGAGGCCTTCGCCGGTCTTCATGGGCGGACACTCTCTATCACGGTGCTATAAGTACCGGGTCACGCGCCCGTAGCTCAGTTGGAAGAGCAGGAAATTTCTAATTTCCAGCGCGCAGGTTCGAGCCCTGCCGGGCGTGCCGATTCTTCTTCTCGTCTTCGGTCCAGTACTTCCAGGGCAGCTTCTTGTAGTCGACGGCGCGGCGCACGTTCTTGCGTTGGTTGTTCGCCGGCTCGAGGACGCGGAGGCAGACGCTGCTCGGACACGTCTTCGGGTCGACGTAGTAACAAGACTCCGTGTCCGGACAGTAGATGCAGATGAGGTCGATCGCGTCTTTGTCGATCGGGACGAGGTGCACGCCATGGCGGTCGGCCCAGGCGCTCCTGAAGTCCACGAAGAGCGATCCCCGCTTCATCGTTCGATACTTCACTTGGACCTTGATGAACACGGCGCCACGGTTCGCGACGAGGTCATACGCCGCGTGCTCCGTCATCGGCCACAGCACGTCCCAACCCTTGCGAGCCAGGTCCGCTGCCGCATTCAGCACACCAAGGTCCCCCTTGTTCTTCGTGTGGTGGTAGCGCATGGCCGCAGCCTGATGCCTGAACGGATGTTCCGCTAGGGCTCGAACGCGTCTCGCAGGCTTCGCTGCGACACCCGCTGTCGCGTCCGCTCCGACGGCGCGCCGCTCCGCGGTCGACGAGCCCGCCCGCGACGGGCGCCGACGCTGCGCCCGCCGCCCGCCGAGATCGCCACCGACCCCGCAGCGATCACCTTCGGTCAGGAGTACGGCAACACCGTCGTCGTCGGGAAGA
>JBDHVD010000081.1:0-23869 GCA_039809525.1 Labilithrix sp. | reverse complement strand
CTCGGCGCGTTCCCGCCGGATGCGCGCCTCGCGCGGCTCGCGGCGGACGGCGGCGCTGAACTTCGGGCCGAGCCGGTCCTTGCGGAAGTAGTCGTGCGCGCCCGCGCGCATCGCATCGACCGCGGCCTCCTCGCCGACCATGCCCGAGACGATGATGAACGGGAGATCGAGGCCCTTCGCCTGCATCAACCGCAGCGCGGAGGGCGCATCGAACGAGTGCAGGTAATAGTCGGAGATGACGACGTCCCATGCCCTCTCGGCGAGGGCCGCCGCGGTCCTCTCGGAGGTCTCGACGCGTTCGAAGGTGACGTCGAACCCCGCGCGGCGGAGCTCGCGCACGACGAGCTCCGCGTCCCTCTCGACGTCTTCGACGAGCAATGCTCGCAGTGGTTCGTTCATGGTTCCCCCTTCGACGGCGCGACCTCGTTGAGCAGGAGCCAGTAGAGGCCGAGCTGCCTCACCGCCTCGATGAACTCCACGAAGTCGACCGGCTTTCGCACGTAGCTGTTCGCGCCGAGGTTGTAGCCGCGCACGAGGTCCTGCTCCTCGACGGACGAGGTCAGGATGACCACGGGGATGCGCTTGGTGCGCTCGTCGAGCCGGATCATCCGGAGCACCTCGAGCCCGTCGATCTTCGGCAGCTTGAGGTCGAGCAGGATCACCTGCGGGAGCGAGGTCGCGGGGCGCCCGGCGTGCGCGCCTCGTGCGAACAGGTAGTCGAGGGCCTCGACCCCGTCGCGCGCGACCACCACCGGGTTCTGCACCTGGCTCCTCTTGAGCGCGCGGAGCGTGAGCTCTTCGTCACGCGGGTTGTCTTCGACCAAGAGGATGACGCGATCTTCGACGGTGATGCTCATGCGGACGGGTCCTTCTCTCCCAGCGTGAAACGGAACGTGGCGCCTCCGCCGACCGAGCCCTCGGCCCAGACCCGGCCGCCGTGACGGTGCACGATGCGCTGCACCGTGGCGAGGCCGACGCCGGTGCCCTCGAACTCGTGGGCGGAGTGGAGTCGCTGGAAGACGCCGAAGAGCTTGTCGGCGTAGGTCATGTCGAAGCCGGCGCCGTTGTCGCGGACGAAGAACGTCCTCGCGCCGTCGGTCTCCGTCGCGCCGATCTCGATGCGCGCGTCGGCGCGCTTCGACGTGAACTTCCACGCGTTGTCGACCAGGTTGTCGACGACCACGGCGAGGAGGCGCGGATCCCCGTCGGCGACGAGGTCTTCGTGGATCTCCATGACGACGCGCCGGCCGGGCTGCTGCCGCGACAGGCGAGTCTGCGCCGCGCGCGCGAGCGCGGAGAGGTCGACGACGTCACGCCGCAGCTCGGTGCGCGCGACGCGCGAGAGCGTGAGCATGTCGTCGATGAGCTGCGCCATCAGCTGCGCCGACTCGCGCACGTAGCGGAGGTACTTCTTTCCCTCCGCATCGAGCTGCTCGCCGTAGTCCTCGAGCAGCGCCTGGCTGAAGCCGTCGATGCTCCGCAGCGGCGCGCGCAGGTCGTGGGCGACCGAGTAGCTGAAGGACTCGAGCTCGCGGTTCGCCGCCTCGAGCGCGGCCTTCGCTTGCACGATCTCGCGCTGCGCTCGCTTCGCCTCGCTGACGTCGCGCACGATCTGGGAGAGGCCGACCACGCTGCCCGCCGCGTCGTGCACGGGCGAGATGCTCACGTAGACGTCGATCTCCTGGCCGTCGCGGCGACGACGGACGGTCTCGAAGGGAGCGACGCGCTCGCCCGCCGCCACGCGCTTTGCGATCTCGCGCTCCTCGGCCTCGACGCGCGGCGGCACGATCGCCTCGGTCGACCGTCCGAGCATCTCGTCCTCCGCGTAGCCGAACATGCGGCCGGCGCTGCGGTTCCAGGTCGTCACCACGCCGTCCGTGGTGGTGCCGAAGACGGCGTCCTCGGAGCCGTCGACGATCGCGGCCAGCCGCGCCCGCGCCTCCTCCGCCGCCTTGCGGTCGGAGATGTCCTGCGAGATGCCGAGCAGGTAACGAGGGACGCCGGCGTCGTCGAGGATGGGGACCTTCTTCGTCGAGAGGAGCCGCGGTCCGCGCGCGGTCTCGATGCGCTCCTCGGCGATCTCGACGAGCTTGCGGCCGTCGAGCACCTCGCGGTCCTTCGCCTGGAAGAACGCCGCCTGCTCGGGAGGGAAGAAGTCGTGGTCCGTGCGGTCCACGAGCTCTGCGCGGGGCAGGCCGATGAGCTCCTCGCCGGCGCGATTGACGCGCACGAACGCGAGGCGCCGGGCGTCCTTCACGAAGATCATGTGAGGGAGGTTCTCGATCACCGAGTCGAGGAAGTGGTTGGCTTCGCGCACCCTCGCCTCGGCGCTCCTCCTCGACGTGATGTCACGGAGGGTGACGATGCGCTTCCGCCGTCCGTCGGCCCGGCGATAGGTGCTGACCGCGACCTCGCCCTCGAAGCGCGTTCCGTCGCCGCGCACGAAGCACAGCTCGCCGCGGAACGACGCCCGACGCGCCCACTCGTCCTTGGCGGTCTCGGTCCGCGGGTCGGAGGGATCGGCGAGCGTGTTCCGTCGTTGCAGCTCCTCCTCGGTGCTGCGGAACATCTGGCACGCCGCCGGGTTGGCGGTGACGACGTGCCCGGTCTCGTCGTCGATCAGCAAGATCGCATCGAGCGCGTTGACGAACAGCGAGTGGAAACGGTCCTCGTGCTCGCGGCTCAGCGCCCGCGTCGCCTGCACCTGCCGCCCGTTGTGGAGGGCGAGCGCCGCGCGCGCAGCGACCTCGCGAACGACGGTCGCGTCCTCGCTCGTGAACGGGGCGCGCGCGACCGGCCGCGCGAGGGTCAACGTCCCGAGGACCGAACCGCGCGCGACGAGCGGCTCGAGCCGCACGTGGCGGAGGTCGTGCCGGCCGAGGAGCTCCTCGTGGAGGGGCCCCAGCTCCCGGAGGACCGCGTCGCTCGCCGCGGCCAGCGACAGCGGCTGCCCGTCGGAGACGATCCGCGCCCACGGACCGCGGACCGGCAGCGAGGGCATCTCCCGGGCGAGCGCTCGCGCCGCGCTGCCCAGCGTGTCGTCCGCATGGAACGACGCGACGGCATCGAGCGCGGCCTCGTCCGGGGAGAGCAGCCGCACGACGCAGGCCGCATCCGTGGCCGTCGAGATCGCGCGCGCGACGGTCGCGAGGAGCCGCGGGTAGTCGAGCAGCGCCTCGGAGAACTCGTCGGACGCGTGTGAGAGCGCGGAGCTCAAGCCTTCTCCCTGGTCGCGCATGCGGCCGTCGGGAAGCCTACCACTCGGGCACCCCTATTTTGCCGTATTTGGCGGTTCCTCGTGACCGGGAGATCCCGGACGCGCGTGGCACCTCTTCTCGACACGGTCGAGTTTGCTCGAACGTTGCCTGCGTGCGCCACGAGCGACGCGGCGCGTTCGTAACGTCCCTCGGCGATCGCCGGTCGTGGAGGTGTTCGTGTCGCAGACGACGATGCTTCGCGCGCGTGGCGCGCCTGGTCATGGGTCAACGGGCTACGGGGGGATGTGCGCGCGGACCTCCGCGGTCCGCGGATCGCCGGCACGAGCCGGAGCGGCGGATCTTGCATGCCGGAGGTCGGGATGAGCGCCGTTCAACGGCTCATGAGCACGATCGTCGTCGGCATGGCGACGCTCACCGGCAGCTGCTCGTCGGCCGCCCCGGCGCCGCTCCCGATCGCCCGGGCGCTGCCTCCGATCGACGCCGAGCCGGCGCGGATCCGCAGCGACGTCACCGGACCGTCACCTGTCGTCCTCGTGACGATCGACGGCGCGCGGTGGCAGGAGATCTTCGAGGGCGTCGATCCCGCGCGCGTGTCGCCTCCGCGGCCGGCGCGCACGGCGCGCGAGCTCATGCCGGTCTTGCACGGCCTCGCCCGCGATCGCGGCGCGATGCTCGGCGCGGACGCCGGCGCTGCGATCCGCGCGTCCGGTCCGAACTACGTCTCGCTTCCGGGCTACCTCGAGATCCTGACCGGGCGCCCGCCGATCGCGTGCCGCGACAACGATTGCCCGCAGACGCGCACGCCGACGTTCCTCGACGACGCGGCATCGGTGGGCCTGCGCGTCGCGGCGTTCGCGTCGTGGGAGCGCCTCGCGCGCGCGGCCACGGCGCGGCCGGGATCGTTCCACGTGTCGGCCGGGCGAGAGCCGGGTGACGCGACGCATCCGTGGCCGGGCAGCGGCGAGTATCGGCCGGACGCACGCACCGCGTCGCTCGCGCTGGACTACCTCGAGCGCGAGCAGCCGGACGTCCTCTTCCTCGCGCTCGGCGATCCGGACGAGCACGCGCACCACGGCGACTACGACGGCTACCTCCGCGCGCTCGAGCAAGCCGACGGCGTGCTCCGACGCCTCTTCGCGGTGCTCGACACGATGGGCGACCGAGGGCGCGCGACGCACGTGTTCGTCACCGCCGATCACGGCCGCGCACGCGACTTCCGGAACCACGGCGGGTTCGCGCCGGAGTCCTCACGCGTCTGGCTCGTCGCGGCGGGGCCGCGCATCAAGGCGCGCGGCGCCTCGCGCTCGCCGCGCGAGCGCCACCTCGCCGACGTGGCCCCGACGATCGAGGCCGTGCTCGGGCTCGAGCGGCCGCGCGGCGAGGACGACGGGGACGTGCTCGGCGAGCTGCTCGAGTGATCCCCGCCCGCATTGCGATCCGGGGGCGCTCCGCTATAAATCTCGGGCTCGATGGGACGCATCGTCCGACGCATCCTCGTCGCCTCGATCGGCCTGTTTCCCCTGATCGGCGCGCTGATCAGCATCGGATGGATGCTCGGCGCGACCGGCCGGCTGTCGGGCGGGCTCCCCGCGCTGGCTGCGGCAATCCGCGGCATGTTCTCCCACCCGGTG
Source organism: Labilithrix sp. (assembly GCA_039809525.1). GTDB lineage: Bacteria > Myxococcota_A > Polyangia > Polyangiales > Polyangiaceae > Labilithrix. Next base: position 19,020 of record JBDHVD010000081.1, on the reverse strand, counting down.
GGCATCGTCGTCGTGGTGCAGTCGGTCTACACCGCGCTGCTCAGCATCCTCTGGATCCGCTACCAGCCCTTCGTGGCGCCGGCGGACGCGAAGCTCCCGCGCGTGAGCGTCGTCATCCCGGCGTTCAACGAGGGCCCGATGGTCGAGCGCAGCATCCGCTCGGTCGCGAGCTGCGCCTATCCGCCCGAGCTGCTCGAGATCATCGTCGTCGACGACGGCTCGCGCGACGACACGTTCTTCCACATGCAGCGGCTCCGCCGCGAGCATCCCGGGCTCGTGAAGCTCGTGCGCTTCAAGGGCAACCGCGGCAAGCGCGAGGCGCTGGTCGCCGGCTTCCGCGCGGCGACCGGATCGATCCTGGTGACCATCGACTCGGACAGCGAGATCGAGGCGCGCACCATCCACGAGATGGTCACGCCCTTCCTCGCGTCGGCCGACGTGGGCGCGGTCGCCGGTCGGGTCGCGGTGCTCAATCGCGACACCACCATCAGCCGCATGCTCGAGGTGCAGTACGCGCTCGCGTTCGACTTCGGCCGCGCGGCGCAGTCGACGTACCGCTGCGTCGCGTGCTGTCCGGGCGCGCTCTCCGCGTTCCGCCGCGAGGCGGTGCTGCCCTTCCTCGACGAGTGGGCGAACCAGACGTTCCTCGGGCGTCCGGTCAACCACGGCGAGGATCAGGCGCTCACGAACATCGTGCTCCGCCAGGGCTACGACACGGTCTATCAGCGCACCGCGGTCGTCCACACGCTCGCGCCGGTCACCTACCGGCAGATGTCGCGCATGTTCGTGCGCTGGGACCGGAGCTTCATCGTCGAGGGCTTCGCCTTCGCGAAGTTCATGTTCACGCGGTACCGGAAGAAGAACTGGGTGCTGCCGATCGTCACGTTCGTCGTGTCGAACCTGCGCCTCTTCCTCTTCTTCTACGGGCTCGTGCAGCTGCCGCTCATGTTCGACACCGAGCTCACCATCGTCGTCCACTCGGCGATCGCGCTGCTCGTCGGCGCGCTCTTCACCGCGCTCTATTACCTGCGGGTCGAGCGGAGCTTCCGCTTCCTCTACGGCGCGCTGTACGCGGTCTTCAGCGTGCTCCTCCTCCAGTGGATCCTGCCGTGGGCGCTCATCACGGTGCGGGACGAGCGCTGGGGGACGCGCTGACGTCGATCGCGACCCCGATCAGGCGTCCGCCCCATCGCAACGAGACCTCGCGCACCGGGCCGTCCTCCGGACGCGGATCGATCGCGAGCTCGAAGTCCTCCTCCGCGACGTCGCCCCAGAGGTCGTGGGGCAGGGGCCACGTCTTCAGGAGCACGGAGCCGCGCGACAGGCGGGCCTCCTTGCGCGTCGCATCGAGGTCGAGGACGAGGCCGCCGGCGGTCACGCGCGCCCCGCTCCGCCCGGCCCGGACGGGCGTGACGTTGCGCGCGGGACGCTTCGCGAGCGTCTCGGGGAAGAACATCTCGTCGCTGCGCGCGAAGCCGAAGAGATAGCTGTCGGGAAGGGCACGCGTCTGCGAAGCGTGCGCGGCGATCGCGCGGAGCTTCTTGTTGCGCGTCCGGTCCTCGAGCAGGCAGCTCGCGGGGACCGGCAAGCGCTCGCGCGCGACGTAGCCGGAGAGCATCCCCGTCGGCGGCGGGGTGGGGCGCGACGGTCCGATCACCGTCGGCGCGCACGGCTCGTGGGCCTCGGCGCCGTTCGGCCAGCAGTCGCCGTTGTGCACGAGCGCGCGGTGCACGCGCGGTTTGTCGGGCACGCGATCGGCGGCGTCGCGGAAGAGCGCGTAGGTCGTCGCGTGGTCGGGATGCGTGTCGTGCGGGTGGGTGATCGCCACGTCGCGCGGCGCGAGCTCGCCGAGGAGCTCCGCGAGGTCCGCGACCGCGTTCTCGCGCGTGTAGATCGCGGGGGCGCCGTAGTGCTTCTGGTGCCAGTCGCCGTAGGTCGTGCCGCCGCGCGCGCACGCGCCCTGCGTGATCCTCTTCGGCGGCGGGAGCGGCGTGCGTCCGAGGCTCGAGAGGAACCCGTCCGGGTAGCCGAGGAAGAACACGCGGTCCTCGGGGACGCCGAGCGCCGCGAGCCCGGCGAGGCTCTCGCGCTGCCGGCGCAGGCCGTCGTGCACGCAGTCGTAGTCGCCGTTCGTCATCACGATCACCGCGACGTCCTCGCCCGCCTCGCGCGCGCGCGCGAGCACGCCGCTCGCGATGAGCGTCTCGTCGTCGGGATGGGGAGCGATGACCACCCAGGCGATCCGCGCGTGCGCGGGCGCATGCGTGCCCGGCGACGTGCACGCGGCGACCGCGACGGCGGCGGCGACCGCGAGCCGCCTCATGCGTCGCCGATCTCCGTCGCGGGCGCCGCGGCGCGGATCGCGCCCATGCTCTTCTGCAGGCGGAGCACGCGGCGGATCGCGCCGTCGGGCAGCGAGTAGGCCTCGGGCGCGGTGAGGTCGCCGTGCGGGATCACGAGGCCGCTCTCCTCGAGCAGCTGCACGATGACGTGGGCGGCCTCCTCCGCGCGGCGATCGAGCTCGTCGGCCGCGAGCTCGGCGGCCATGCCGGTGTGCACGAAGTCCTCGGCGATCCGCTGCTTCGCGAGCCTCCAGAGCGACGTGAGCGGGACGCTCTCGGCGCGCGCGAGCGACCGCAGGAGCGAGCCGATCACCGTGCCGCGGCCGGCGATCTCCGTCTCGATCCACACGCGCAGCGGCGATCCCTCGCGCGCCTCGCGGTCGATCGCCTCGGCCGTGCCCTCCACGCCGACCTCGACGGCGCCGAGGCTCCCCTGGCGCGCGCGCTCGGCGTCGTAGAGCTCGAGGATCGAGGCGCCCAGGCGGCGGAGGAGCAGCGGCACGCCCTGCGACTCGGCCACGATGCGGCTGAGCGCGTCGTCGCTGAAGCGGATGCCCTGCCGGCCTCCGAGGCTGCGCATCATCGTCGTGGCGGCGTCGTCGCCGAGGCACGGCACGCACACGCGCTGGAAGGTGCCCATGACCGACTGGTGCCCGAGCGTGCGGAGCGGCACCCAGAGCAGCGGGTGGATCGCGCTGGTGAGGAAGACGCCGATCGGCGCGGTGCCGTCGGGCATCGCGGCGTCGCCGACCGCGCCCTTGATGCGGCCGATGACGATCGCGAGGACGTCGAGCGCCCGACCGAGCTTCGAGGGCCCCACCGCGAGCGCCTGCTCGAGCTCGTCGAGCACGATCAGGAGCGGCGTCGGACGGCCCGACGCGCGGGTGCACGCGCGCGACAGATCGCGGAGCCACTGCGTGAGCGCCGTCGCGTCGAGCGCCGAGCCCTCTGCCGGGGGCTCGGGCATCGCGGCGTCCGGCCAGCGCGCGCGCGCGGACTCGACGAGACGGACGCAGACGAAGCGGAGGATCGCGTCCGCCGCGGTGGTGGGATCGGCGCCGTGCGCGATCTCGTGATCGAACGCGGCGACGTCGACGTAGGCGGACGCCCCGGGCAGGCGGCGTGCGACCTCGAGCGCGAGCGACGATTTTCCGAAGCGGCGGAGCCCGGTGACCACCGTCCAGTGGCCGGCCTGCGCCGAGGCGAGGAGCCCGGACACGAGGCGCTCGCGATTGAAGAACTGCGTGGAGGTGGCGATGCGCCCGCGGAGCTCGAACGGGTTGCCGCGCAGCGACGACTCCTCGACGAGATCGAGGATGTCGCCCGCGCTCTTCGACCAGCGCGCGCGCGACACTCCGATCGGCAGCACCTGCACTGCGCGCGAGCCGCCCTTCGCCGCCCACTCGAGCATCGCGCGGACGGCCGAGAGATCGGGGGATGCGTCGTCGTCGTGCTCGAGCAGCACGACCGACGCGCCGAGGCGGCGGGCGACGAACGCGGCGTGGTTCACGTCGCGCTCGAGGACGCGCCGGCCGGGCGGCGCACGCACGACGGCGGCGACGGTGCCCCAGCGCTCCCACGCGGGATCGGACGGCACCGCGAGCCGGACGGTGTCGTGACGCGAGGGGAACACGTAGCGCCATCGATCGCGCTGCGACGCGAGCCCGATGCCCTCGAAGAACGCGGCGACGTCCGCGGCCCATGCCGCGTAGGCGGTCCGCGCCGCGCGCAGGCGGCGGAGCCACGTCGCGCTCACGATCGCCGCGATGAGCGCCGCGATGGCCGAGAGCAGCGCGCGGGTGCGATGGGTCCACGACTCCTCGAGCCGTGCCACGAGCGCGCAGTCGTAGGCCGCGCCCGGCGTGATCTGCGAGCACGTCTTGCAGCGGTCCTCGGTGAGGCCGAGCGTGCCGCACGCGTGGACCCCGCGGGTGACGTGATCGATCCACGGACGTGCGCCCTGGACCGCCTCGAAGCGCACGAGCTCGACCGGCTTCATGCTCTGCGGATCGACGCGGAAGGGCGCCCGCTCGATGCCTTCGCCGAAGCCGCGGCTGAACGACGCGAGCTGGCCGATCTCGGCGGCGAAGGTCTCGGCTCCGCCGCGGCGCTCGTCGCAGTGCGCGCGGAGGCGCCACATCTGCGTCGGCGGCATCGCCTTCGCCACGACCATCTCGTCGAGCGAGGGCGGCTGCGCGAACGACTCGTCGATCGACGCGGCCTTGCCTTCCCACAGCAGGCGCGCGAACTGCGCGCACATGCCGAGGGTGAGGCTCGCGTCGTCGAGCTTCGCGCCTGCGCCCGTCCACTCGGTGAGGGCGGGGCCGAGCTCGCCGGGCGGGACCGAGCACGTCGAGGGCGCGACCACGTTCTGCATCGCGCGCACCGCGCGCACGCACGAGGCCTCGCGCGACCCGTCGCTCCACTGGCTCCGGATGTCGTCGACGCGCTGGAGCTTCAGCGCATTGAGCGTCGTCGGTGCGGGGAGCTTCTCCTTCAGCCAGACGCCGAAAGGCGTGTGCTCGGTCGCGTCGTCGAGGTAGCAGGCGAAGAGCTTCGCGTACGCGTCCTGGGTGACGTCGTGCCAGGCGTTCGTCGCGGTCCCCACGTGCGCCGTCGGAAAATCGGCGATCCACGGGAGCACCGCGTCCGGGCCGATCGAAGAGCAGTCGGTGGCCCAGATCTCCTGCACCCGGCGGCGTACGACCAGCGACGCGCTCGTCTCGAGCATCTCCTGCAGCTGCTTCGCGCGCGCGCACTCGCCGGGGCCCGGCGGCGCGGCGTTGCAGTGCGACGCGACCTGGAACGCGCGCACGAGGTGCAGCGCCGCGGTGAGCGGCGGGCCTGCGGGTCCGGTGGCCGCGCCCGACGGATGCTGCGCCTCGCGCACGACGTCCGGATCGAGCGACGCGCTCGCGGTGAACCACGCGTCGATCGCCGCCGGACCGCTCGCGCGGATCCGCGCCCAGCTCTGCGGCGCGATGATCTCGAGCGCCTCGACGAGGAGCCGCCGGTTGAAGGCGCCCTCGCCGCCGCGGACGATGCGCTGAGCGGCGCGCTCGAGCGGCGTCGCTCCGTTGCGCGGCCGCGGGAGCGCGTCCGTCTCGCCCGCCTGGTACGACGCGAGCTGGCCGAGCCAGGTCGTCGTTCCGGACCAGCCCGAGGTGAACGCGTCGAGCCGGGCCTGCTGCTCGCTCGAGACGCACCCCGTCTCGCTCGCGCCGCCCGATCGGCCGCGCGCCATCTCCTCGGCGAACGCCGAGGTGGCCGAGCAGAGGTGCGTGCGCTTCTGCTCGCACGCGTTCGTGGCGGCGCCGCTCTCCTGGAGGCGCGCGTTGGTCGACGAGAGCTCGGCGCTGCACTCGGCGGCGCGGCGCTCGCTCGCGGCGCCCTCCTCGCGGGCCGAGACGGTCTCGCGGCGCGCCGCGGCGAGCTCGCGCTCGAGCGGCTTGCAGATCGCGCCGGCCCCCGCGTCCGGCGGTGCCGGCTGCTGCGCGAGCGCCGCTGCCGGAGCGACGAGGACCGCCGCGATGAACAGGCCGGCGATCAGTTGCGAATGAACACGGTGCATGGGGTGGATCTGCAGTCGAAGAGAGGAGTGAACGTCTCTGGTTTCTCCCGCACCGCCGCAGCGAGCGACGACCCCCGATTCACGACGAGCAAACGGACGTGGCGGTCACGGAGGAGCCGATCGATCTCGTCCGGCGCCAAGCGATCACGAAGCCACATGGCGCGCCGCGACAGATCCGGGGGCCATGCGAGGTAAGGAAGCTCCATCGACGCGTCGAACGCGGTGACGTCGCCGGGCGACGTCCGCTCGAGCGCGTCGTAGAAGGGCGCAGGCTTCCCGTGCGCGCCGAGCGCGCGGAGCCGCTCGGCCTCGGACATCGCCGAGTACTGCGACAGCGGCGGCCCTTCGCCCGCGAGCGCCGGGTACGCGCGCGAGAGGCCGTGCGCGAGGGCCACGGCGGCGATCGCGAGGACGACCTGACGCGCGCGCGGCGGGACGGCGGCGACCCGGGCGAAGGCGACCGCGAGCACGAGCCCGGGGAAGGCGAGGATGTAGCGAGGCACCGCGGGATCGGGCGAAGCGAGGGCGGCCAGCGCGATGACGGCGATCGGGATCGACCTGCGCTTCCAGGCGACGTAGAGCGCGACCGGCAGCGCCGCGACGTACACCAGGCCGAGCCCGCCGAAGCGCATGTCGAACATCATCGGCGCGTCGAACGTGAGCCACGACTGCGCGAGGCGAGAGACGAGCGGCCCGTGGAGCCGCGGCGCCTCGGGGCCCGAGTCGAGCAGCTGCTGCATCGGCAGCTCGCCGGGGAAGGTCCATGGACCGATCGCGAGCTTCACCGGCCAGATCGGGTTGCCGTGCCGGAGCAGGTTCATCGCGTACGACTCCGCGCCGAGGAGCAGCACGCAGGCGGCGCTCGCGACGAGAGGCCAGCGATGTCCTGCGCGCCATCCCCGGACCGCGAGGAGCCCGAACACGAGCAGCGTGCCGATCGGCGCGCTCGGCTTCGATCCGAGGAACAGCCCGAGCGCGAGGCCGGCGCCCACGATCTTCGCCGGCGTCGGAGCCGCGAGCGTGAACGCCGCCGCCGCGAGGAGGAACGACGTCGAGGCAACGTCGACGTAGTTCGTCGGCAGCTGGAGGAAGACGGCGGGCAGCGCCAGCCACGCGAGACCCGCCGCGACCGACGTGTCCGTGCGCGCGCCGTGCTCGCGCGCGATCACCGCGATCGAGCCCGCGCCGAGGAGCCCGAGCGGGATCTGCGCGGCGTCGACGAGTCGATCGTCGGGAAGCATCGCGCGCCACGCGATGAAGAGGTGCTCGACCGCGTGCGGATACGTCGAGATGTACGGGATGTCCTCGGGCACGTCCGCGAGCGATCCGCGCTGGAGGGCGAAGTCGACGTAGGGCAGGTGGTAGCCGAGCGAGTCCCACTGCCAGACGGGCAGGTAGTGCGCGGCGAGCGCGGCCATCGTCATCGCCGCCGCCGCGACCAGCGCCACCGGAGCGGTGTCGCGCGAGACGAGCTCGCCGAGCGCGATCCCGATCCGTCGATCGCGCCCGACGAGGAGGAGGACGACGGTCGCTCCGAGCAGGAGCCCGAAGAGGAGGTCCTGCCCGAGCAGCCCCGCGGCCCCGACGACGCGCGTGACGACGGCGATCGCCGCTGCGGCCACCGTCGCTCCGAACAGCGCACGGTGCCGTGGCGCCTCCGACGGCGCCATGACCGCACCCGCGCGCATCGCGCCGATGGCGGCGAGGATGACCGCGAACGGGAGGAGCCCCCATCGCGAAGTAACGTCGAGACCGGACGCCAACAGGCGCCAAAACTGTCAGTGTGATCCCGCTGCGTCAAACGGATCGCGGATCGCGTTGCATGATGCAACAGCTCGTCCGTTCGTCAGGACTCGATTACGAGCTTGTAACCCACGCCCCGCACCGTCTTTATCGCGCATCCGGCGGCGGCGATCTTGCGCCGGACGCGCTTCACCGTGGTGTCCACGATGCGTGCGGAGTGGCCGACGTCGCCCCACACGTCCGCGATGAGGACCTCGCGGGTCTGCACGCGCCCCGCGCGCTCGGCGAGACGGATCAGGACGTCGAGCTCGCGCCGCGTCATGTCGAGGCGCGTGTGATCGATCCACGCCTGCCTCGCGGCGACGTCGATCCGGAGACGACCGACGGAGAGCGACTCGACCTTCGGCGGCTCGCTGCGACGTCGCGAGAGCGCACGCACGCGGAGGAGCAGCTCGCGCGTGCTGTGCGGCTTGGCCACGTAGTCGTCGACGCCCGCCTCGAACGCGGCGACGCGATCGGTCTCGCCGGCGATCGACGAGAGCACGACGAGCACACGAGCCATCGTGTCCATTCGCCGCTCGTTTCATCACGCGACGATGTTCGCATCGCAACGACTCGGTGACAGACGTTGCCGCCGACACGTGCCTGCTTCGTCACCGTGGTGCCACGCGGCTCGCGTACATCATGGCCCCGTGGCGCTCGCGGATTGGAGCCGGGCAGAGGAGGCGGACGCGGGGCGTACGAAGCGCCTCGCAGGGTCGTATGCGGTGGCGGCCGCGGTCGTCTCGGCGGTGCTCGTCCTCGGCGTCGTCTTCGGCGGACGGATCAAGCAGCAGGTGCTCGAGGAAGAGGTGCAGGTGAAGTTCGTGCCGCCCGAGCCGGTGAAGGCCGCGCCTCCGCCGCCTCCTCCTCCGCCGCGCGCGCAGCCCAAGGTCGCGACGAACACCGCGCGCCCGAAGCTCGGCTCGGTGCAGGACGCGCCGCCGACCGCGATCCCGAAGGGGCCGCCGCTCGAGGGCGATCGCAGCCGCCCGAAGGAGGAAGGGCCGCCCGGCGAAGGCGATCCGAACGGCTGCGCCGGGTGCACCGGGAAGGCCGGTCCCGTCGCACCGGAGCCGGTCGAGGCGCCGCCCGCGCCGCCCGCGCCGCCGGCTCCGCCGATGCAGGTGACCGAGGTCTCCACGCCGGCGATGGCGCTGACGAAGTCGATGCCCGCGTACCCCGACGAGGCGAAGAAGCAGGGCATCGAGGCGGTCGTGGTGGTGAAGCTGGTGATCGACGAGGCCGGTCAGGTCGAGAGCGCGAAGGTGATGAAGGGCCATCCGCTCTTCGACGAGGTCGTGCTCGCGGTCGTGCGCACCTGGACGTTCCAGGCGGCGACGCTCGACGGCAAGCCGGTCCGCATGGCGAAGGTGATCAAGTTTCCGTTCCGCCTGAAGGCGGGCTGAGAAGAGGAGCGCGGCATGTCGTTCAGTCCGATTCACATCTGGGCCAGCATGGGGCTGCTCAGCAAGATCATCGCGACGATCCTGCTCTTCATGGCCACGAGCTGCCTCGCGGTCGTCGTCGAGCGGCACATCGCGCTCGCGCGCGGCAAGGCGGCGACGAAGAAGTTCCTTCGCGGCGTCGTCGGTCTGCTCGACGCGGGCGCGTACGCGGAGGCCGTGACGCTCGCGGAGGGGAGCAAGACGGCGCCGTTCGCGCGCCTCCTCGGGCCCGTGCTCGCGCGCCTGGTGAAGGGCGATGACAAGAAGCTCTCGGCCGTCGACGAGCGAGCGCAGCGAGCGAGGAGTCGAGACCTGGAGCTCGCGCGCCGCGAGGCCGAGCGCCAGAAGGAGGCCGTCGGCGAGGAGCTCCGTCGCGGCATGGGCGTGCTCGCGTCGGTCGGCTCGATCGCGCCGTTCGTCGGGCTCCTCGGGACGGTCGTCGGCATCATCACCGCGTTCCAGGGCATCGCCGCCACCGGCTCGGGCGGTCTCGGGGCCGTGTCCGCCGGCATCGCGGAGGCGCTCGTCGAGACCGCGCTCGGCCTCATGGTCGCCATCCCCGCGGTCCTCTTCTTCAACCAGCTGAACACCAAGATCAACGCCGTCGAGACCGAGCTCGCGCGCCGTACCGGCGAGCTGCTCGACGAGCTGGAGAACGCTCATGGGAGCACCGATTCAACCGACTCCGGCCGGTTCGAAAAAGCGGCGTGACGTCACCCCGGACATCAACGTCACCCCGCTGGTCGACGTCGTCCTCGTCCTCCTCATCATCTTCATGGTGATCGCGCCCGCGCTCGAGCATGGCGAGCGCGTCGAGCTGCCGGGCATCCTCCAGCCGGACAAGGATCAGAAGGGCAAGCTCGATCCGGTGACCGTCACCGTCGCGAAGAGCGGCACGGTCTACCTGGAGAAGGCCCCCACCACGATCGAGGGGCTCCCCGCGCAGCTCGCCGACATCCACGCGCGCGAGCCCGATCGCCGCGTCGTCCTCAAAGGCGACGGCGCGCTCGATTACCAGAAGGTCCGCGACGTGTTCGCGGTGGTGCAGAACGCGGGCTTCCCCGGCGTGTCGCTCCAGGTGCAGAAGCGCGGCGGCGGCCAAGAGGAAAAAGAGCCCGAGGAGACCAACTAGCCATGGGCATGTCCCTCTCCGCCGGCGGCGGCGGCAACAAGAGCCGGGCGGTGCCGCAGATGAACGTGACGCCGCTCGTCGACGTCGTGCTCGTCCTCCTCATCATCTTCATGGTCGTGACGCCGCTCCTGTCGAAGCAGCTCTGGCTCCAGCTCCCGAAGCAGGAGACGCAGGCGGCCGAGCCGCCGAAGGACAGTCCGAGCGTCGTCCTCACGGTGAAGAAGGACGGCCTCCTCGAGATCAACGGCGCGCCGATCGAGCGCGCCGCGCTGAAGGACAGGATCGCGCGCTTCATGGCCGCGCGCGCGGACAAGGTCGTCTACTTCGACGCGGCGGACGACGCCCCGTACGCGGTGACGGTCGACGCCATGGACATCGCGAAGCAGGGCGGGGCGAAGACCATCGCGATCCTCACGCAAAAAGTCGCCCGCTGACCCTCTCTCGCATCGATCGGAAAGTCCACGCATATGCGTGCAAGGTACACGTGTGTCCTCTGTCTGACCTTCTTCGCCCGCAGCGCCGCGGCGCAGGAGGAGCCCGTCGATCCGGACGAGGCCGCGATCGACGCGTCGCCCGATCCCGCGCGGCCGCCGCCGGCCGGCAAGGGCGCCGTCTGGGGCGTGGTGAAGAGCCGGAGGGACGGCGAGACGCTGGTCGACACCGTCGTCTCGGCGCTCGGCCGGACCGAGCGGGTGGCCACCGACGCCGGCGGGCGCTACCGCGTCGAGCTCCCGCCGGGAATCTACCAGCTGCGCGTGCAGGGCGATCTGCACCGGCCGGCGCGGGTGAAGAACGTGCGCGTCGCGGCGGGCAAGGTCGCGCGCATCGACGTGACGCTCGATCCGGACGACGCGGCCGTGGAGGAGGTCACCGCGGTCGAGGCCGAGCTCGAGCGCGCGAGCGCGGCGTCGCAGCTGTTCCTTCGCAAGAACGCGGCGCAGGCGTCCGATTCGATCGGCGCCCAGGACATCGCGAAGGCGCCCGACCGCAACGCGGCGGACGCGGTGAAGCGCGTGGTCGGCACGACGGTGGTCGACGGGCGCTACCTCTTCATCCGCGGCCTCGGCGAGCGGTACACGAACTCGCTCCTCAACGGCTCGCCGCTGCCGAGCCCCGAGCCCGACCGCCAGGCGGTCCCGCTCGACATGTTCCCCTCGCTGGTGATCAGCGACCTCACGGTCTCGAAGACGTTCACGCCGGACATGCCCGGCGACTTCACCGGCGGCTCGCTCGACATCCACACCCGCGACATGCCGGACAAGCCGCTCGTGCAGGCGACGATCGGCCTGGGCGCGAACACCGTCTCCACGTTCGGCCGCCGTCCTTCGTATGCCGGAGGCTCGCTCGACTGGCTCGGGCTCGACGACGGCTCGCGCGCGCTGCCGCGCGAGGTCCCCCGCGACCGGGTGACGCGCATCCTCCCGAACGGGCAGGTCAACGAGGACCTCACGTCGGTCGGCAAGGCGATCAACGGACCGATGGGGACCGACCGCGCGTTCAACCTCCCGAACGGCACCGGCAGCGTCGTCCTCGGCAACTCGTGGAAGCTCGGCGGGGGCAAGGTGATCGGCGCGATGGGCGGCTTCACGTACACGCGGCGGTTCACGAAGCGCGAGGGCGAGATCCTCCGCACGTACGGCCTCGATCCGCGGCAGCCCGGCGAGCTCGTGCGGTTCAACGACTACCGCGCCGACACCGGGATCGACACGGTGACGTGGAGCGGGCTCGGCACGGTGAGCTACGCGGTCGGCACGGATCACAAGATCGCGCTCACCGGTCTCTACAGCCGGAACGCGGAGAAGGAGGCGCGCATCATCGGCGGCTTCAACGACGAGCAGGCCAACGACATCCGCGACGAGCGCATCCGCTTCGTCAACCGAGGCCTCGCGTACGGCCAGCTCCGGGGCGAGCACCGGTTCAAGGACCTGAACTCCGCCGAGCTGTCGTGGAACGGCATCTGGGCCCGCGCGACCCTCTCCGATCCCAACCTGCGCGAGACGGTCTACGTCGCCGACGGCGAGCGAGGGTTCTCGTTCCGCGAGAGCACCCAGAGCGGCCAGCACTTCTACGCCGCGCAGGGCGAGACCACGCGCGGCGGCGGCGTCCACTGGACGCAGCCGATCACGCCGTACTCCGCGGCGGACAAGGACCGCGTGACGAAGGTGAAGGCGGGCGGGCTCGTGACCCTCCGCGGCCGCAGCTTCAATTCGCGCCGCTTCCGCTTCCTCCGCAACCCGAGCGCCGATCCCGCGGTGTTCCGCCAGCGCTCCGATCTGCTCTTCACCGACGCGAACGTGGGCCCGGCGCTCGAGCTCGAGGAGTGGACGCGCCCGACCGACGCGTACGCCGCGCAGTACGACGTCTACGCGGGGTACGCGATGGCCGACGTCCCGATCGGCTCGCGCCTGCGGTTCGTCGGCGGGGAGCGGCTCGAGGTCTCGCGGCAGCTCATCCAGAGCTACGACCCGTTCGGATCGACGGCGGAGAACGTGCGCTCGGAGCTGGCCAAGACCGATCTGCTCCCGTCGGGGAACGTCATCTTCAAGGTCACCGACGCGTCGAACATCCGTCTGTCCGCGACCCGCACCGTGGCGCGCCCCCAGCTCCGCGAGCTCGCGCCGTTCGTGTTCAGCGACTTCTTCGGCGCCCGTGAGATCCTCGGCAACCCGAGCCTCGATCGCACGCGCATCGTCAACCTCGACGCGCGCTGGGAGATCTTCCCCCGGCCGGGCGAGGTCCTCGCGCTGAGCGTGTTCCACAAGGCGTTCGACAAGCCGATCGAGCAGGTCATCCTGCCGACGAGCCGCGGCGTCGTCTCGTACCAGAACGCCAAGGGCGCGGTGAACACCGGCGTCGAGGTCGAGGCGCGCAAGTCACTGGACTTCGTCTCGAGCGCGGTGAAGGACTTCTCGCTGCTCGGCAACGTCACGCTCGTCCACTCGCGCGTGGACCTGGACGCGACGACCGGCATCCAGACCTCGGCGAGCCGTCCGCTCGCCGGCCAGTCGCCGTTCGTGGTGAACCTCGCCCTCGACTGGCAGCGCGAGGCGTCGAGGACGCGCGCCCGCATCCTCTACAACGTGAGCGGCGCGCGCATCGCGCAGGTCGGCTCGAACGGGCTGCCCGACGTGTACGAGCAGCCGCGCCACCTGGTCGATCTCTCGTTCGCCCAGGGCCTCGGCGAGCACCTCGATCTGAAGGCGACGATCGAGAACGTCCTCGACGCACCGGTGCGCTTCACCCAGGGCGACGACGGCCGCTTCCTGGTGAACCGCTACAACGTCGGCTCCACCTTCTGGCTGATGCTCACGTACGCGAACTGACGGCTGGCGCGTCACACGGTCGTTGCCGTCCGGCCCACGAATGTTTCGCGGACCGCCGCTCGGTCGTCACAGCCGTCGGGCACAACAGCGCCCATGCAAAGTCTGAATCGCCTCGCGCTCGTCGCTCCTCTCGTCGCCCTCCTCGGCTTCGCTGCTTGCAGCGACGACGGCAACCTCGGGGGCACCGCCGGTCCGGGCGGCAACGCCTCGAGCACCAGCTCGTCTTCGGGCGGATCCTCGTCGTCGAGCTCGGGCGGGACCTCGAGCTCGTCGAGCGGCGATCCGACGAAGCCGATCGAGGAGGTCTCCGGCGACATCGACCAGAGCCGGACGCTCTCCAGCGCGAAGCGTTACCTCCTCAAGGGCCTCGTGCGGGTGAAGCCGGGCGCGACCCTCACCATCGAGAAGGGCACGTTCATCATGGGCGACAGCGCCTCGAAGGCGATCCTGCTCGTCGAGGCCGGCGCCAAGATCATGGCGGAGGGCACGGCCGACGAGCCGATCGTCTTCACCAGCCAGGCGGCCGAAGGCGCACGCCGCGCGGGCGACTGGGGCGGCCTCGTCATCCTCGGCCATGCGCCGGTGAACTTCCCGAACGGCAAGGGCAACATCGAGGGCATCCTCACCACGGCCAACGGCACCGAGTTCGGCGGCACCGATCCGAACGACGACAGCGGCGTCATCCGTTACGTCCGCATCGAGTACGCAGGCGTCGTCCTCAGCCCGGACAACGAGGTCAACGGCGTCACGTTCGGCGGCGTCGGCCGGGGCACCAAGGTCGACCACGTGATGGTGCGTCACGCGCTCGACGACTGCTTCGAGTTCTTCGGCGGCACCGTCGACGCCCACCACCTCATCTGCCAGTACAACCAGGACGACGGCTTCGACTTCGACAACGGCTACTCCGGCCGCCTCCAGTTCCTCGTCCTCCAGCAGGACCCGAAGCACCCCGGCGAGGACAACGGCTTCGAGAGCGACAACGACGCGCAGGGCTCGGCGAACACGCCGATCACCAACCCCACCGTCTTCAACGTGACCCTCTGCGGGAAGAACGCGGACCCGGACAGCGCGCAGTTCGGCATGCTCATCCGCCGTAACTCGAAGGGCACGTACGGCAACATGCTCATCGGCGGCTTCGAGTCGGGCATCGACGTCCGTGACCCGTCGACCGCGGCGAACGCGACCGGCAACGAGCTGACGATCAAGGGCTCGTGGTTCTGGGGCTCGAAGGCCGCGGGCGTGATCGACGCGATCGCCTACCCGGAGACGGGCGGCGCGGCGCCGGACAAGAACAACGACGACGGGCTCGACGAGGTCGCGTGGTTCAAGACCGACGGCTTTGGCAACAAGTTCGGTCAGGCCCCGGGCCTCGACTGCTTCAATGCCTCGGCGCCGGGCTTCTCTCCCGCCACGTCGCTCACCCAGGGCGCGGTCGCGCCGCCGAACGACGGCTTCTTCGACGCGACCGCCACGTACATGGGCGCGTTCAAGGACGGCAGCGACAGGTGGGCGACCACGGGCAAGTGGGTCGCCTGGTCCGACGAGTGACGAGGCACGTCGAGCCATGATCGAACGATCATGGTCGCGCGGGACGTGACGCATGAATCCCTCGGAGATCGCTCGTTCGGGCCGCGGAACGCCGTTTGCTGAATGGCCGGCCGATCCGAAGGAGGACTCAATGAAGGCATTCGCGTCGTCGCTCGTGTCCGCGGCCACCCTCGCCGCCGTGCTGGTCGTGGCCGCTTGCTCGGACGATCCGAAGGGTGACCAGACCATCACCGGAGCGAACGACGCCTCCGCCACCGGAGACTCCGCGTCGCCGGCGACGGGCGATGCGGGCGGAAAGCCGGACGGCGCATCTTCGTCCTCCGACGGCGGCTCGTTCTCGCTCACGGCGAAGGCGAGCCCCGCGCCGCCCGCGGGATCGAAGGCGATCGTGATCTGGACCGTCAGCTCCGGGAGCCCCGACTACAGCTATGCGTTCGGCGGCGGAACGACGACGGGCAGCGACGTGTTCGTGACCTTCTCGAGCGATCCGCCGGCCGAGGCGCTCAACGCCGGCGCGCTCGGCGTCGGCATCCCCGCCCTCGTCGACGCCGCCGCGAACGTCCCCGAAGGCAAGCTCCCGAAGGAGCAGCTCCAGGGGATCACGTACGCCGCGCCGAACCACGCGATCATCTTCCGGAGCGGTACCGAACCGGTGCTGAAGAACGGATGGGACGCGAGCTTCCCGCAGGGATACGCGTGCGGCGCGTGCGAGCGTCACGACGCGGGGTTCGACGCGTACACGAAGGTGGACTGCGGGGCGATCGAGCTCGTCCCGTACACGCCGGACCTCGACTTCTGCAACTGGACGTAGAGCCGGTTTAAAACGTCCCGTGCAGCGCGAAGCCGCCGGCGGTGGGCGACGCCTGCACGCGCGCGCGGCCGGCCTGCACGATCGCGATCCCGAGCGCGCTCGCGAGGCCCGCGATGCCGATGCCTCCCCAGATCATCACGCTCGCCCGGCGCTCGCACTCGCGCGAGCCGTCGTCGCAGCCGATCGAGAGACCGACGCCGGTGAGCGCGCCGCCCGCGAGCAGCCCCGAGCCGACGACGAGCCAACCCCATTCGCCGGTCGGCTTCGTCGGGGTCGTCGTCGCAGCGGCCGGCGGCGGCGCCGCGGGCGGCTCGGCGCGTGCGGGCGCGAGCCAGGTCGAGGTCGCGAGGAGCACGGGGACGAGGGCGCGAATTCGCATGGCTGGTCCTCTCAGTCGTGGAGTCGGAGGTAGAGCTGCGCGTCGAGCGAGCGCTCGACGACGGCGTCGCCGTGGAGCGACGAGCGGTGCTGGATGAGGGTGGGCGCGAAGCCGAGCCCGATGCCCGGCACCACGTCGACGTCGTACGAGCCGCGCGCGTACCAGATCATCTCGTCGCCGCCCTGGCCGTCGATCGCCGACGTGACGAAGTGACGCGAGCGGAGAGCGATCTGCCCGGGCCGTCCGAGCTCGACGAGCGCGTTCTCCTCGAGCGCCCCGCCCATCACGTACTTGTGGTCCTTGCCGAACTCGAGGAACGCGCTCTCGCTGCCCGCGAGGTACGTCCAGTCGGCGTGGAGCCCGAGCCGGAGCGAGCGCGTCCGATCGAAGCGCCACTCCACGTAGTCGCCCGGTCCGATGCTCAGCGCGCCGTAGCGGTTCGGGTAGGCGCCCTGGAAGTCGAAGCTCTGGAAGAGGCCGAGCACGTTGTTGTCCCGCCGCTTGCCCGTGTCGCTCGAGATGTCCGCGCTCCATCCGTAGAGGAGGCCGTGCGCGTAGACCTGCGTGCCGACCTCCTCGCCGAAGAAGCTCATCGCGGCGTAGGCGTCGAAGAACTCGAGCGGACCGATCGTGGTGCCGCCCTCCTTCGACGGCAGGAGATCGCCGTAGCGGAGCTCGGTCGCGACGAGCAACGTCGGATCGAGCGTCGTCACGCCGTCGTGCTGCCAGGTGCGCGTCTGCGCGCCGCCGACGTCGATCGCGAAGCGCAGCGGATGCGGGCGGAGCGGCGCCGCACCCGTCTTCCACATCTCGCCGGTGTAGAGCCGGTTGAGGCCGCGCATCGGGTTGACCACCGTCGCGAGCACCTCGCGCGTCGCCCGGTCGAAGCCGCTCGTGCTGTCGTCGAGCACCGCGCTGGAGACGCGATGGAGCGCCTCGCCGAGGAGGAGCCCGCTCGTCGAGGACACGAGGAAGTCGTTCGTCGACGGTTTCGAGCGCCAGCCGCCCGGGTACTCGACCTGCTTCTCGCCCATCGCCTCCCACCAGAGGCTGCCGATCGCGGGGAAGAGCGCCGACTCCCAGAACGAGAGACCGGCCGAACGCGCCGAGGTGAAATGGAGCACGCTGTGGAGCGAATGCCCGAGGAGGTCCTCGGTGATCGGGTCGTAGCCGAAGGTGAAGCTGCTCGAGACCGTGCGGCCGATCCCGTCGCGCGTCACCGTGTTCCACTCGACGCCGCGGAACCAGTCGATCTGCCAGATGACGTAGTTCTCGACCGCCACGTTTGCGACCGCGCGGAAGACGTTCAGCGCGCCGCGGTTCGGATCCGGGGCGTCGTAGTCGATACGGACCGGCGAGGGGACGGGCGCGGGAGGATCGGCGCGCGCGGCTGCGGACGCGGAGCACACCACGAGCGCGCACGCGATCGCTGGGAGGACGCGCGCCGCCGTCATCGCGTGGCGTGGTGCAAGCGACGAGCCGAGCCGGGCCGGGCGCGGCGGATGAACGCGCCGTCACACGCCGGTGGCGTTCGGATCCCAGATGTACTTGTGCATCTGCAGCTGCACGCGCACCGGGAGTTTGTCCGCGAGGACCCAGTCCACGAGGTCCTTGCTCGCGAGCTTCCCGAACACCGTGCTCGCGAGGAGGTTCCTGGTGCGCTTCGGCAGATCGCGCTCGCGGATCACGTCACGCATCCACTCGTAGTCGGTGCGGCCGGCGAGCACGAACTTCAGCTCGTCGTTCGGCCCGATGTGCTCGAGGTTCGACCACCGGTTGCGATGCGACTCGCCGGAGCCCGGCGCCTTCAGGTCCATGATCTTGTGCACGCGCGGATCGACCCGTGACACGTCCGCCTCGCCGCTCGTCTCGATCAGCACCGTCCGTCCGGCGTCGCACAGCTCCTTCAGCAGAGGGACGGTCCCCGGCTGGAGGAGCGGCTCGCCGCCGGTGAGCTCGACCAGCTCGGTCCCCGTCGCGAGCGCCTTCGCGAGGACGTCCTCGCGCTTCATCCGCGTGCCCGCATAGAACGCATGCGGGGAGTCACACCACGTGCAGCGCAGGTTGCACCCGGTGGTCCGCACGAAGGTGCAGGGGAGCCCGGCGAACGTCGATTCGCCCTGGATGCTCGCGTAGATCTCGTGGATGACGAGGGTGTCTTCCTTGGCCAAGACCGGTGACGCTTAGCACAGCGCGAACGTCAGAGTGAGAAGCGCACCCGGAGCGCGACGGGCGCGCCGTCGAACGGACGGGCGGCCGACGAGAGGCGGCGCGCGATGCACGCCCCGGACGAGGTCGCGGCATACGGCTCCGAGAGCTTCACGAGAGCGCGGCCCTCCGGGAGGAAGAGCACCTCGGCGGCGCCGGGGCCTTCGGGGCCGCCTCCGCGACGCGAGCGCGTGCTCGAGCTCCTTCGGGTCGAGCGCCGGGACCGCCGCGGCTGCGGGGCTCGGAGCGCGCGGGGGCGGCGGCTTGCGCACGGCGGCGGGTGCGGGCGCCGGCGCCGGCGCGGGCTCCTCGCCGGACGCGGTCTCGGTCTCGGTCTCGATCGCGTCCGGCTCGCGCGTCGCCTCGCGCTCGACGCGCTCGGCGTCGGAGGCGAGCCTCGTGACCGTCGCGCGCGTCGCGGCCGCCCGCGACGGGTGACGGATGAGCGCGACCGCGGGAGCGCTCGCGGCCGCGAG
>JBDHVD010000080.1:0-23916 GCA_039809525.1 Labilithrix sp. | reverse complement strand
CAGACGCGCATGAGCGGCGTCAACGCCGACGAGCGCGAGCTCCGCAAGGGCGCGGCCGACGCGGTCGAGAGGTACGTGACCGGGAAGGGCGGAACCCTCCCCGAGCGCGTGAAGAGCGAGGTGCAGACGATCGCGAAGAAGGGCGGGACGCCGCTGGTCGTTGCGGACGGTGCGGAGGTGCTCGGCGTCGTCGAGCTCAAGGACATCGTCAAGGGCGGCATCCGCGAGCGGTTCGCCGAGCTCCGGCGCATGGGCATCGAGACGGTGATGATCACCGGCGACAACCCGCTCACCGCCGCCGCGATCGCCGCCGAGGCCGGCGTCGACGACTACCTCGCCGAAGCGACGCCGGAGGCGAAGCTGAAGCTGATCCGCGAGCACCAGGAGGGCGGGCGTCTCGTCGCGATGACCGGCGACGGCACGAACGACGCACCGGCGCTCGCGCAGGCCGACGTCGCCGTCGCGATGAACAGCGGCACGCAGGCGGCGAAGGAGGCCGGCAACATGGTCGACCTCGACTCGAACCCGACGAAGCTGATCGAGATCGTCGAGATCGGAAAGCAGATGCTGATGACGCGCGGCGCGCTCACCACGTTCAGCATCGCCAACGACGTGGCCAAGTACTTCGCCATCATCCCCGCGGCATTCGCGGTGACGTACCCCGCGCTCGATCGCTTGAACGTCATGCGCCTCGCCACCCCGCAGAGCGCGATCATGAGCGCGGTCATCTTCAACGCGCTCGTCATCGTCTTCCTCATTCCGCTCGCGCTCCGCGGGATCAAGTACCGCGCGCTGGGTGCGGGCGAGCTCCTGCGGCGCAACCTCCTCGTCTACGGGCTCGGCGGCGTCATCGTGCCGTTCGCCGGCATCAAGGCCATCGATCTCCTCCTCGTCGCGCTGCATCTCACCCGAGGGCCGTCATGATCCGTCGTCTCCTCCTCCAGTCGTTCGGCATGCTCGCCGTCATGACGGTGATCACCGGCGTCGCCTATCCGCTGCTCGTCACCGGTGTGGCGCAGGCGGCCTTCCCGAAACTGGCGAACGGCAGCCTCGTCGCGGCGAACGGCGGCGTCGCAGGTTCGGAGCTGATCGGACAGTCGTTCGAGGACCCGAAGTACTTCTGGGGCCGCCTCTCGGCCACGACGCCGGGCCCGTACAACGCGGGCGCGTCGACCGGCGCGAACCTCGGTCCGACCAACGATCAGGTGAAGAAGAACGCCGAGGCCCGCATCGCGGCCTTGCGCGACGCCGACCCCGAGGCGCCCGCGCGCGTCCCGGTCGACCTGGTCACGAGCTCTGGCAGCGGCCTCGATCCGCACATCTCGCCCGAGTCCGCGGAGTATCAAGTGCGGCGTGTCGCCCGCGCGCGGGGCATGAGCGACGCGCGTGTGCGCGAGCTCGTGCGCGCGAGCACGGAGGGGCGCGACCTCGGTGTGCTCGGCGAGCCGCGCGTGAACGTCCTTCGCTTGAATCTCTCGCTCGACGCTGCGAAGTAGGAAGGATGTCGAACGTTGGAACCATCGCCCTCCAGTTCGAGCCCACCGACGTCCGCGCGCTGCTCACCTCGAGCCTCGCGCCGCTCATGGAGCAAGCGCGCAATGCGCGCATCGAGCTCCGCGTCGACGCGCTCGGTGACGTGCCGCCGTTCGCCATCGACCGCGAGAAGATCGCCTGGGCGGTCACCGCGCTCGTCGGCAACGCCATGCGCTACGTCCGCCGCGGCGGGGCGCAAGGCGAGCTGGGCGGCTCGATCGTGGTGCATCTCGAGCACGACCGGGCGAACCGCGAGCTCACGATCTCGGTGCAGGACGACGGCCCCGGCATCTCGAAGGAGCGCGTCCACTCGCTCTTCCAGCGCCGGGAGGGCGCGGCGCACTCCGGCGCCCTCGCGCTCTCGCTCATGCGCGACGTCGTCTCGGCGCACGGCGGACGGCTCTCGGTCGAGAGCCGCACCGAGCCGCACGATCACGGCACGAGCATCAGCATGATCCTGCCCGAAGCGCGCATCTGACGCGATCGCGGCCGCGCTCAGGACGCGGTCTCGACGCCCTGCTGCTTCGCGCGCTCGCGGGCCTCGAGCGCCTCGGCCGCGATGGTGAGGATCTTGGGGCCCGGCAGGCGCAGCACGAAGCGGGCGCCCCCGAGCCGCTCGGAGCGGTCGGCCTCGATTTCGCCGCCGTGCTCGACCACGACCTTCTTCACGATGGCGAGGCCGAGGCCGGTGCCGTCGGCCTTCGTGGTGAAGTACGGATCGAAGATCCTTCCGCGCATCGAGGCGGCGATGCCGGGACCGTCGTCCTCGACCTCGATGCGCGCGCCCTCGCCCTCGGCGTGCGCGCTCACGAGGACGCGCCCGAGCCGCTCGCCGTCGGGATTGCCGCGCCCGCGTGCGTCGCGGATCGCCTGCACCGCGTTGCGCACCAGGTTGACGATCACGCGGCGGAGCATCTGCCGGTCGATCGCCACGGCGATGGGCTTGTCCGGCACCTCCCAGCGGATCTCGACGTTCTGCGCGATCGGCTCGTTGTCCGCGGAGCCCTCGCCGAGCGACGGGTCCTCGAGGTGGCCGAGCTGGTTCTCGCAGTCGCGGAGGAAGTCCGAGAGGTTCGCCTGCTGGAGCTCCGCATGGGGCAGGCGCGCGAAGTTCGAGAAGTTGCCGACCAGGCGGCGGAGCGTCCCGACCTCCTCCTCGACGATCTCGAGCGTGGTGTCGAGGAGCACGCGGTACTTCGGATCGTCGCCCGGGTACTTCTGGTGGACCTCCTGCACCGCGAGCTGGATCGGCGTGAGCGGGTTCTTGATCTCGTGCGCGAGGCGCTGGGCCATGTCCTGCCACGCGCCGATGCGCTGGAGGAACTCGATGCGTGCGCGCGACTGCGCCATCTCCGCGAGCATGCGGTTGAACGTGCGCGCGAGGTTCGTGAGCTCGTCGGAGCCGGTGACCGGGACGCGGACCGTCAGATCGCCCTGCGCGACGAGATCGATCGCGGCGCCGAGGCGGTTGATGCGGCGCGTGACGCCGCGCGCGAGGAAGATCCCGAGCGGCACGGTGAGCAGCAGCGTGATGCCGAGCAGCGTGGCGAACGCGTTGAGGTACGAGTCGTAGAGCTGCGAGCGGGACGCCTCGAGGTCGTGGTAGCGCTTCACCACCTGCGCGGTCCGTTCGAGCTCATCCTCGCTCTTGGCGGCGACGACGAACGTGGCGACGAGCAGCGGCGCGTCGGGATCGTCCGAGAGCGGCCGGCGCACGCTCCGGGCGCGCTCGGTCTGGGGATCGACGACCTTGTTGCCCTCGCGCCGGGCGAGCGTCTGGCCGTCCTGGTCCTCGACGTGGAGCGACACGAGGCCGGGGAAGTGCGGGAAGAGCGCGTCGAGCTCGGACTCGAGCGTCTCGATGTTCCGCTTCTTCGCCGCCTCGCGGAGGACGGGATCGGCGGCGATGGCGATGGTCTGGTGATCGAGGTCCTCTTTGACCGCCTTGACGTAGTCGCCGTACACCTTCACGCCGCGATCGAGCTGCTCGCCGATCTCGGGGTTGAACCACGCCGCGGAGGCGTGCTCGAACATCTTCGTGCCGATGTAGAGCGCGACGCCGAGCGGCACCATCGTCGTCACCAGGATCACGAGCGCGAGACGGCGCTCGGTCTTGCCGACGAACAGGCGCCGCAGGCGGTCGCGGATCACGGACCCCACCAGAGGAGCTCGAACGCCTGCGGCTTGCCCTCGTGCGAGAGGAGCACCTCGATCTTCTCGTCGGCCCCCCGGTCCTTCAGGCGCATGATCGGTGCCGGGAACGCATCGCACGGCCAGAAGGCGGCCTTCTCGAAGCCCGCCTTGGTGAGCCAGAACGCGTGCAGGCCCTCCTTGCTCTTGCCGTACGCGATCAGCATGCGGCCGGCGCCGGCGAGGAGGAACGAGACGCTGTCCAGCTTCATGTCCTCGAAGCGCTCGGGGCTGGGGAAGTGCTCGCCGACGTCCTTCAGCTCCGGCAGGTTCGCGCGGAGGTATTTGTAGAATACATCGTAGCGGACCTTCGAGAGCTTCGGCAGCTTGCGGTCCGGCGGCGCGATGATCGGCAGCTCCTCGGGGCGCGCGGTCGGGACCTCGACGTGGGCGCGATAGCGGTCGGCGAGCGTCGCCGTCGCATCGTCGGCGAGCGACTTGAGCAGCCAGTGGAAGATCGGCAGATCGGCCTCGCCCGCGCGGGACACGAGGTGCACCAGGCTCTCCCAGAGCGGGCGCCGCACCGCCCATGTCCCGCCGTGCGAGCGCACGATGCACGCACCGACGTAGGCGGCCCCGTGGACCACGACGTTGAAGAGCTCGTCCTTCGCCAGCAGCGCGTCGCGGCGCTCCTTCGTGAGCGCGGCGCTCAGGCGGTGCACGCTCGCGTCGCTGAAGTCGAGCCCGAGGTCGGGCAGGCCCATCGCGGTCGGCGCGACCTTCACGAACGTCTCGGCGACGTCGTCGAGCTGGGCGTAGATCGACGGGTTCTTCGCCGGATTCGCGTCCGTGGAACGAGCTCGGCCGAGGTCGCTCGTCGCGTCCTCCGGGTAGTTGGGGAGGAACACGTCGCGGAAGAGCGCCTCGGCCGTGAGGTTCATGACCTCGCTACTTAGTCCAGCGGCACGCTCACTGCGAGGCTGCCGCTGCGACGAGCACGAACATCGTGAGCACCATGATGATCGCCAGGAGCACCACGCCGACGATCGTCGCGATGATCTGGATCATGAAGGCGCTGCCGATCTTCTGCATCGCCTGCATCATGTGCATCATGTCGTTCCCCTGCGTCTGCACCACGCTCTTCAGCGAGTTGCCGACGCCGATGAACGTGATGCCGACCACGAGGGCGATGATGCCCGACGGCAGATAGGTGGCGAAGCTCGGGTTCGCGACCATTCCGCAGCTGCCGAGCAGCTGGAGCGCGCCGATCACCGACGAGATGATGCCCCAGAGCTTCGCGCGCCCGGCGGTCTTCTCGATGACCGAGTTCTCGAAGTCGTTGAACTCGTAGTTGCCGTACTGCGGCGTCATCGGCGCCATGCCCATGGCGGGCGCGCCCTGCGGAGCGCCGTACGGGTTCGGCGGCTGGTAACCGCCGCCCGGCGGAGGCGCGCCATAGCCCGGCGGTCCGCCCATGCCGCCCATCCCGCCCGGAGGCGCACCACCCGGAGGAGGCGGCTGTCCGTAGCCGCCACCACCACCGCCCGGAGGTCCGTATCCACCCCCCGGCGGGGGTCCCCATCCACCTTGCATGCGCTCCTCCTTCGTTCCTGCGGTTACGCGCCGTTCCGACGTGACGGTGAGTAGACCACGCGCCCGTTATCTCGACAATGCGGGCGGTTCTACGGCGGTGGTAGGCTGCTCCTCCCTTGCTCACGCCCGACGTGCGCTTCGAAGGCTGGACCACCGAGACGTGGACGCGCTTCCTCCACCTGTGGAAGCCGCGCGCGACGCCCGAGCGCGAGCCCACCCGTCCGCGGGGCGGCGTGATCGCGATCCACGAAGAGGGACAGCTGAAGAAGCTGCTCCACACGCACACCGGCCGGCTCGATCCGCGCATCGCATGGCCGGTCCCGCTCGAGGCGCTCTGCGAGACGCACCACGCGAGCTGGGCGCTCGCCGCCCGGGCCGGCGCGCTCGAGGACATGATGGAGCGCTTCGGCGCCCGGCTCCGCCGGAGCGACGACCTCACGTCGCAGGCGCTCCTCGTCGTCACCATCGTGCGCGAGATGCTCCAGGAAGGGCAGATCGAGCGATGGCCGAGGCGCCTCCAGGGGGTGCCGCCGCCGAGCGAGGCGATGGTGCGCCGCGCGATCGACTCGATCTGCCCCGACGGGCACGCGATGGTGCTCGGCCTCTTCCGCGGCGGCGATCTCTGGACCGCGGCCGTCGCGCGCCGGCGCGGCCCGGGGTTCGACATCCTCGCCGGGCCCGAGGACGCGCGCATTCGCATGGGCCTCCTCTCCGGCGACTGGCGTCGCGACTACCGCCATCTCGCGCGCGCGGTCGAGGAGCAGTACGCGCCGCTCGCGATGGGGTGCTTCGCCGAGGTCGAGCGCTTCCGCGAGCTGCAGGTCGACGCGCGCCCCGGCGCCTGGGGTCGCGCGTCGCTCGTCCGCGACGTGATCCTCTCGCCGATGCCGGTCGGCATCCGCCTCGCGCTCGGGGCGGACGGCGCGCGCTTCGCGTTCGAGAGCTTCCGCACCATCGTCGGACGGAGCGACGCGTTCCACCGGCTCGAGCCGTACATGGCACGCGCGCGGCGGCGCATCGGCGAGGCGGCGGGCCATCGCGATGTGACCGGCACCCTCGGCTTCGATCCGCTCGCCGCCCTCCGCGCGCTGCTCCGTCGCTGATTCAGCGCGACGCTTCGCGCAGGGCCTCGAGCCGCGCGTTCGCGCGCGCGACGCGGACGGCCGATCGCGTGCGCCGCGCGCAGAAGAGGAGGTTGTGCGGCGTGACCGTGGGGGCGACGAACTCCTCGATGTCCGTCGTGTACCCCGCGGCCTCGAGCCGGAGCTTGCGCTCCATGTCCACGAGGAGCGCGGTCATGCGCCGGCGGACCACGTCGTCGGCGGCGAACGGCATCTTCGCGACCGCCGCCGCCGCCGATGCGCGGAACGTGACGCTATCGCCGTAGCAGCAGGGCGCGACGAAGACGTGCCGCGCACCCGAGCGGATCGCGCCCTCGATGACGAGATCGGCGGCGCCGCCGCAGGCATGCAGCGCGACGACCGCGTCGGGCGCCTCGGGCCACGCGCGTTCGTCGGCGACGTCCGCGTGGCGGACGTCGACGGGCACGTCGCGATCGAGCCGGGCGGCGGCGGCCCGACACGCGTCCACCCGCTTGCCGTCGCGCTCGAGCACGGTGAGCCGTCCGATCGGCAGGAGCGCAGCCGCGACGAGGCCCACGCTCGCCTTGCCCGCGGCCGCGTCGACGAGGTGCGCGCCCTTCTTGATGCGCGCGAGCTGCGCGAGGAGCCCCGCGAGCTCGCGGCTCTTCTGGTCGTCCTCCTTGCGCAGCGACGCGCCCTCCGCGCCCACGAAGAGGCGGAGGATCTGCTCGCGGATCGATGCGACGGACGGCGCGCCCATGCGGACACGCTACCTCGGCTCACCCGCGATGCGGAGTCATCCCGGCGAGCGCATCGCGGCAGCGATCGGCGAACGGTCCGTCCTGCGCGGCGCCGCGCGAGAGCGCGCGCTCGGCCTCGTCGAAGCGCCCGAGCGCCCGGAGCGATTGCCCGAGGTGGAACGCGCGTGTCGCGATCGCGCGCGGCGGTCCGTCCGCGAGGAGGGGCTCGAGCAGCGCGATCGCCTCGTCGTGCTGGCCCGCGAGCGCCCACGCGATGCCGAGCGTGCCGCGGAGGAACGGGTGCTTCTCGCGCGGGTACGCATCGCCCTGCGCCTTGGCCTCCTCGAGCGCCCGACGAGCGAGCTCCGCGGCGCGCGCCGGCTCGCCCGCGAGCGCGGTCGCATACGCGAGGTTGTTGAGCACGCCGGGGCGCGAGGCCTCCGGCAGCTGCGCAAGGTCGATCCGGGCGAGCACGTCGCGCGCCTCGGCCCATCGCTCCTGGAGGATGAGCATCTCGCCGTCGCCGACGAGCTCCGATACGCGCACGAGCGGCGTGTCCGGCAGCCCCGCGCGGAGCAGTCGCCGCACGCGCGCGGCCTCCGCGTGATCGCCCCGCTCGAACGCGGCCTTGTACTGCGCGCGGAGGCGCCTCCGCCGCTCGGCCGCGAGCGCGATGTTCGCGGCCAGCCCGAGGATCGTCGCGAGCAGGACGAGCGCGAGGATCTGCGGGCCGCTCACCCCCCGATCATGAGGCCGCACCCGCGCGAGCGCCAGTCGTAGCGATCAGAGCGTCGTGCTCCTGCACGTGGGATCGCAGCCGGGGCCGTTCGGCTGCGAAACTGTATACGAGACCGGTCGGGCGCCCGTGTCGTAGGCGCGGCCCGAGGCATCGTCGACCGAGATATGGACGACGTTGCCGTCCTTCACGCCTGTGTCGCCCGCATACAGCATGATCGTCGCCTCGAACGTGGCCGCCGAGATCGAGCACTCCAAGCTCGCGACGTCCGGAGGGGCGACGGCTCCACAGCGGAGCGCGCCGACCTTGGCGGGGTCGGGGCTCACGGATGCCGACCAGCAGCGGTCGTCGAGACACGCCTTCACGGTGATCCGTTCGGGCGCCGAGCGATCGATCGTGGCCGCCGTTTCCTTCAGGGTCACCGTCGAGTAGCAACCGATGGTCGTGCACTCCTTCACGTCGGAGGTGCACGATGCGAGGACGGCGGCGACGAGTACGAACGCGGCGGGCGCCTTCACGAGCCTGGTCTGCCGGCGGATCACGGCGCGTCGGCTCCTGCATCGCGCGGGGCCGGCGCGGTCGAGCCGCCGTCGACGAGGCACGTGTCGTTGCGCCCGAGCGCGGCGAGCGCGCTGGCGCATCGCGGATCGGCGCCGTCGGTGTCGAAGCCGAACGGATACGGCGCGCACATCGTCGAGACGTACACCGAGCGACCGCCGTCGGGCGTCGTCCGCTGCACGAGGCAGCGCGGCGTGCACGTGCCGGCGGGATCGCCCTCGACGACCTCGATGCTCGACGTCGTGCCGAGGCAGTCGCGCGACTCGACGTAGAGCCGCCCCGCGTAGACGTGCGTGTTCTCCCCGCACGCGAGCGCGAGCACGGCGGCGGCGAGGGCGAGCGCGGAGAGGAGGACGACGGAGCGGGTCACGCGGCATCCGAAGATGCCATCGCGCGCGCCCGCCGTCACGGCGCGCGTGTCGCGTCGCGGATCCGCGCGGGCAGCGCGGCCTCGGGGGCGAGCCCGTCCGCGCTGCCCTTCACCCATCCGTCCTCGGGTCGCCACACGAACCCGCGCTCCACCGCGTCCGCTCCTCGACGCGGTAGCCCTCCCGGTAGACGGGCTCCGTCACGCCGGCGGTTCTACGACCTTGATGTGGAGCTCCTTCAGCTGCTGCGGCTCCACCTTGTTCGGCGCGTCGGTCATCAGGTCCTGACCCTTCTGGGTCTTGGGGAACGGGATGACGTCGCGGAGCGACTCGGCGCCGGACAGGAGCATCGCGAGGCGATCCATGCCGACCGCGATGCCGCCGTGCGGGGGCGCGCCGTAGCGGAGCGCGTCGAGGAGGAAGCCGAACTTCTGCCGCGCCTCCTCGTCCTCGATGCCGAGCGCGCGGAAGACCTTCGCCTGCACGTCGGGATCGTGGAGGCGGATCGATCCGCCGCCGATCTCGAAGCCGTTGAGCACGAGGTCGTAGCGCCAGCAGAGGACCTTGCCCGGATCCTTCTCGATGAGGTCGACGCAGTCGTCGTGCGGGCGCGTGAACGCGTGGTGCGCCGCGGCCCACTTGTTCGACTCCTCGTCGTATTCGAAGAGCGGCGGGTTCACGACCCAGAGGAACTCGAACTTGCCGCCGTGGCCGACCTCCGGGATGAGACCGAGGCGCTTCGCCAGGTGCACGCGGAGGTTCGCCATCACCGTCTGGACCATCGCCTCCTTGCCGAACTGGAAGAAGAGGAGGTCGCCGTCCTGCGCGCCCACCGCCGCGTTGATCGCGGTGCGGAGCTCGGGGGTGATGTTCTTCGCGAGCGGCGACTGGGTCCAGTTGCCGTCCTTGTCGATCTTCGCGCGGGCGAGGCCCTTGGCGCCCATGCCCTTCACGAAGTCCTCGAGCTTGTCGACCTCGGTGCGCGAGAGCTTCGTCGCGTGCTCGGCCGGGATGCGCATCGCCTTCACGATCTCGGCGGGCAGATCGCGGCGATACTGCCCGCTCGCGAACTTGTCGGCGATGTCCTTCCAGAACGGGACGCCGCCGCCGTTGTGATCGATCACGACCGCCGTGATGTCGGTGTGCGGCATGCCGAAGCGCAGGTCCGGCTTGTCGTTGCCGTACTTGCCCATCGACTCTTCGTACGGCATCTGCGGGAAGCGGCCGCTCGGGTACTTCTCCTTCAGATCGATGCCGAGCACGTTCTTCCAGACGGCGAAGATCATGCCCTCCATCACGGAGAAGACGTCGTCCTGGTTCACGAACGACATCTCGACGTCGATCTGCGTGAACTCGGGCTGGCGATCGAGGCGGAGGGCCTCGTCGCGGAAGCATTTCACGATCTGGAAGTAACGGTCGAAGCCCGCCACCATGTAGAGCTGCTTGAAGAGCTGCGGGCTCTCGGCGAGCGCGAAGAACTTGCCGGCGTTCGTGCGGCTCGGCACGAGGAAGTTGCGGGCGCCGCCGGGCGTGTACTTCACCATGAAGGGCGTCTCGAGCTCGAGGAAGCCCTGCCCGTCGAAGTAGCTCCGCACGGTCTGCGCGATGCGGTGCCGGACGCGCAGCGTGCGCTGGAGGGGCGCGCGGCGCAGATCGAGGTAGCGGTACTGGAGGCGCTTCTCCTCGCCCGTGTCGAGGTCGTCGAGGATCTCGAACGGCGGCGTCTCCGACTTGTTGAAGACCGTCATCTCGATGGCGTGGACCTCGATCTCGCCCGTGGCGAGCTTCGGGTTCTTCATCGCGCCGCGGCTGAGGACGACGCCGCGGATGCCGATGACCCACTCCGAGCGGAGGGCCTGCGCCGCCTCGTAGGACTTCTTCGGGAGATCGCCGTGGCCCGACAGGTTCGGGTCGAAGACGATCTGCGTGATGCCCTCGCGATCGCGCAGATCGACGAAGACGCAGCCTCCGTGATCGCGATAGCTCGCGACCCAGCCGAAGAGGACGACTTCCTTGCCCTCGTCGGAAGCCCGGAGGTCTCCGCAACGATGGGTGCGTTTCAGCTCGTCGATGAAGCGTGCCATGCCAAGTGCCTCGGTTTCTTCTCCAAACGGGGCCCGCCAGGTTAGAGCAAATGAGGAGTGACTTCCATGAAGTCCCCTCCTGCCTCCGCCGCCTCTGCCTTGGGTCCGGCCGCCTCGGCCGCGGCCACCGCGATCCTCGCGGCGGCAGGCGCGCGCGCCGTCGCGCTCGCCGCACAGGACGCGGCCGTCGTCCGCGCGGTGGGGGTCGGCGGGACGGGCGTCTTCCGTGCGCTCGACGCGGTCGTCGCCGCGCCGCTGCTCCTCGTCCCGATCGGCACCCGCGCCCTCCGCGCCGGCCTCGCGAGCGCGCTCGTCGCCGCGGCCGCCGCGGCGATCGCCGTCGTCGTCCTCCGCGCGCTCGTGATCGCCGTCGTGCCCGCGGTCGTCGCGCGCCTGGCCGGGACGCGGACCGCGCCTCCCGTCTCGCCGAGGCTCCTCGGCGCGGTCGCCGTCGCCGCGGTGCTCACCGCGACGCTCGGTCCGACGTGGCAGGCGGAGGCTTCCGCGCCGGGCGGCGCGGTGCTCGGCGCGCTGTTCGTCGTCGCGGCGCTCGCCTCGGCGGGCGCCTCGAGTCTCGGCGGGGTCGCCCTCGCGCTCGGCCTCGCGGCCAGCTACGAGCCGCTCGCGTTCGTCTCGGCCGTCGCGGCGGTCGCCCCGTTCGCGTTCGACCTGCGCCCGAAGGATCGGGGCGCGGCGCTCGACGCGCTCGCCGCGTTCGCGCTCGGCCTCGTGCCGCTCGGGCTCGGTCTCGCGCTCGGCCGGAGGGATCCCGCGATCGCGCTCGCCGGTCCCGCGCTGTCGTGGAGCGAGCCCCACGGCGTGGTGCCGGCGCCGATCGCGTTCGTGAAGGACGAGGTCGGGATCGTGCTGCTCGTGGCGGGCGTCGCCGGCGCCGCGCTCGCCGGGGCGATCCGGGCCGCGCGCCGCACGGTCATCGCGCTCGGCCTCGCGATCGGGGTCGGCGCGATCGCCCTCGTGCTGCATGCCGGCGGCGCCGCGGTCCTCGTCGCCGTGCTCGCGCTGCACCTGCTCGCCGGGGTCACGCTCGCGGCCGTCGTCGTCGGCATCGCGCGCGCGCGCGTGCCGTTCGCGCAGGCGAGCGCGGCGCTCGTCGTGGTGCTCGAGATGGTGCTGCCGGTGCGCGCCGCCGACGAGTCGCTCACGCGTCGCGAGGCGTCGTTCCCGCGCGCCGCGTCGTGGTGGAGCGAGGTCGCGTGGGGCCCGGCTCCTCCCGCGGCGATCGTCCTCGCGCCCACGCCGGGCGTGCTCCGCCGCATCGCCGCCGCGCGGGCGATCGGAGAGATGCGCGGCGATCTCGTCGTCGTCCCCGCGTTCGATCTGCGCACCCGGCTCGGCGACCGCGCGCTCGCCGACGAGCCGAAGCTCGCGCCGCTCTACCGCGACGTCGCGCTCGGCAGCCCGCCCGAGGAGCTGTCGTTCGCGCAGCTCGCGGAGCAGCGGGCGGTGCTCGCCTCGTTCGATCCGCGATGGGACCGCTCGCTCGCGCGGCACCTCGTGCCCACCGGGCTCGTCTCGCGCTTCGAGACCGAGCCTCGGGGCATCGGCGATCGCCGGCGGGCGCTCGAGGCGTTCGGCCCGGCGAAGGACCGGCTCGTGCGCGTGGCGGTCGCGCGCAAGGACGCGGACCTCGCGGCGGCCACCGCCACGCTCCTCCGCGCGCGCGCGATCGCGATGGCCGCGACCGGCGACCGCGAGGTCCTCTCGCGCGCGCTCGACGATCTGCGTCCGTTCGCACCGGAGGATCCCGTCGCGTCCGTGCTCGTCCGGCGCATCGTCACGACGAAGGGCCCGATCGAGGTGCACGACCTCGCGCCCTGAGGATATGTTCGCCGCGTGAGCGCTTATGCCGTCGAGCGCGGGAAGATCCTCGCGTACCGCGTCTACGACGCCGGAGAGGAGATCGCGCTCGACGTCGCCGAGCAGCGGATCCCCGCGGCCAAGCGCCTGGAGATGAGCGGCGCGCGCGTCGAGGGCCTCGTCATCGCGGTCCGCCCGCTCGAGATCGATCTCGGCACGTGCGAGCTCACGCTGCCCGGCGTGAAGAAGAAGGTGACCGCGCGCGCCTCCGCCCGCGTCTTCGACTTCGGCGCGCTGTCGATCCTCTACGAGATCCCGATCGAGCCGGGGACGACCTTCGCGGACCTGACGCCGATCTGCGACGGCCTCTACGACGCCGTCGAGCTCGACGCGCGCGGCTGCGAGCACCGCGTCGACGTGGTGAAGAAGCTCGGCCCGAGCATCACGAAGCCGCACGATTGGATCGAGGCGGAGACGTACACCATCGTCTTCATCGAGGAGCTCCGCGGGTGCGTGCCCGAGGACCTCGTCGCGAGCGAGGCGGTCGCCAAGCTCCTCCTCGGCGAGACGAGCGCGACGCCGCTCTCCCGCGGCGTGCGCGAGGAGACGCTGCGGAACGCGTTCTCGTACCTCACCGACGACCTGGTGATCGTCGACTGGAACAGCGCGATCGTCGTCGAGCCGACCGGCTCGCGCGTCGTCTGCAACGTCCTCGAGCTCGCGACCTGCCAGCTCCTCGAGTTCCGCTACTACGACGTGATGGCGGACCGCGAGCTGTCGCGCGTCTACGACTTCGTGCAGCGCCAGCGCACGCGCCTGATCAAGAGCCCGTTCCGCGCCCTCACCCGCGCCGTCGTCCGCCGCTACATGGAGCTGACCGAGTTCACCGAGCGCGTCGACAACGCGATCAAGTCCGTCGGCGACTTCTACCTCGCGCGCGTGTACCTCGCCGCGCTCCGGCGCTTCCGCGTGCCGGAGTGGCGCGAGGGCGTGGAGCAGAAGCTACGGCTGATCGCCCGCGGCTACGAGGTGCTGAAGGGCGAGGTCGAGGTGTCGCGCGCGCAGCTCCTCGAGCTCACGGTCGTGATCCTCATCCTGTTCGAGATCCTCGCCGCCTTTCAGCGGCACTGACCCGAGACGCAGCGCGTGGCGCCGGGGCACTGCGCGTTCGATCGGCAGCCCGCGACGCAGCGCCCGCCTTCGCAGATCAGGCCCGACCCGTCGTTGCCCGGGTTGCACGCGCCGTCGTTCGTGCACTTCGCGCCGCTCGGCGCCTCGTCGTCCCCGGCGACCGGCTCGTCGGCGGGCGGCGCGAGGCTGTCGTCCGGCTCGGGCGGACCGCTCTGCTCGTCGATGACGTCGACGTGAAGCGTGCCGTTGATCGTCGGATCGACCGACGCGGTGCGGTTCGCGACGCAGATATCCATGCGCGAGCGGCCCTTGCCGCGGAACGCCCCGCCGGTGTCGACCACGCGGAACACGATCGGCCGGCCGTACTTCGCCTCGAGCTCCTTGATGCGCAGGCGCTGCCCGTAGGCGAAGGCCTTCGAGTCCATCGCGACCGAGACGTAGTCCGCGTTCCCCGCGAGGAACTGCTGGAGCGTCCGCAGGCGCACGCCCTTGCGATCGACGAAGCCTCCCTCGAGCGAGTTGTTCGCCGGGTAGTAGCCGGTGCCGCGCGACACGAACGAGCTCGTGACGCGGATCGCGTCCTGCGAGTCGGCGAGCTCCTCTTCGGCCGCCGGCGAGGTGCAGGCGGCGACGAACGCGGTGACGGCGAGGAGGGTGAGGCAGGGAAGGAGCTTCTTCATGGGCGACGGGCTCGGGACGGTCTCGCATCAAGCCGCGTGCCGTCCCGTCTCCGTCGCGAAACGCCCGAAAACGAGGGCGAGCGGGTGCGCAGCCGTGGGCGGTCCGCTCACCATGATCTGGGATGATCCACCCCTCCGATCCGTGCGTGCACCAGGCGTCCTGACCGGCCCCGCGTTCACGTCCTCGAACGTGACGGCGAGCACGTCGACGACGATCGCCGCCGCGTGCGAATCGACTCCATCGACGCCCGAGACACCGCCGGGCGCAGGATGCCGTGGGTCCGACGATGGTGATACCTTCGCCCGCGATGGACGTCGCGACCCTCAAGAAGAAGTTCGACGAGCTCAAGATCCGCAAGGTGAAGGTCGGAGGCTTCGACATCGACGGCGTCCTCCGCGGCAAGTACATGGCGCTCGACAAGTTCTGGGGCGCGATCGATCACGGCTTCGGCTTCTGCGACGTCATCTTCGGCTGGGACGTCGGCGACGTCGTCTACGACAACGGCTCGTCCCCCGGCGTCACGGGCACCCACTCGGGCTACCCCGACACGCATGCGCGGATCGATCTCGACTCGTTCCGCGTGCTCCCCGCCGAGCCCGACACCGCGGCGTTCCTCGTCGACTTCGTGAACGACGACGGCTCCGATCACCCGGTCTGTCCGCGGTCGCTCCTCAAGCGCACGATCGCGAAGGCGAAGAAGATGGGCTTCGACGCCACCTTCTCCTGCGAGTTCGAGTTCTGGGTCTTCAAGGAGTCGCCCGAGTCGCTCCACCAGAAGGGCTTCCGCAACCTGACGCCGATCTCGCCCGGCATGTTCGGCTACTCGTGGCTGCGCGAGGAGCAGAACCGGCAGCTGTGCCACGCCATCCTCGACGAGATGGCCGCCTTCGACTGCCCGATCGAGGGCCTCCACACCGAGACCGGCCCGGGCGTCTACGAGGTCGCGATCCGCTACGACGACGCGCTCCGCTCGGCGGACAAGGCCGCCCTCTTCAAGACGCAGATGAAGAGCCTCGCCACGCGCCTCGGTCTGTCGGTCACCTTCATGGCGAAGTGGAACCACCAGCTCCCCGGCTCGAGCGGGCACATCCACCAGTCGCTCTGGTCGAACGGGAAGAACGCGTTCCACGACGACGGCGCAGAGGGCAACCTCAGCGCGACGGCGCGCCACTACCTCGGCGGTCAGCTCGCGCTCATGCCCGATCTCACCGCGCTCTATTCGCCCACCGTGAACAGCTACAAGCGCTACGTGCCCGGCGTGTGGGCGCCGCTCAACGCGTCCTGGGGCTACGAGAACCGCACCGCCGCGATCCGCGCGATCGCCGGCGGCCCGAGCTCGACGCGGCTCGAGTACCGCCAGACCGCCGCCGACATCAACCCGTACATCGCGATGGCCACGTGCCTCGCGGCAGGGCTCCACGGCATCGAGAAGAAGATCGCGCCGCCGCCTCCGGCGCGCGGAGACGCCTCGGACGCATCGAGCCCGTTCGCGGCGCTCCCCCGGACGCTCAAGGAGGCCACGGCCCGGCTCGACAAGAGCGAGACCGCGCGCGCGATCCTCGGCGACGCCTTCGTCGACCACTACGTTCGCACCCGCGACTGGGAGGTCCGCCAGTACGAGCGCGTGGTCACCGAGTGGGAGCTCGCGCGCTATTTCGAGACCATCTGAATCGATCTACGCTCCTCGGCCCATGGCCAACTCGCTCGTCACCTGGAGCTTCCCCACCAAGATCGTGTTCGGCGACGGCGCGCTCGCGACGCTCGGCGATCACGTCCGCGCGATCGGCGGAAAGCGCGCGCTCGTCGTCTGCGACCCGGGCGTGGTGAAGGCCGGGATCGCCGAGAAGGTCCGGAAGGCCCTCGAGGCGGCGAGCGTCGCGACGATGGTCTTCGACAAGGTCGATCCCAATCCCGTCCTGAAGAACGTCACCGACGGCGTCGCCGCGTTCCGCTCGCACGGCGCGGACATCATCGTCTCCGTCGGCGGCGGCTCGCCCCTCGACGCCGGCAAGCTCATCGCGCTCAAGACCACGCACGACCGCCCGCTCGAGGAGTACGACGACGCGATCGGCGGCGACGCGCACATCACCTCGAACGTCCCGCCGATCATCACCATCCCGACCACCGCGGGCACCGGCAGCGAGGTCGGCCGCTCCGGCGTCGTCACGCTCGAGGCCACCGGCCGCAAGACGGTCATCTTCAGCCCCTACCTGATGGCGCGGGTCGCGGTGCTCGATCCCGAGCTCACCGTCTCGATGCCGCCGCGCATCACCGCGGCGACGGGCTTCGACGCGCTCACGCACTGCATCGAGGCGTACCTCGCGCTCGGCGATCACCCGATGGCCGACGGCATCGCGCTCCAGGGCATCGAGCTCTGCGCGAAGCACCTGCCGCGCGCGGTCGAGGCGGGCGCCGATCTCGTCGCGCGCGGCGC
The DNA here is from genome assembly GCA_039809525.1 of Labilithrix sp. Lineage (GTDB taxonomy): Bacteria > Myxococcota_A > Polyangia > Polyangiales > Polyangiaceae > Labilithrix. The sequence continues at coordinate 7,028 of JBDHVD010000080.1, read as the reverse complement.
GATGATGAAGGCGGCGATGATGGGCGCCGTCGCCTTCCAGAAGGGCCTCGGCGTCTGCCACTCGCTCGCGCATCCGCTCTCGAGCGAGAAGAACCTGCACCATGGCCTGGCGAACGCGCTCTGCCTCCCCGCCGTCATGGACTTCAACAACGCGGCCGTCCCCGATCGCATCGAGCGTATCCGGCGCATCGTCGACATGACGGCGACGAGCCTCTCGAACGGCATCCGCGCGCTCCGCGACAAGGTCGGCCTGCCGAGCGGCCTCGCAGCCGAGGGCATCACGAAGGCGGACATCGCGAAGCTCGCCGACAAGGCGGTCGAGGACGCGTGCCACCGCTCGAACCCGCGCCCCTGCACGCGCGACGACATGCTGAAGCTCTACGAGCTGTCGCTCTGAGGTCTGCGCGCGTTCGGTTCGCGTCCGGGGCGTGCACTCGCACGGGGGGAGCCGGGTACCGCGTCGCGCCCCTCTCGCTTCACCGCAGAATCGACACAACGCGTTCCTAACGATTCCGCGCACTTGCGCACCCACCGTTTAGCGCTGAAACCATCCACGCTTCTGCGAAGAAGCGAGGGCCCGACGCTTCTGCGGAGAAGCGAGGCCCCCACGCTTCTGCGGAGAAGCCACATGCGCGGTCGCCGCGGACGGACGAGCAGGCGGAGCCGTCGAGCGGCGGCGCCCTGCATCGGGTCGATCGGCTCACGCTTCTGCGGAGAAGCGAGGCCCCCACGCTTCTTTAGAGAGCCGAGGCCCCGACGCTTCTGCGGAGAAGCCACACGCGCGGGCGCCGCGGACGGACGAGCAGGCGGAGCCGTCGAGCGGCGGCGCCCTGCGTCGGGTCGATCGGCTCACGCTTCTGCGGAGAAGCGAGGCCCCCGCGCTTCTTTAGAGAGCCGAGGCCCCGACGCTTCTGCGGAGAAGCCACACGCGCGGTCGTCGCGGACGGACGAGCAGGCGGAGCCGTCGAGCGGCGGCGTCCTGCGTCGGGTCGATCGGCTCACGCTTCTGCGGAGAAGCCACACGCGCGGTCGCCGCGGAGGGGCGAGCAGGCGGAGCCGTCGAGCGGCGGCGCCCTGCATCGGGTCGATCGGCTCACGCTTCTGCGGAGAAGCGAGGCCCCACGCTTCTGCGGAGAAGCCGCGTTGGGTTGCGCGGTGAAGCGTGGAGCTGCAAGTGCACGATTTTGTGGGGATCCGCTCGCGTCGTTTCACTGCAGAAACGGCGGGCCCGGCGCGGACCACCCGGCCCTGCGCGGTGTGGCCGCAGACAGGAGCGCGGATGCGAAGCGCGGATGCGAAGCGCGGATGCGAAGCGCGGGCGCGACGCGAGACGTTAGTCGGAGAGCGCCCGCAGGCGCACCTCGCGCACGGTGAGATCGAACGACGACGTCGCGTCGTCGAGCACCACGCCGAAGCGCACGCGCACGTGCTCGCGGGGATTGAGATCGGAGACGTGCTCGCCGACGACCTTGCCGTCCATCTTCGCGCGCGCCACACGGGTCTTCGCGTCGAAGTCGACCTCGACGGTGACGACGTCGGAGTCGGCCCAGTGCACGGGCGGATCGAAGCGGACCTGCGCGTCGCGCCCCCAGTGGCCGGAGACCATGCTCGCGTAGGGCTTGTCCTTGTCGTCGTGGAAGCCGGTGTCGAAGAAGCGGAGGTGCGGGCCGCCGAGCGCGCTCGTGATGCCGAGGAAGAACGCGGCGTGACGGAGCTCGCGCACCTGGACCGTCGCCTTGGCGTGGACCGAGCTGAGCGGGAAGGACGGCGTGTCCATCATGAACGCGGCCGAAGGGCCGGTGATGCGCGGCGTCGCCTTGCCGCTCGCGACGAGGCCTTGCTTCGTGGGCTTCAGATCGACGCCGAGGAGGTCGCTCGCGAACGAGTGCACCGCCCAGTGACGCGGGTCGATGACCTTGCCGTCGAACGCGTCGGTCCAGTCGAGGGCCTGCGCCTCGCCCGCGCGGGGCTCGAAGCGGACCTTCGCGAAGGAGACGTCGACGTCCTGATCCGGCTCGCGCGCGCGTACGCCGAAGACGAGGCGGACGGGCATGCCGCCGATCCACTCGGCGAGCACCGAGCCGGTGGGGACGCCGTCGACGAAGGCGGCGATGCGGTGGAGCGACGTGCTCGGGGCGAGCGTGAGCTCGTGCCATTCGCCCGGATCGGTGAAGGGGACGCGCGCCTTCTCGTCGAGCTCCTCGCCGGGGAGGCCGCGGCCGCGGATGCCGGGCAGGGGATGGAGCGGGTTGCCGTCCCACGCGTAGGCCGGCGCGGACGCATCGTTGCGGAGGCCGTACGCGATGTGCTGCGCGCCCTCGCCGGTGCGATCGGCCTCGAGACCGAGCGTCACGTCGTAGGCGCCGGTCGTGGCGACCTTGAAGCGCAGCGTGATGACCGCCTCCTCGAGGCTCCGCGTCGCGCTCGCGAATTCGAGGCGGGCGTTCGGCGAGGTCTTGCCGGTGACGCGTAGCTCGCCGCCGGAGACGCTCCACGCGAGAGTGCCTTCCTTGCGGACGTCGAACGCGTGCTTCACCGCGTCCTCGGAGTCGAACGCCGGCGCATCGGGGAGCGCCCGGTACGTCTTCGACGTCGCGAGCGACGCGACGTGCGCGTAGACGACGTAGAGCGCGGCAAAGCCGAAGACCGCGAGGAGGATCCAGGAGAGGACGCGCTTCATGCGGGCTGCCTCCGTGCGAGGCGGAGCGACGGCAGATACGCGAGCGCCCAGATGCCGAAGAGCGGCACGAGCGACGCGACGCCCGAGAGCCCGAGGAGCATGCCGAGGTTGTACGAGGCGTCGGCGCGGGGCGCGATCGAGAAGACGTCCTGCCGGTTGATCGCCACCTCGCCGTTCGCGAGCGCGGTGAGGACGATCTGGTAGAGCGGGTTCGCGCGCCACGGATCGCCCTCGGGCACCTGGATGCAGACCGCGGTGCACGCGAGCATGATCGCAATGCTCGGCACGACGAGCGTCCACGTGATCGCGCGGGCATGGCGGTTCGCCTGCATGAGGAACGCCATCGGCAGGACGAGGTACGGGAGCATGGGCACGAGGTGGCGCGGCCCGGTGCTGCCGCCGCCGTCCCAGGCGAAGTAGCCGGCGTTGAAGAGGATGTAGCCGACGACCATCGCCGCGCAGAGGCGGAGCTCGGCCTTGCGCTCGCCCGCGAGGAGCCACGCGCGGAAGCCGAGCAGCGAGAGGAGGAGGAAGGGGCAATAGAAGAAGAGGCCGCGGTAGCGGCTCATGAGGCTGCCCCAGAAGCCGACGAGCGAGGGCGCGTTGATGCCGAGGAGGCCGCTCGACGTGTGCGAGAGGAAGATCGGCTCGGCCATGTACGTGTACGGCAGCTTCGTCGGGCTGCCGAACGCCCACCACAAGAAGAGGGAATGGATCGCGAACGGGGCGATCGCGCCGACCGCGCTCCAGCCGAGGACACGGCCGATCGAACGGGCGCGCGGATCGGCCGACAGCACGTAGAGGCCCTGGCAGGCGACGAGGATCCCGGTCGGGTACTCCGTCACCATCGACGTCGCCCAGAGGAGGCCGAGCACGACGAGGCGGCGCGTGGAGTAGGTGCGCGTGGAGACCGCGAGCCAGAACGCGCCGAGGACGATCGCCGCGGCGGTCTGGTGACCGAAGAGCACGGTGGAGAAGGGGAACGCGAGCGTGCCCAGCCCGTAGCCGAGCGTGAGGAGATCGGCGTCGCGATCGCGCGTCCCGAAGAGGACGAGCGCGCGCCGGAGGAGCGCCGCGGCGGCGACGCCGGCGGTGACGCTCACCGCGATCACGATCATGTGCAGGCGCACGCGCAAGGCGGCGCGCGAGGCGCCGTCGATGTGGAACAGGCGATCGAGCGCGTTCATCAGCGCCCACGGCGCGGTCGCCAGGAGCGACACGGTCGGTGCCTTGTCCGAGTAGAACCGGCCGGCGTGCTCGCTCTTGTCGATGGTGACCGCGTGGTACGCGGTGATGTGCGGCTCGCCGCGATCGACGAGCGCCTTGGTGAGGAGGATGCGCGTCGCCTGGTTGGGATCGCCGCCCTGGTAGAAGTACGCGTACGTCAGCGCGAGCAGGACGAAGAGGCGTCTTTGCCAGACCCAGCGGAGCACGGCGGCCTTGTACCACGACTGCCGATCCGCCCGTTGCGCGTGATGGCAAGACGCCACATAATGCCACGTGTTGCCATGGCCAAGTCGATCCGCATCTCCGACGACCTCTATTCGATGGCCTCGCTCGAGGCGAAGCTCATGCACCGCTCGCTGGCGCAGCAGATCGAGCACTGGGCGGCGATCGGCCAGGCGATCGAGGCGTCCGGCGAATTCGACGACATCCGGAGCTACACGCTCTCGCACATGCGCGCGCGCGATCACGACCGCGTCCGCCGGGGCAAGGCGCGCGCGACCGACTACCATTTCATCCCGCCCGAGATGGCGCGCAAGGCCAAGATCTCGTGGCCGAAGGACGCGTTCGCGGAATACGACGAGAAATGACGAAGCGCCAGGTCGTCATCCCGCCGGACGTCGTGGCGACGCTGCTCGACGCGGCTGGGCCGGAGCTCGTGCTCGTCGGCGGTCAGTCGCTCGCGGTCTGGATGGATCGCTACGGCGTCTCCATGCCCGAGGGCTTCGAGTACGTGTCGAAGGACGTCGACTTCCTCGCGGCGTCCGCCGCCGATCGGGAGAGTGTCCGCCGGCTGGCGAAGGCCCTCGGCGGACACTCCGTATTCCCCCTCCAGCGGGCGGCGCTCACGAGCCTCGTCGGGCAGGCGGTGAAGGACGTCGCGGAGGACGAGGTCTTCAACGTCGACGTCCTGCACAAGATGTGGGGCGCGAAGGACGACGTACGCGCTCGATCGCTCGTCGTCGGCGAGGCCCCCCATGCGTATCGCGTCCTCCACCCGCTCGACGTGCTGAAGAGCCGCCTCGACAACCTCTACGGGCTCAAGGAGAAGCAGAACGAGCTCGGCATGGCGCAGCTCCGCGCCGCGATCGAGGTCGCGCAGGGGTTCCAGCGCGAGGCAGCGGCCGTGGAGAAGGTCGCGCGCGCGAAGCGTCCGACGACGCTGCGGTACGTCGCCTTCATCGAGAAGCTCGCGACCGACGACGCCGGCAAGAAGGTGGCGGCGCGCTACGGCATCCACGTCGCGGACGCGGTCGAGCCCGCGGCGGTGCCCACCAAGGAGTTCCGCGAAAAGCGCCTGCCGCAGCTCGGCAAGCTCATGTCGGCGGCCAGACGGCGGGAGCTATCCCTGCCGGCGTGATAAGCTCGGGCCCGCCATGCTCCCGGAGAAGAAGCAGGTCCTGATCGTCGACGACGAGCCGAACCTGCGGAAGATCCTCGCCGCCCAGCTCTCTCGTGACGGCTACGACGTGCTGCTCGCCGAGGACGGAGAGCAGGGGCTCCAGGTCCTGCGGGAGCACCACATCGACCTCGTCGTCACCGACCTGAAGATGCCGAAGGTCGACGGGATGACCCTCCTGCGCGAGGCGGTGAAGGAGCAGCCCGACCTCCCGGTGGTGATGATCACCGCGCACGGCACCGTCGACACCGCCGTCGAGGCGCTCAAGCTCGGCGCGTTCGACTACCTCACCAAGCCGTTCGACAAGGACGAGGTCCGGCAGGTCGTCGCCAAGGCCCTCAAGACCAAGGCGCTGTCCGACGTCGAGGCGACGGCGGCTCACGGCGCCGACAAGGACGTCCCCGGCGCGCGCTTCGGCATCATCGGCGAGTCGCCGGGAGTGACCGATGTGTACTCGGTGCTCGAGCGCGTCGCCGACAGCCCGACGACGGTGCTCGTCACCGGCGAGAGCGGCACGGGCAAGGAGCTCGTCGCCCGCGCGCTGCACGATCACTCGTCGCGCAAGTCGAAGCCCTTCATCAAGGTGAACTGCGCGGCGATCCCGAAGGAGCTCATCGAGAGCGAGCTCTTCGGCTACGAGCGCGGCGCGTTCACCGGCGCGGTCTCGAGCAAGCCGGGACGCTTCGAGCTGGCGAACGGAGGCACGCTGTTCCTCGACGAGATCGGCGAGATCCCCGTCGAGATGCAGGTGAAGCTGCTCCGCGCGCTGCAGGAGAGCGAGTTCGAGCGCGTCGGCGGCATCAAGACGATCCGCGTCGACGTGCGCCTGGTCGCGGCGACCAACCGCGATCTCAAGAAGCTGATCGCGCAGAGCGCGTTCCGCGAGGACCTCTTCTACCGCCTGAACGTGGTCTCGATCCGTCTGCCCGCGCTGCGCGAGCGCGCGAGCGACATCCCGCTGCTCGTCGATCACTTCCTCCGCAAGTTCAACGAGCGGCTGAAGAAGAGCGTCACCGGCGTGGAGGCGGAGGCGCTCGATCTCCTGAGCGCGTACGGCTGGCCGGGGAACATCCGCGAGCTCGAGAACGTGATGGAGCGCGCCGTCCTCTTCTGCGACGGGCAGAAGCTCCGCGCCGAGGACCTGCCGGTGGAGCTGCGCGGCAGCGTCGTCTCGTCGGGCGGCTCGGTCGCGCCGCCGGCGATCGACCCCTCCGCTCCGGGCGTCGACATCGGCTCGCTGCCCGCCGAGGGCGGCTTGAAGGAGCACGTGAAGGTCGCGATGAGCCGCCTCGAGCGCGATCTCGTGAGCCGCGCGCTCAAGCAGACGAACGGCAACGTCACGCACGCGGCGCGCCTCCTCAAGATCTCGCGCAAGGGCCTCCAGCTGAAGATGAAGGAGCTCGGTCTGCGCGAGGGATCCGGCGAGAAGAACGAGTGAGATCGCTCGCCGTCGCGTCCGTGCTCCTCGCGCTGGTCGCGGCGTGCCGTTCGCGCGCGCAACCGGAGGCGCAGGAGGCCGGTGCGTCGACCGCGGCGATGACGAGCGCGGACGCCGGAGCGCCGGCGAAGTCCGCCGACGCCCCGCCGCCGAAGCCCGGGATGGCGTGGATCCCGGCGGGGACGCTCCGTGCGGGCACGCCGCCGGAGAGGATCCCGCGCGTCGCCGACGAGGAGCTCCCGGGGTTGCCCGTCGAGATGGGTGGATTCTACATCGATCTCTATCCC
>JBDHVD010000079.1:0-23929 GCA_039809525.1 Labilithrix sp. | reverse complement strand
CTTGCGCTGCGGAGCCGGCGTGCCCTGCGGATCCTCGATCACGTTCGGGTCCTTGGTGAGGACGATCTCGAGGTCCGCGTCGCTCTGGGCGGTCAGCTGGATCTTGTCCGTCGCGCCGACCGAGAGCTTGTAGACGTCGAGCTCGTCGGCGGCCTTCAGCTCCGCGCTGACGACGCGCCCGTCGGTCGTCGAGATCGCGCCGAGCACCTGCGGCGCGTCCGGGCCGTGCGCGGCACCGGACTCGACCTCCGCGGTCGCGTTCACGCGCGACGCGGTGATCGTCGCCTTCGCGCCCGACGCCCGCGAGATGTCCGCGAGCACGACGTAGTGATCGACGGACTTCGCCGCGCCGACGACGGGGATGGTGACGTGGAGATCGTACGGCGGCGGGTTGAACTGGCCGGTGAAGGGGTTCTGCGCCGGGAGCGCGCGCCCGATCTGATCGTCGACCAGGCCGGTGGTGCCGAACACGAACGCGACGGGGACCGCCGTGCCGTCCGCACCGACCTCGATGCGGTAGTCGACGATGGCGCTGGTGCTCGCCGCGGTCGTCAGCTTGAACAGCTTGGTCTCGAGGCCGCCGAAGGTCTGCTCCGCCGCCTGATCGAGGTTGAAGGGCGACGCGGCGCGCGCGGTGACCTCGAACGCGTCGGGCGCGCTGAGGAACGTGACGCGCGGCTTGCCGTCCGGTCCGAGGTTCGAGCCCGTGAGCTGCGACTTGCCCGCCGGCGCGAGCGGCGCGGCGAGGAGGAAGCCGCTGGCCGACTGCGGACCGCTCGCCTGCGAGCCGAGGTCCATCAGCCCCTTGCCGCCCTCGAGGGTGAACGTCTGCGGATCGAACGCCTTCGTGTCGTTGTTCTCGATCGAGAGCTCGACGAGGCCGCCCTGCGCGACCGACGGCGCCTTCGCGTTCGCGCCCTTCACCTCGATCGCCGGGATGACGCTGAACGCGTTCTCCGCGGTGAGCGAGCCGATCTTCACCGTGCGCGGGCCGACCTTCGCCGTGGGCGCGATCTTCAGGCGGGCGGTGACGAGCGTGGGGCTCGAGCGGACGACCTCGAGGACGTCGATGCCCGGTCCGAAGTCGGGCTTCGCGCCCTCCTCGAACTTCGTGGCGCTGCCGCCGATCTGCACCTCGACCTCGCGATCGAGGATGCCCTTGCTCGGCGTGACGAGGCTGACCGAGGCCTCGCTGCCGCTGCCCTCGGCGAGGCCCTTGTCGCCCGGGGCTCCGGGCGCGCCGTCCTGACCGTTCGCGCCGTCCGCGCCGCTGCACGCCGCGAGGAGAGCCGCGGCGACCACACTCGAGAGCTTCGTGAGCTTGATGAGCTTCATGACGAGTCCTTTTCTTCGGAGGAAAATCAGTTGGCCGCGGGCAGTCGCTTGAAGCCCAGCGTGTACTTCCCGGTCTGCTTGTTGCCGTCCGGGACGGCGGTGACCTGGATGTAGCGAGTCGTGCCGACCATCGCGGCGGTCGCCGCGCTGCCGGCCTTGCCGCCGAGGGTCACCTCGACGAGGTTGTCGCTGTCGAACGTCGGCTCGGTGTCGACGCGCACGAGGACCTCCGCGTCGGACGTGAGGCTCACGAGCATGTCGGTGGTGTTCGCCCCCGACAGGCCGGAGAACTTGTAATAGTCGCTCTCGCCGGCGGCCTTGAGCTCGCCGCTCACGATGCGTCCAGGGACGGTCGCGGCGGTGCCCGGCAGCGAGCCGAGGTTCTGCGCCGTCTCCGGCGTGTCGTGCGGATCCGCCTTCTCGTTCAGGATCTGCGCGCGCACCGTGGAGTAGTCGAGCGAGACCTTCGTCGTCGGACCGTGCGCGAGGTTCGCGTCGAGCACGACGAAGTAGCCCTTCGTCGCCGTGGTCACCGGGTAGACGACGCGCGCCTGCGTGGCGGGGATGCCGAAGATCGGGAAGCCCGGATCGTCGACCTTCTGATCGAGCAGATCGGCGACGCTGCCGCTCGCGGGGTAGGCGAGGATCATCGGCTGCATCGTCGAGCCCTCCGGCGCCTGCGCGTACGCGTCGACGAGGAGGCCCTCGTTCGTGCCCGGCGCGAGGTCCGCGACGTAGAACGCGGTCTCGAGATCGGCCGCGAGCGTCTTCTCGGCGGGCGTGCCGCTCGCGAGCTTCACCGGCGTGCGCGCCGCGACGCTGACCGCGTCGAGCGTGCTGAGGAAGCTCACGCTGTCCGGATCGCGCGGATCGTCGATGCCGAGGAAGCCGAGCGCGCCCGTCTTGGCGAGCGGATCGCCGAGGAGCACGACGGTCCCGTCGGTCGCGGTGAAGCCCTGGTTCGCGAGCGCGACCAGCGACGGGGTCTTCTGGTCCACGAGCGGGAGGAGGAGGAAGTTCTCGGTGTCGAACCAGACCTTGTCGCGGTTCGAGACGTCGACCCGGACGAGGCCGCCCTGCTCGGCCTTGCCGCCCGAGGCCTTCGCGTCGAGGGGGACGGCGACGTGGAAGCCCTTGCTCGCGACGATCGACTGCGCGCCGGGGATCTTCACCTCGACGTCGTGCGCGCCGAGCTTCGCGTCGGGCGCGATCTCGAGATCGGCGACGAGCGACGGGCCCGCGACGGTGGTCTTCACGACCTTCACGCCGGCGCCGAGATCGAGCGTGGCCCCCTCGAGCTTCGGCCGGGCCCCGTCGAAGGAGATGGTGACCTGGACCGTGCGGTCGACGAGGCCGACGCGGGGGCTCACCTGGTTGATCGAGACGGCGGCGCTGGTCGCCCCGGGGGTTTCGCCGGGCGTGCCGGGAGCGCCGGCGTTGCCGGGCGCGCCGTCTTTGCCGTCGCTGCCGCAGGCGGCGGCGAGGATCGCGGCGAGGGCGATGGACAAGCGAACGAGCTTCAAGGGCTCCTCCCTTCGTGAAAAAAAGAAAGCCGACACGAGAGCGCACACGAAAACGCACACGAGAGCATGCTGGTGCAGGTGTCGGGCGGGCGGAGCTATGGCGCCGGCGGAGCGGGAGCGCAAGGACAAAAGGCAGTCCTTGACGGGGAAAACCGTGTGACTAGGATGCGCGGTCCCCTCGGGCTCCCAATCGCGGGCGCTCGAAATTCCACACGCTTCCCAGCGCAAGCCGTCGGTCCGGTGCGAGCCCTCCTCATCCGAGGACCTCGCTGGCCGCGGAGGGAAGCGGAGGCTCAACCGAAAGGAAGCGCGCGATGACCCAGGAAGCGATCCCGACCCTCAAGAACGATTTCCCGTTGCCCCTCCGCTCGCTGCTCGACGCGGGCGTCCACTTCGGTCACCAGACGAAGCGCTGGAACCCGAAGATGCGGCCGTTCATCTACGGCGCGCGCAACGGCATCCACATCATCGACCTCGATCAGACCGCGCGCCTCTTCGCCCGCGCGTTCCACTTCGTGACCGAGACGGTCGCCCGCGGCGGCAACATCCTCATGGTCGGCACGAAGCGCCAGGCGCAGGAGATCGTGCAGGAGGAGGCGACGCGTTCGGGCTCCTTCTACGTCGTCAACCGCTGGCTCGGCGGCACGCTCACGAACTTCCGCACGATCAAGCAGGGCCTCGATCGCATGCGCCAGCTCGAGCGCATGAAGGAGGACGGCACGTACCTCCAGCTGCCGAAGAAGGAAGTCTCGCGCCTCGAGAAGGAGCGCGAGCGCTTCGAGAAGTACGTCGGCGGCCTCAAGAACATGGCGACCCTCCCGGCCGCCGTCTTCATCATCGACCCGGCGATGGAGACCATCGCGGTGAGCGAGGCGAAGAAGCTCCAGATCCCGATCATCGCGATCACCGACACGAACTGCGATCCGGATCTCGTCGACTACGTGATCCCGGGCAACGACGACGCGATCCGCTCGATCAAGCTGATCACCCAGCGCGTCGCCGACGCGGTCGTCGAGGGCGCGCAGCGCCGCAAGGAGTTCTCGCCCTCGGGCGAGCAGGGCGGCGGCCGCGGTCCGCAGGCGGAGGTCAGCTACGGCCGCCGTCGCCCGCAGGCGGAGTCGGCCGAGCAGCCGGCCCCCGCCGCCCCCGAGAACCAGCCGTCCTGAGCGGGGAACGCTCCCCACGGTCGCCTCGTCTTCGCGCCGCGGAGACGAGGTGCCGTTCCGCTCGGTCGCACCCGGCCCGCGCGCGTGCGCTCCGCGCCGCGCCCCAAGACGTGCGCGAAGCGCGCTGGGCCCCTCCCGCATGAAGCGTCGAATCCGAACCAGGAGATAGAGTGATGGCTGCTGTAACCCCCGCGATGATCAAGGAGCTCCGCGAGCGTACGTCCGCCGGCATGTCGGACTGCAAGAACGCGCTCGTCGAGGCCGACGGTGACATGGAGAAGGCCGTCGAGGTCATCCTCAAGAAGGGCATCGTCAAGGCCGCCTCGCGCGCCGGCAAGGTCGCGACCGAGGGCGAGGTCGCGACGTGGGTCAGCGCCGACGGCAAGCGCGGCGTCATCGTCGAGATCAACTGCCAGACCGACTTCGTCGCGCGCGGCGACGACTTCCGCACGTTCGTGAAGAACGTCGTGGACGTCGCGAGCAAGGCGAAGAAGGGCGCCGATCTCGGCGCCGAGACCTACCCGGGCTCGGACAAGAGCATCGACCAGGTCCGTCAGGAGATGGTCGGCCGCATCGGCGAGAACATCGTCGTGCGCCGCTGGGACGCCCTCGAGGCGACCGGCGAGGCGGGCCTCGTGAACGCGTACGTCCACATGGGCGGCAAGCTCGCGGTCCTCGCGGCGCTCGAGGCGCCCTCGGCCGACAAGAAGACCGACGGCGACTTCAAGGCGTTCGTGGAGAACGTCGCGATGCAGATCGCGGCGATGAGCCCGCTCGTCGTGAAGAAGGACCAGCTCGCTCAGACCGACATCGACAAGCAGAGGGACATCTACCTCGGCCAGATGAAGGAAGAGCAGGACGGCATCAAGGCGCAGGTCGCGGAGCTCGAGGGCATGAGCCCCGAGCAGCGCAAGGAAGCGGCCGACAACGAGGCCCAGTTCGAGGCGGCGCTCAAGAAGCTGAAGAGCGGTCTCAAGCCCGAGAACATGTGGACCAAGATCGTCGAGGGCAAGCTGACGAAGTGGTACACCGAGGTCACGCTGCTCGGACAGGACGCGGTCTGGGATCCGACCGCGGGCACCATCGAGAAGGTCCGCACGGAGCTCGGCAAGAAGCTCGGCGGCGAGGTGAAGATCGACGGCTTCGTCCGCTTCGGCCTCGGCGAGGGCATCGAGAAGAAGACCGAGAACCTCGCCGACGAGGTCGCGAAGACCATCGGCGCCTGACGCGTCTCTGCTCGAAGACACGGTGAAGCCGGCGCGCCTCGACGAGGGGCCGCCGGCTTCGTCCGTTTCAGCGGGCTGCGCGACGCCGGCGAGCGAGCACGAGCGCGCTCGCGACGAGCGCGAATGCCGTGGCACCCGCGGGCGGCGCGGTGCGCGTCGTCGTGCATCCGCCGCCGTCCTCGCTCGCGGCCGGGGACGCCTGCGCGGGCCCGTCGACCGCCGGCTCCTCCGCGCTCGGCGGATCGTCGGGCGCGGGCGCCGCCGCGTCGGGCTTCCCGGGCGCGCCTGCGTCGGAGCCGGGTGCCGGCGGCTTCGGCAGAGGGACGCTGTCGTCCACCGCCGCCCAGAGCTCGACGCCGTGCGTGGCGTCGTTGCCGCGGAGAAAGAGCGTGCGCGACGTCGCTCCGAGGATCGATGCACTATACACATTCGCGAGGGACAGCGCGCCGCCGAGCGCGGTGGTCGTCGTTCCGTCGCTGATCTGCAGCATCTGCTGCGAAGGCGTCCGGCTGACGAACGCGAGGCGCGTGCCCCACACGGTGAAGGCCGTCGGGTACGAGCCGTTCGGACCGGCGACGAGATCGGCCAGGACGCCCGGCGCGCCGCTCGTCAGCTTCGCCGGCTCGTTGCCCGCGGTCGGATCCTCGGCCGAGAAGAAGAGCGCGCCGCCGAGCTGCGCCATGCTCTCGGTGAACGAGCTCGCGACCTTCGTCGTGCCCGCGCCGCTGCCGTCCGTCACCCACGTCTCGTGGACGTCGGCCTGCGGCTCGTAGCTGAAGTAGAGCTTGCCGCCGTGCGCGATCGCGCGGTCGTCCCGGCGTACGGTCACGCCGGACAGGGGCAGCGTCGCGACCTTCGTCGTCCCGGCCGCGGTGCCGTCGGTCTTCCAGAGCTCGTCGTCGAGCTGCAAGAAGTAGAGCTCGCTCCCGAGCACTCCGACCACCGACGGCGCCCCGTTCGCGGACGGCGCGACCTCCGCGGTCCCGGCCGCGGTGCCGTCCGTCGCCCAGATCTTGCCGCCGCCGGTGAAGTAGATCTTCCCGCCCATCGTGCCGAGCGCGTACCGGGCCGTCGCGGACACCAGCCGCGTGCCCGCCGCCGTCCCGTCGGTGCGCCAGAGCCCCGTGTCCGCGCCGCCCGCGCGCCGCGCGACGAGGTACGCGACGCCGGCGTTCGTGACGACGGGGTTCGCATCGTTCGACTCGACGCGGTGAACGCCGGGCGCGATCAACGTGGTGCCGCCGGTCGATCCGTCGCTCGCGTAGATGCCGTCGGGCCCGTCGAAGCACACGCGACCACCGGCGGCGAAGAGCTCGCCGGGGATCACCGTGTGCAGCGCGGGCTTCGGGAAGGCGGTGAGCCGCACCGTCCCCGCGTCCGTTCCGTCGGACCTCCAGACCTGGTCGGTGGTCCCATCGTTCGCGACGAAGAACAGCGTGTCCGCGTGGACCAGCGCCCAGCCCGGATAGCCGTGGCCGGCGCCGGGCGCGAGGTCCTTCACCAGCTTCGGAGGCTGGAGCGCCGCGACCGCTTCGGCCGACGGAAGGAGGACGCAGGAGGCGAGTACGAAGGACGTGATCGATCGGAGGCTTCTCGTCATCGAAGACCGAGACGACCCAGCCGTTCCGGATAATCAAGCGCGGCGACGATTGCGCAAGTCGCGCATTTCCGTGTCCGCCGCCGGCCGCTCGTCACCGCGTGGTCACCGGACCGACGGGCGCGAGGATCCCGCAGCCCATCTTCGGGCACGGCTGGTAGTCGACGACGAGCGTGTCCTTTCCTTCGATCCACGCGCGGTAGAACCAGTCGACGCCGATCGAGCCGTTCTTCTCCTTCGCCTTCCGGGTCGCGAGCTCGGTCAGCGCCTTGTTCAGCGCGGCGCGCGACGACTCGAAGCCCAGCGCGCGCTCGACGTTCTTCTGCACGTTGTTCTTGATCAGCGCGTCGACGTCGAGGAACAGCGTGACCAGCCAGTCCGGCATGTTGTTCACGTTCCGCTCGAACGTGAAGCTCGCCAGCACCTTGTCGAACCCGAGCTTCCTCGGATCGCCGGTCACGGGCTTGATGCCGCTGAGCGAGGCGGTCAGGTTCATGTTCGTCAGCTCGATGTCCGGGCAGGCGAGCGCCGAGTGGACGCACTTGATCGTCGGCTGATTGCTCTCGAGCTTCAGCGAGATGTTCGCCGCGGCGCCGCCGGTCGGGGCAGGGGTGAACCACGCCCGCGTGGTCTGCGCATTCACCGTCGTGCGCACGTAGTTGAGGTCGATGGTGACGCTGCCCGGCCCCCAGGAGTCGCGCCGGATGGTCTCGATGTCCTGGAAGGCGACGTCCTCGGCGCCCGCGTACTCGGCGAGCCCGCCGAAGTCGATGTAGCTGTGGAACGGGCCGGACGTCATCCCGCACTCCTTGATGTTCGGGTACTCCTCGTCGACCATCTTCAGACACTGCGACTTCGCGGTGCCCGCCATCTGGAGGCACTCGGCGATCATCGACTGGCGGATCTGCTGGTTCGGATAGAAGCAGTGATAGAAGTCGTCGTAGATCGTCGGCGACGTACGCGTGGTGTCGATCACGATCCGCGTCTGCTGGAGGACGCCGACGAGCATCGTGTCGAGCTCGTCGCTCGTGATGCGGACGAGGCTGCCCTGCGCGACGGGGTCGAGCGGCGCGAGGACCACGGGGAAGTCCCCGATCGTTCCGATGGTCCCTCCGCGGACGAGCGCCTCGCTCGTGGTCGCGGGATCGCCTTCGGGCGGAGCGTCGACGGCGCAGGCGGCGGTGACCGAGCCAAGAGCAAGGAGAAGGGCCAGCGAGGATGTCGTCTTCATGGCGGCGCCCCTGGGCAACGCGCGTACCCGCGGGTGCCCCGCCGTTCGCCGCGCATTTTGCCGGCTCGGCGGACGCGCGCGCGCGGACGGGAGACGCGCGCGCTCGCCGGCGCCCCGACGACGTCGATTTCGTGCGACCGAGGCCGATCGGCGGGCTCTATCGCCCGTGGGCGCGTCTGTTCTCCTCCGGTCGGTCCTCCTCGTCTCGTTCGTGCTCTTCGGGAGCGGGTGCGCCCGCGTCCTCGCGCCGTCGCCGGAGGCGCTGCGGGCGCGCACGATCGTCGTGCACGTCCACGCATCGCATCGCGTGGCCGCGCTCTTCTCCGCCGTCGCCGATCGCTTCGAGGAGCACGGCGACAAGACGACCGCCGCGTTCCTCCGCGCGCACGTGAGCGACTCGTTCGGGTCGGGCTTCCTCGTGCGCCACGAGGGGGCGATGGTCGCGGTGACGAACCGGCACGTCGTCGATCTCGCGGAGGAGCCGGAGATCGAGATCGACGGCGGCGTCCGGCTCGCGGCCGACGTGGTGTACACCGATCCGCTCTACGATCTGGCGATCCTCGCGCCGCGCGGCGGCCCCTGGCCGAAGGGCATGCAGGCGCTCACCGTGTCGTCGCTGCGCGCGCGCGATCTCGACGAGGTGATCGCGACGGGCCACCCCGGGCTCGGCGGCGTGCCGAGCTACCAGAGCACGCGCGGCCACGTGTCGAACGCTTCGCTCGACCTCGGCCACGTCACGTACATCCAGCACTCGGCGCCGATCGATCCGGGGTCGAGCGGCGGGCCGCTGCTCTCCGAGTCGGGCAAGGTGATCGGCGTCAACACCGGCAAGGCGCCGGGCCGGGACAACGTCTACCTCGCGGTGCCGTCCGCCGCCGTGCGGGACGCGCTCGAGCGCGCGACCGAGAGCATGCGCCTGCGCGCGATGCCCGGCTGGGAGAGCGTCGCGCTCCAGGCGTCCTGCCGTCACCTCGCCGGCGAGCTCGCCGCGACCGAGGTCTCGCCCGCGATCGTGTTCTCGATCGGCACCGACCTCGTCGCCGAGCGCGGGTTCGAGAGCCTGCGCTTCCTCGAGAACGATCCGCGCACGACGGACCGGGACCGCGCGCTCCTCCACGCGGCGTTCGCGCGCGAGCCGGTGGCGATGCTCCGCGCCGCCGTCGCCGTGCGCCTCTGGACCGAGGCCCACGAGACGGACGGCGCCGCCGTCGGCTGCGCGGGAGGGAAGGAGGCGATGACCCCCACCGGCGTGCGCATGGCGATCCAGTTCTCGAAGCGCTCGCGAGACTCGCTCTGGCGCTTCGAGCACGGGCAGTGGCGCCTCGCGTCGATCGGCGGGCTCCGGGCGGTCTCGCCGCCGCCGGCCGCTCCCGCCGCCAAGGCCAAACGCGCCCGGTGATCTTTTTTTCGCCGACGGGTTCCCACGGATGGCGCCTCGCGAGTTAACGAGGCAAACCCCGCTCGGAAGCCCTCGGCGACATGCGATTCCTTCGATCTTCCATCCTTGCCCTCGCGACGACCGCGATCGGGCTGTCCACCACCGCGGCGGCCGCCGCCGACGAGCCCGCGCCCGTCACCACGGTCCCGCATCCGTACGCCTACGGGATCCTCGTCGGCTCGAACCCGGGAGGCGCCGGACAGCAGACGCTCCGTTACGCCGAGGACGACGCGCGGCGCATGGCCGACGTGCTCCAGCAGCTCGGGCGCTACGGCAAGGCCGACATGCGCGTGCTGATCCGACCGGATCAGGCGCGCGTCTTCGCGACCATCGACGAGATCGCGGGCAAGCTCCGCGAGCACCAGCAGAAGGGCGAGCAGGCGGTGCTCGTCTTCTATTACTCGGGCCACGCCAAGGCGAACGCGTTCAACCTCGGCGGCTCGGAGCTCGCGATCACCGCGCTGCGCGACAAGCTGCAGAAGCTCCCGACCACCCTCACGCTCATCGTCCTCGACGCGTGCCAGTCCGGCCAGTTCGCGCGCACGAAGGGGACCGAAGCGGCCGCCGACTTCTCGTTCAACTCGGTCTCGCGCCTGACGACCAAGGGCATCGCCGTGATGGCCTCGAGCTCGGCGCAGGAGCTGTCGCAGGAGTCCGACCAGCTCAAGTCGTCGTACTTCACCCATCACCTGGTGGTCGGCCTCCGCGGCGCGGCCGACTCGGACGGCGACGGGCGGGTGTCGGTCGACGAGGCCTATCGCTATGCCTACCGGCGCACGCTCGCCTCGACCGCGCAGACGCAGGTCGGCAGCCAGCACGTCACGCTGGAGACCGATCTCGCGGGGCAGGGTGACGTGCCGGTCACCTATCCCTCCGATGCGAAGTCGCAGCTCGAGCTGCCCGGGCCGCTCGACGCGCGCGTGCTCGTCCAGCACAAGCCGAGCGGCAACGTGGTGGCGGAGGTGCACAAGGCGGCCGGCGCGCCGCTCCGCCTCGCGTTCGTCGGGGGGAGCTACGAGGCGCTCGTCCGCCCGGCGGGCAAGGTGCTCCGCTGCCGGTTCACGCTCGCCGACAGCCGGGTCACCACCCTCGATCTCGGCGCGTGCGATCCGGTGAAGCTCACCGGCATCGCCAAGGGCGACGGCGACGGCGAGGAGCTCGACCCCGATCGCCCCGAGCCCGCGCCGGTGCGCGAGACGCGCGCGATCGAGCCGTGGGCGCTCGAGCTCGGCTTCGGTCCCATCTGGAGGGGCGAGGACGCGTACACCCGGCGGCTGAACGAGTTCGGATACGCGAAGAAGGAGGACTTCTTCTCGTCACGGTCGCCGCGCTGGCGCGCGCACCTCGGCGTCTCGCACGGCCTCGTTCCCCACGTCTCGATCGGCGGCTACGTCCACACGCTCACCGGCGACACGTACGAGCGCGACGCCGGTGACAGCGACGACTCGTTCTCGTGGGACGCCTACGGCGCGAGCGGATTCGTGCGCGCCGCGACGTCGCCGATCGGGCAGACCCGCGCAGGCGGCGCGTACTTCGACGCGTACGGTCAGCTCGGCGGCGGCCTCACGCTCGGCGTGACGAAGCTGACGACCGCATCGCAGCGCGGCGGACCGGTCGAGACCACGACGGACACGTACTTCGGATGGTCGCTCGGCGGCTTCGCCGGCCTGTCGTTCGTCACCCCCACGCTCTTCGCCTTCTTCCTCCAGGGCGGTTACGAGTACGCCCCGACCATCCCGAACCTCGTCGGCGACGTGCACGACGCGGGCGGGCCGTCGGTGCAGCTCGGCATGCGCCTTCGCTTCCAATGAGGACCGTCATGAAGCTCCGACGCCTGCTCGCTCTCCTGATCCCGGTCGCTGCGGCCATGACCGCGTGCGACGACGACCTCCTCGAGGACGCGACGTTCCGCATGTGGTGCAGCGAGGATCGTCTCTGCGCCTGGAACGTCGACACCGGTCACATCCGGCGCGCGGCCACGTGGCACAAGAACGATCCCGGCGTCGAGCTCGTCGACACGCCGACGGCGATCTCGCAGGTGACCGACAAGACCTCGCGGTGCCTGAAGTTCACCACCATCGCGGACGTCGAGGCCTCGGCGCAGGTGACCGTCGGCATCGACTTCGACGACGACGGATCGATCGACTACGAGCAGCCGATCTCCGCGGTCGGGTTCCATCCGGTCGAGACCCAGGTGACGGCGCCGGTGCGCTACACCGGCTTCCGCGTCGTGGTCACGAAGAAGGGGGACGGCCGCGCCGTGCTCGCCCAGATGCGCATCCAGTCGAGCGGCGACTGCACGGCGCCGCCTCTGCGCCTCCGCGATCGCCTGCTCGGATCCCCGTGCTCGCAGGGCGATCCGAACGAGTGCCGCTCCGGCGTGTGCTGCGAGGGCGTGTGCGCGGAGTGCTGCGTGGATCCGAAGCTCCTCGACATGGCGTCCGACGGCGGCGCGGCGATCGTGAACGGCGAGAGCGCGGTGAAGCCGCCGATCGTCCAGTGCCCCGACGGCCAGACGTGCAAGCGGCGGGAGGCGCTCGCCTCGACGCTGTTCTTCGCCACCGTGCCCCTCCAGTGCGACCCGGGGATGCGCAAGCGCCCGGCAGGCGCGGTCTGCCTCGCCGACGACGATTGCACGAGCGGCGCCTGCGACGGCGCCGACGTCGACGCGGTCGTTCCCCTCCGCGACGCCTCGTGCGAGCCGGATTTTCCCGATGCGGGCGGGGGCGATTGCATGATCACCAAGGTCCGCGAGGGACGCTGTCTATGATGGCCCCATGGACGCCTACGCGCGCTACGGCCGCGCGCTCCTCCGCAAGGCGGAGCGCATCCTCGGCAGCCGGGCCGATGCGCAGGACCTCGTCCAGGCGCTCTTCGTCGATCTCCTCCAGCGCGAGGGCGACGTCGATCTCCCGTATCTGTACCGCGCGATCACGAACCGCTGCCTCACGTTCCTTCGCGACGAGAAGAACCGCGCGCGCCTGCTCGCCGAGCACGACGACGCGCTCCGCGGCCCCGTCCGGACGCGCGAGGGCGACCGCGTCGTCGATCTCGATCTGCTCGCGAAGCTCGTGAGCACTCTCGACGAGACCACCGTCGAGATCCTCGTCTACCGCTTCTTCGACGACATGACGCAAGAGGAGATCGCAGACGTGACCGGCATCAGCCGCAAGACCGTCGGCAAGAAGCTCGACGACGTGCGCGACGCGGTCGTGAGGCTGGGAGGTGCGCCGTGAGCGCGTGCACCGGCGTCCCTCTCTCCCATCTCGTGCTCGAGCGCCATCACCTCGGCGAGCGCGCCGGCGCCGAACGCGCCCGCGTCGAGGAGCACCTCGCGTCGTGCGAGGCATGCCGTTCCACTCTCGCGCGGATCGAGGCGGACGACGGCCGCGCGCTCCCGCCGCTTCCGGTGCCGCTCCGCCCGGCGCGGCGATGGGGCGCTCGCGCGGTGCCGATCGTCTCGGGCCTCGCGCTCGCGGCGGCGCTGCTCCTGTTCCTTGGCCGCCGCCCGAAGCCGTTCGAGCCCGCGGTCGAGCCGGGCGCGCGGGTCAAGGGCAGCGACGTGGCGTTCGCGCTCGTGCGCGACGACGACGCGGTGATCGCGGACGGAGGCGGCGTCTACCGCGACGGCGATCGGTTCAAGGCGCTCGTCACGTGCCCGCCCGGGATGCGCGCGACCTGGGACGTCGTCGTCTACGAGCACGGCGAGACGAGCTTCCCGCTCGCCCCCGCGTCCGAGGTCGCGTGCGGGAACGCGATCCCGCTCCCGGGCGCCTTCCGCGTCACCGGGCAGGAGCGACTGACCGTGTGCCTCGTCTGGCACGACGACGGCCCGGTCGATCGCGCGAAGATCCGCGCAATCGAGCCCGCGGCGCTCGGCCGCGCGCGCTGCCTGACCCTCGACGCGGCGCGTTGAGAGGTGTATCCGCGCCGCATGCGAAGCGTCGATCTCGAGGTCCACATCGACGAGGACGGAACGCCCTGCGGCGCGACCGCAGAGGCGCGCATCGACGTGCCGGTCGCGCGGCTCTGGGAGGTGATCGAGGACGTCGATCGCTTCCCCGATCGCGTCCCCATGATCCACAAGGTCCGCCTCGACGGATCGCGCGCCCACGTCGATCTGAAGTTCAAGCTCTCGCTCTTCTCCGTCGGCTTCCACTTCGTCGTGGACGTACTGAAGGAAGACGGCAAGTGGCTCGAGCTCCGCTACGTGTCGGGCGAGCCGCGAGGCATCGTGCTCCGCTTCGATCTCGAGGAGCTCGAGGACGGCAAGGCGACGCGGCTCCGGTCGCGCGGCGAGTTCGACGTCATGAGCCTCGGCTGGCTCGCCAAGTACTTCCTCAGGCACCACCCCGAGATTCAATTCGGAGTGGTGCCGGGAGTGGCCGTCGGCCTCCTCGAGTCGATGCGGAGAGCGGCAGGCGCCTGATGCGCTACTGCGCGGCGTGCTTGAAGCAGCCTTCCTTCACGCCCGGAGCGAGCGAGTCCTGGTTGCGCGGGCCGGCGTCGGCGATCACCGTCGGCGCGAAGCCGGTGAAGGTGATCGTGCCGCCGCACGCGATCTGCCAGTTCGCGCTGAGCTCCGGATCGCTGATCTCCTTCCAGTAGTTCTGCGAGATGTCGAGCGTGCCGCTCCGGTGCACGGACATCACCTCCTGGGCGCCGTTCGCGTTGTCGTAGACGTTGTTCTCGCGGAAGAAGGACTGCGGGTTGAGCGCCGCGCCGTAGATGAGCAGCCCCTGCTGCCCGTTCTTCACCAGGTTCGACTTCGAGATCTGGACGAGCACGTCCGATCCGTTGATGAACACGCCCTGGGCCTCGTTCTGCACGATGTCCGAGTGGGTGATGATCGGATCGTGCCAGCGCTGCGGAGGACTGACGTTCGAGCAGCCGCTCACGGCGTTCTGGCCGTCGACCTGGACGCCGATCTGGTTCTCGCGGATGACCGAGTCCTCGATCGTCATCTTCTGCGCGTTCGCCAGGTGGAGCCCGCGCTGGAAGCCCTTCACGAGCGCACGGGTGAACGTCGCGTCGACGTCCTGCTGGGCGCGGATGCCGGCGGTGCTGCGCTGGTTCTGCATCGTCACGCCCTGGATGAGCGAGTCGGTGACCACGATGTTGCCGCCGTTCGGGATGTCGACGCCGATGTTCGCCTTCTCGATGACCACGTTCTTCAGCGTGTTGCCCGCGCTCTTGACCACGATGCCGCCCCAGCCGCGATCCTGCTTGAACGAGGTGAAGACGATCGGGTTCTGCGCGGTGCCGGCGCCCTGCAGGCGTCCCTCGACGTTGAGCGAGACGGTGCCGAAGCCGCTCGCGGGGTTCTGCTGATCGATGTAGTTTCCCTTGACCTGGACGCCGGGCTGGATGGTGAGGGTCGAGCCGGCGGTGACCGTGGCGCTCTCGAGCAGCACGACCTCGCACTTGTCCCAGGTGACGTCGCCCTCGATCTTCGCGCCCTGCACGAAGAGCTGGCCGGGGGAGCACGCCCGATCGAAGTTCGCTCGCTGGCACTGGAAGTCGGTGCCCTCGCACGACAGCGAGAGCTTGTAGTTTCCGGTGCCGGTGTCCTCGTTCGACATGAACGTCACGAGGTAGTTCGCGTCGCGCTCGGCGGTGAAGGTGACGGGCGGCGCCTCGACGTTCTCGCCGTCGTCGTCGCTCGCCGCGACCTTCGCGCCGCGCTTGCTCTTGCTCTCGTACGGCGCGTTCACCTGGAGGAGCGTGTCGAGCGGCGCATTGGCGTCGTCGCGACGCGCGTCGCTGCCCGCGCGGGCCTCGAGCTTCGCGGTGATCTTCGCGCCGGCCTTCACCGGCACGACGTAGCCGTAGGCGCGGATGCGGGGATCGAACTGCCCCTCGATGGTCGCGGTGGGCGAGATCGTGTCGACGATCTTCGCGTTCCGTTCGACGGACTCGCCGACGTCGGTGCCGGTCTGTTCGGACGACGTCGTCGAGCAGGCGGCGGCAAGGAGGCCGAGGGCGGTGAGGCAGAGGGCAGTCGTTCGCATGGTCGTTCCTCGAAGGGCAAAGGGGACGCGGTCGTCCGGTTGGGCGAGGGGCCGATCGCACGATACGTACCAACACCTACATTGGTGACAGATGCCCGAACTGCCGTATTTTTGGGGCGATCTCCCGCCGAGAGGGCGATCGCGGACGATCCGGTGGGTCGATCGGCGATCCATCGCGCTAACGTCGCGCGCGCCGTGCGCCTCGCCTCCGTCAGCGTCGATCTCGACGAGATCCCCAACTACTTCGAGATCCATGGTCTCGGCGCTCCCCCCGAGGACGCCGCGGGCCTGGTCTACGACGTCGCGCTCGATCGCCTGCGCGGCATGGCCGACGCGGGACGCTTCCCGCTCACGCTCTTCGTCATCGGCAGCGACGTCGGCCGCACGGCGGCGCGCGACGGCCTGCGCGCCGCGGTGCGCGACGGGCACGAGATGGCGAACCACTCGCTCGACCATCGCTACGATCTCGTGCGGCTGGGGAAGGGCGAGATCCGCCGGCAGATCGCCGGCGGCGCCGACGCCATCGAGCAGGCGACGGGCGAGCGCCCGGTCGGCTTCCGCGCGCCCGGCTACACCATCACCGACGAGGTGTTCGAGGTCCTCGACGAGCTCGACGTCGCCTACGACGCGTCGGTGTTCCCCTGTCCGGCGTACTACGCGGCGAAGACCGCGGCGATCGGCGCGATCGCGCTCCGCGGCCGGAAGAGCCGATCGATCGTCGACACGCCGAACGTCCTCCGCGCGCCGATGCGGCCGTATCGGGTCGGCCGGCCGTACTGGAAGCGCGGCGACGGCGTGCTCGAGATCCCGGTGCAGGTGACGCGCGGCCTCCGCCTGCCGTTCATCGGCACGTCGGTGACGCTCGCCGGTCCGTCGCGCGCGCGCCTCCTCGCGAAGATGTGCATCGGCGAGCCGCTGGTGAACCTCGAGCTGCACGGCATCGACGTGCTCGACGCCGCCGACGGGCTCGAGGCGCTCCGGCCCCACCAGCCCGACGTGCGGGTCGACGCGGAGCGGAAGATCGACGCGATCCTCGCCGCCGTCGAGGAGCTCCGGCGCGCGGGCTACACGTTCGTCACCATGCGAGAAGCGGCGGCGGTCTTCGCGACGCGATGAAGCGCCTGCTCACGATCGCGCTGGCCCTCGCGATCCTGAGCCCGCTCGCGCGCGCGCGGTCCTGGGACGGCTTCCCCCTCTCGAGCTACCCCATGTTCTCGCGGGGCGACCTCGGGCACGTCGTCACCCTCGGCCACGCCGTCCTCGTCGCCGAAGGGGGCGCGCGCCGGCCCGCGCCGCCCGCGATCGTCGGCACGCCCGAGCCGATGGTGGCGAAGAACCTGATCGAGGGCGCGATCGCACGAGGCGCCGCCGCGGAGCTGTGCGCCCGCATCGCCCGCCGCGCGTCCGCCGAGGCGCCCGATGCCGTCCACGTGGAGATCGTCACGAGCGTCTTCGACAGCCGGCGGTACTTCGCCGAGCCCGACGGACGCGTGCCGCGCGCGCGCGAGGTGCATGCATCATGCAGCGTTCCGCGCTGATCCGCGTGCTCACCGGCGCGTTCGCCGTCGTCTACCTCGCGGTGCGCTTGCCGTACTTCGCCGACCTGTCGCGCCACGACGCGAGCGAGCTGTCGCCCGTCGGCGTCGCCTCGTTCCTGCGGGCGCCGCTCCCGCCCGCGGCCACCTGGGCGATCGCGATCGTCGCGCTCCTCTCCGGGATCGCGTTCGTGCGCGGCGTGCGCCTCCGGGCGAGCGGGATCGTCTTCTTCCTCGCGCTCCTGTGGGTCACCACCTACCGGAGCTCGTTCGGCAAGGTCCTCCACTCGGAGAACCTCCTCGTCCTGCACGTCGGCGTCCTCGCCGTGGCGGCCTGGCTCGACGACGAGGCGTGGACCGTCCGCACCCTCGGCGTCGCGACGACGCTCACGTACTTCGTGGCCGGCGTCACGAAGCTCCGCGCGGGCGGAGCCGCGTGGCTCTCCGGACGCGCGCTCGGCGACTGGCTCGCGTTCGACGCGCTCCGGAAGATCGAGCTCGGGAGCTTCCACTCGCCGGTCGCCGCGTGGCTCGCGGGGACCCCGGCGCTCCTCGTGGTGCTCTCGGCCTTCACGCTCGCGGTCGAGCTCGGCGCGCCCGCCGCGCTCGTGTCGCCGCGCCTCGCGCGCGCCTGGGCCGCGGCCGCATGGGCCTTCCACCTCGGCGTCCTCGTGGCGATGGCGATCGGGTTCTTCTACCCGCTCACGGGCGTGGCCTTCGCATCGCTCCTGCCGGTGGAGAAGAGCGAGCGCCTCGTCGCGTTCGCGCGGAGGATCAGCGGCGATCGCGACGGACGAAGCGGGCGAGCACCGGCGCCAGCTTCTCCGGGACCGTCCCGTCCAGCTCGTCCGCGCTGATGGCGTCGATCGGGAGCGCGGCGGCGTCGAGCTTGTAGAACCACGGCGCGCTCGCCGTCTCCACGCGCATCGCCCGCAGCTCGCCGTCCCAGCGATCGACGTCGACGCGCACGAGCGTGACGTTCGCGAGCGCGCGCTGCACGCGGCGGTCGGGGAGGGCGGCGGCGATCTGGGCGCAGCGCGGGTTCGTGCGCACGTGCGTCTGCAGGACGACGGTGCGCCCCTTCGCGCGCGCGCCCTCGACGACGTCGGCGAGCTGCGCCTGGAGCGGCCGCTCGTCGTCGAGATCGACCACGTCGAGCGCGCCGTACGAGCTCGTGCCGGCGGCGGCCACCGGCGCGTCGTCCGTCACCGGGCGCTGCGCGAGCTCGATCGCGCCGCCGAGGACGAAGAGGAGCGCCACGAGGCCGATCCCGGTCCCGAACAGGCCGGAGACGATGCCGCCGGCCGCGAGGCCGGATCCGGAGAGCGCGCCCTGCGATCGATCGATGTCGCGGCGAGCCATCGCGCCGAGCACGATCGCGGGGAGGCCGGTGACGAACCCGAGGCAGGTGATGCTCGCGAGCCCCAGCACCAGCGAGGCGACGGCCTTCCCCTCGTTCCGCTTCACCCGCGGCGCCGGAACGTACGGGTGGGGATGGAGCGGGCCCATCGTCAGACAGCATACCGCCGATCGGCCGGCGCGCACGCCCCTCGAGCGTCAGGGGCGAGGCATGCGCTGGGTGTGCTCGGATCCGGCCTCCGACCGGCTCTCGGGCGCGTCGGTCACGCGGTCGAGCGAGCGCACGTCGACGCCCGAGTTGCGGATGAAGTCCCGGGCGATCTGGCTGTCGCCCTCGAGGAGCGCGTCGGGCGTTCCCGACGCCTCGACGCGGCCCTTGATGAGGAGGACCGCCTGGTGCGCGATGCGAAAGCAGCTCGCGATGTCGTGGGAGATGACGATGCTGGTCACCCCGAACCGTTGCCGCATCTCCTCGATGAGGTCGTCGACGAGACGGCTCGTGAGCGGATCGAGGCCGCTCGTCGGCTCGTCGTACACGAGGATCGGCGGCTCGAGCATCAGGGCGCGCGCGAGCCCGACGCGCTTCCGCATGCCGCCCGACAGCTCGGACGGGAACTTGGTCGCGACGGTCTTCGCATCGAGCCCGAGGATCTCGAGCTTGTTCATCACGCGCTCGCGGATCTCCTTCTTCGAGAGCTTCGTGTGCTCCACGAGCGGGAATGCGACGTTCTCGAAGACGGTGATCGAGTCGAGCAGCGCGGCGTACTGGTAGACCATCCCGAACTTCTTCCGCACGCGGTTGAGCTCGCGCTCGGGGAGATCGGTGACGTCCTCGCGGTCGACGAAGATCCTGCCGCTGGTGGCGCGCTCGAGGGCGA
The DNA here is from genome assembly GCA_039809525.1 of Labilithrix sp. Taxonomy (GTDB): domain Bacteria; phylum Myxococcota_A; class Polyangia; order Polyangiales; family Polyangiaceae; genus Labilithrix. The sequence goes on along the minus strand of JBDHVD010000079.1, from coordinate 4,630 downwards.
CGATGAGACGCAGCAGCGTCGTCTTGCCCGCGCCGGAGCCGCCGATGATCACGGTGGTCTCCTTCTTGCGCGCGACGATGTCGATCCCCTTCAGGACCTCCTGGTCGCCGAAGGACTTCTTCACGTCCCGGAGGACGACGATCTCGTCGGCGTCGGGCGGGCGCTGCGAGACCGCGGCGCGCCGATCGCCGTTCTGCCGGGCGGGCTCGGGCGGCGGCGGCTCCCGTGCGTCGCGGTGGCGCTCGTCGCGACCGTTGCGATCGTTGCGGTCGTTGGGCGGATTCATCCGGGGGGCTCGGCGTGAAATCTCCCTTCCGCACCGGGCCGACGCAAGCTAAACCGCTATCATCATGACGCGCGAGCAGATCGAGCACATCCTCAAGTCCGCCCAGGCCAAGCAGGAGAAGGACGGCGGCTACCAGCTGCCCGACGGCTCGAACGTGACCCTGCACGTCTCCCACGACGGCGCGAGCCTGGCCTTCCAGAAGATCGACAACGTCCGCTTCGACGGCGAGCTGATCTACGCGAAGGGCGACAAGAAGACCGTCGCGTTCGTCGCGTCGGACCTGTTCGCCGCGACCATCGAGGGCGTCGGCGGAGGCGCCCCGCGCCGCCCGGCCGGGTTCCTCTGATCGACGTCGCGCTCCGGCTCCTGGCGGCGCTCGTCGCGCTCCTGCCGTGGCGTGCCACAGGTCTCCTCGGCGACGCCCTCGGCTTCGTCGCCGGATCGCTCGCGCGCATCCGGCGTTCGACCGTCGAGCGCGCGCTCGCGCGTGCCGGCATCGGCGATCCCGCGCACCAGGCGCGGCGCATGTACGCGTCGCTCGGGCGCGGCGTCTTCGAGCTGCTCTGGCTCGCGGGGGCAGGCGACGCGCGGCGGGCGCGGGCGATCGAGGAGCACGTCACGCTCGACGCCGCCGCGCTCGATCGCGCGCTCGCCCGCGGTCCGGTCGTGCTCTGCGCGTCGCACACCGGCAACTGGGAGCTCGCCGCGGCCGCCGCGGCGAAGGCGCTCGCCGAGCGGGGCCGGCGCCTCGTGGTCGTCGCCAAGCCGTTCTCGTCGCCCGGTTTCGATGCATTCTGCACACATCTCCGCGCGCGCCTCGGCGTGGGGACCATCCGGCCGGCCGGTGCCCTGGCCGCGGCCCGCCGTGCGCTCGCCGGAGGCGCCTGCGTCGCGCTGCCGATCGATCAGGTGCCCGATCGCGCGACCCACGCGATCGAGGCGCGGTTCCTCGGCGCGACGGCGCTCGTCGACCGCGCGCCCGCGGTGCTCGCGCGCCGCGCCGCGGCCTCGATGCTCGTCGTCGCCGGGTCGCGCGCCGGCAGCGCCCACCGCGTCGAGGTGCTGGCCGTCCTCGATCCGCCGCGATCGCACGGCGACGTCGCGCGCGCGGCGACCTGCGCGACGGCCGCGCTCGAGGGCTTCGTCCGGCGCGATCCCGCCGCCTGGATGTGGCTCCATCGGCGTTGGCGCGCGCCCCGCGATCGGCTAATCGAGAGCGCATGGACGACTCCCTCGTCATCGCCGGCCGGCGCTTCGCGAGCCGCCTGATCGTCGGCACCGGCAAGTACAAGAGCGTCGAGGAGACCGAGGCCGCGATCGACGCGTCGGGCGCGGAGATCGTCACCGTCGCCCTGCGCCGCGTCGACCTCGGCGACAAGAGCACGGGCTCGCTCATGAGCCTGCTCCAGCGGAAGAAGTGGACGCTCCTGCCGAACACGGCGGGCTGCTACAGCGCGGACGAGGCGGTGCGCACGCTGCGCCTCGCGCGCGAGCTCGGGATCGCCGATCTGGTGAAGCTCGAGGTGATCGGCGACGCGAAGACCCTCTACCCGGACAACGAGCAGACGGTCGAGGCGGCGAAGGTCCTGGTGAAGGAGGGCTTCACCGTCCTGCCTTACTGCATCGACGATCCCATCGTGTGCAAGAAGCTCGAGGACGCCGGGTGCGCCGCGGTCATGCCGCTGGCGGCGCCGATCGGCAGCGGGCTCGGCATCCGCAACCCGCACAACCTCTCGATCATCCTCGAGCACGCGAAGGTGCCGGTGATCGTCGACGCCGGCGTCGGCACCGCGAGCGACGCGGCGATCGCGATGGAGCTCGGCTGCGACGGCGTGCTCATGAACACCGCCATCGCGCACGCGAAGGACCCGGTGCTCATGGCCGCGGCGATGCGCGAGGCGGTGCAGGCCGGACGCAAGGCGCGCCTCGCCGGCCGCATGCCGCGCACGCGCTACGCGAACGCGTCGAGCCCGACGGCGGGGTTGATCGAGTGATCCGCGCGTTCGTGGGAGCAGGGCTCGTCCTCGCGTCGCTCGGCAGCGCGCCGATGCAGTGCAGCCGCGATCCCGATCCGAGCCTCCGGCGCGAGGACACCGCGGGCGACGCGCTCTGGGACCTCGCGCAGGACTTCCGCGCGAAGGGCAACGAGGCCGCCGCCAAGGACACGCTCCGCTTCCTCGTCGCTCGCTATCCGTCGAACCGGCACGTGCCGGAGGCGAAGGTCGAGCTCGGCGAGAAGTGATCGTCCTCGTCACCGATCCCCGCTACCCGATCGACCATCTCACCCGCACGATCGACGCCGTGCTCGCCGTGCTGCCGGACGGCATGCTCGTCGTGCAGCACCGCGACAAGACCTCGGCGCCGGACGTGCGCCACGCGGCGTTCGCGCGGCTCCGCGCCACCGGCGCGCGCGTCGTGCCGAACGGGACGCCCGACGACGCGCGCCGCCTCGGCGCGCCCGGCGTGCACCTGCCGGGCGAGCGGCCCGACGTCGCCCGCGCGCGGGCGCTCCTCGGGGAAGATGCATGGATCTCGATCGCCGCCCACGACGACGCCGCGGTCGAGCACGCCGTCCGCGAGCGCGCGACGGCGGCGCTCGTGAGCCCGATCTACGCGACGCCGGGGAAGGGCGCGCCGCGCGGTGAAGAGGCGCTCGTGCGGGCGCGCGCCATCACGCGGCGCGAGGTCGCGATCGTCGCGCTCGGAGGCGTCGACGTTCGCCGCGCTGCGTCGTGCGCCGCCGCAGGCGCCGACGGAATCGCGGTGATCCGCGCGATCTTCGACGCGCCCGATCCGGCGCGCGTCGCGCTCGCGCTCGCGGCGCCGTTCACGTCGCGGAGCCCGTAGCGACCTCGCCGGTCGGGTGGTAGTGTCGGGGCGCGATGGTCACGTACGAAGAGACGCTCGAGGTCACGACGCAGATCCTCAAGAAGCACGTCGACGGCGAGCGGACGATCCGTCCGAACGATCACATCCAGAACGACCTCGGTCTCGACAGCCTCGGCGTGATGGAGCTCGTGGCCGACATCGAGGATCGCTTCGCGGTGACCATCCCGAACGACGTGCTGAGCGACATCTCGACGGTCGAGGACGTGGCCAAGGCCCTGGTGAAGCTCAAGGCCGAGGGCGCCGCCGTCCCCGCTTCCTGACCGATCGTCTCACTCGGTGATCGCGCGGATGACGCGGCAGGGGTTGCCCGCCGCGAAGACGCCCTCGGGGACGTCGCGCGTCACCACGCTCCCGGCGCCGATGACCGCACGCGCGCCGATCGTCACGCCGGGGAGGATGAGCGCGCCTCCGCCGACCCAGACGTCGGAGCCGATCTCGACGGGCTTGCCGTACTCCTCCTTGCGCCGCAGCTCGGCGTTCATGGGGTGCATCGGCGTGTAGATCTGCACCGCGGGCCCGAAGAGCGTGAAGCTCCCGATGCGCACCGTGCAGACGTCGAGCACCACGCAGTCGAAGTTGAAGAACACGCGCTCGCCGAGCTCGATGTTCGAGCCGTAATCGCAGAAGAACGGCGGCTGCATCCACACCGAGTCGCCGCCGGTCGCGAACAGCGCCTCCAGGATGCGCCGGCGCTCTTCGTGATCCGCCTCGCGGGTCGCGTTCAGGTCCTGGCAGAGGTCACGCGCCCGCGCGCGCGCGGCGACCAGCTCGGGATCGAGCGGATCGTACGGCTCGCCCTGGAGCATCTTCTCGCGTTCGGTCGGCATGCGCCGACCCTAGCGCAGACGTCGTGATCGGACCGCCGGCGGCGGGTGCGCCGTCAGACCGCGTCGGCTTCCATCGGGCCGATGTCCTCGCCCGAGAGGACGAAGAACGCCTCGCCGTACGTCTTCAGGAGCTCGAGCGCCTGATCCATGTCCTCCTGCGTGTGGCCGCGCGTGATGTTGACGCGCAGCCGCTCCTCGCCGTGCTTCACCGCCGGATAGGTGATGGGCACCATGAGGACGCCGCACTCGAGGAGCGCGACGTGCATGAAGAGCGTCTTGCGCTCCTCGCGGCACATGACCGGCATGATGTGCGTGTTGCTCGCGCCGAGATCGAAGCCGGCCTCGGTGAGCTTGCCCCGGAAGTACGCCGCCTTCTGGTGGAGCTCGCGGACCATCGCGGGACCGTCGGTCTCGAGCATGTCGAGGATCGTCGACGCCGCGGCGACGACGGGGACGGGGAGCGACGCGCTGAAGAGGAAGCTCCGCGCGTTGTGCTTCACCAGATCGACGACCTCTTCGCTGCCGAGGAGCAGGCCGCCGATGCCGCCGAACGTCTTCGAGAAGGTGGAGACGAGCACCGGGCACTTGTCGCGCAGGCCCATCTCCTCGAGGATGCCGGTGCCGCGCT
>JBDHVD010000078.1:0-24483 GCA_039809525.1 Labilithrix sp. | reverse complement strand
TCGCGTGGAGCTCACGTGGAGCTCACGTGGAAGACGGCGAGCGGCATCCCACCTCTGGGCGCTCGCGCCGCCGTTGACGGCGGCCGCGGATTCGCGTCGGATGGCCCCGCCCGCGTGACGCCCAAGAGCACCGATCCCGTCGCCATCCTCTCCGAGCTCGTCGCCTTCCGCACGGACGTCGACGAGGGCCACGAACGTCCGCTCGCCGACAGGCTCGCCGAGCTGCTCCGCGAGCGCGGCGCCGGCGACGTCACGGTCGCGGACGTCCCGCGCGCGCAGGGCAAGCACGCGTCGTACGTGTACGCGCGCTTCGGCGAGCCGAAGCTCCTCGTCAACGCGCACCTCGACACGGTGCCGCCGAACGCCGACTGGTCGTCCGATCCCTTCGTGCCGCGCATCGCCGACGGCCGGCTCTACGGCCTCGGCTCCGCCGACACGAAGGGCGCCGCCGCCGCGATCCTCGCGGCGCTCGCCGAGGTGACGCCGAAGGACACCGGCATCCTCTTCTCCGGCGACGAGGAGCACTCGAGCGTCGTGCTCCGCGCGTTCGTCGGCGGTCCGCATCGCGCGGGGCTCGAGCGCGCGATCGTGTGCGAGCCGACGAGCCTGCGTGCGGGCACGCGCCACCGCGGCATCGCCTCGTTCGAGGTCGACGTGACCGGCCCCGGCGGTCACTCCTCGTTCGCCGACGGGCTGCCCTCGCCGATCGCGATGCTCTCGCGCCTCGGCGTCGCGCTCGACGACTGGGCGCGCGCGCATCGCGCATCCGGACCGCCCGGCTTCCAGGGCATGTGCCTGAACCTCGCGAAGCTCGAGGGCGGCGTCGCGTTCAACGTCATCCCCGCACACGCCCGGCTCGTCGTCTCGCTGCGCCCGCCGCCGGGCGCGGACACCGTCGCCATCCGGCGCGAGCTCGAGGCGATCGTCGCGCGGGTGGTCCCCTCGGCGACGACCCGCTTCACGCGCGACAACGCCCCGTTCGCGACGCGCGATCTCGCGTCGTTCGAGCCGCTCGTCGGCGACGCCGCGCGCGCGCCGATCGATCTCGGGTTCTGGACCGAGGCGGCGCTGCTCGCGGCGAGCGGCGTCGACGCGATCGTCTTCGGCCCGGGCGACATCGCGCAGGCGCACGGTCCCGACGAGTGGATCACGCTCGAGCAGCTGCACCGCGCGCGCGACGTCTTCCTCCGGATGTTCCGCGCCTGAGCGCTCGTCGCCCGGTTCGCGGTCCCAGCAGGAAGCGCCGGCCGGCGCTCATCTCGTCGAGCATCGCCTGCATGGTGTCCTCGACCTCGCGGTAGCAGCGCTCGAGCACCTCCGGTCGATCGCCGTCCTCGGGGCCGAGCTCCGGCCAGCGCATCGGCGCTCCGAAGCGCAGCGTCGTCTGCGCGGGGAGCGGCAGGTACGGGACGAACCCCGACGTGAGCCCCCACGGGATCGACAGGACGATCGGCAGCACCTCCGTCCGCGCCCAGGCATGCGCGTGGAGGCGGCGCGCGAGCCGATCGCCCCGGGTGAGGACGACGAGCTGCTCGTGCGTCCCGCACGAGACGACCGGGACGATCGGGACGTTGCACGACAGCGCGAGCTTCAAGAACCCCTTGCGGCCGCCGAGGATCACCTTGTGGCGATCGCGGAACGGGCGGAACGTGTCGAGATCGGAGCCCGGGTAGACGAGCACGCATCCACCGGCGGCGAACGCGTGCTCGGCGCTCTCGCGACCTGCGCGGAGCATGCCGAGGCGCAGCGCGTACGATCGGAGGAGGGGATCCTCGAACAGGAAGTCGTGCGCGAGCGGGTAGACCGCGCGCTCCGGACCGTAGCGGTCGCAGATCGCGAGCGCGGTGAAGAAGCCGTCGCTCGGAAGGAGCGCGCCGTTGTGGTTGCCGACGAGGAGCACCGGGCCTTCGGCCGGCACGTGGTCGACGTGCTCGACGCGCAGGCGGAAGTACCAGCGGCCGACGACGCGGTAGAGATCGGTGAGCAGCGCGACCAGATCCGGGTCGCGGCGTCGGACGTCGTCGGCGGGATCGTGCTCCTCCGTGTGATGCCGGCGCCGCCACGCGAAGCGCGTGAAGCGGGCGACGAGGCGTGGCGGCGACAGCAGGACCTTGCGATCCTCGGCCGGCACGAGGCGGCGTGCGCGTTCGATCCAGGCAATGGCGTCGGTGACCGCGCTCATGGTCCGTGCCTTGCACGATGCGTGCTCATGCAGAACCCTCGTACGCGACTCGTCACGAGCTCAGACGAGCGCAGCGTGCTCGACGCGCTCGCGGCCTCGTTGTCGCGCGATCCGCAGCTCACGTTCGCGAGCGGGCCGCTGCTCGCGCTCGCCGATCGGGTGCTCACCGTCGAAGGCGAGGTCGCGGACGTCCGTACGAAGAAGCTCACGCTCGAGCGGCTCGCCGCGTCGCGCGCCGTCGGCCTGATCGACGATCGCCTGCGCGTCGTCCCCGCCGAAAGGATGGGCGACGCGGCGATTCGCGATCACCTCGTGCCGATGATCCTCGGGGACTCGAGCTTCGACGAGTGCGCGATCGACGTGCTGGAGGACGGACGCATCGAGCGGCTCCGCGAAGCGCGGGCCATCGGTCAGGCCAAGGGCAACATGCGCATCGCCGTCTCGGGCGGCGTGGTCACGCTCGACGGCACCGTGCCCAGCCGCAACCACGCGCGACTGGCATCGGCGCTCGCGTGGTGGGTGCCCGGCACGCGCGACGTGAAGGACTTCCTCGGCGCGCGCGTGCCCGAGGAGTTCGACGAGCTCGACCTCGTCGAGGGCATCCGCATCGTGCTCGAGAAGGACCCGCTCGTGGACGCCGGACAGATCCGGGTGAGCGCGCACGACACGTCGATCACGCTCGACGGTACGGTGAGCTGCGCGCTCGAGCGAAGCGCGGCCGAGCGCGACGCGTGGTTCGTCCCCGACGTCGGCGAGGTCGTGAACCGCCTCCAGCTCCTCCATTGACGGGCGGCGTCAGCGCACGAGCGCGTGGCACGACGCGCACGTCGCCATGAGCTCGCCGTACACCGCGCCGCGATCGACCGGCGCGCCGACGACGATCGCCTTGCGCCCGAGCGCGTGCACCGACTGCGCGAGGACGTCGGCGGCGGGCGCGGCGGCGGGCACGAGCGGCGCATCGGCGAGCGCGTGCGCGCCGGCGCGCCACGCGCGATCGGACGGGACCACGAGGCCGTCCCAGAGGCGGGCCTCGGCCCACTGGTGCCGCTTCATCCGGAGGGTGACCCCGCCGTCCTCCGCCTCCGGGGCCTCGCCGATGGTGGCCGCCGGTCCGCCGAGCGTCGCGTGGCAGTCGCCGCACGTCCGCGCGAGCGCGCCGAGCGCGTGGCTCGCCGCGCCGATGTCCGTCGCCTCCGCGAGGCGAGCGGCGGCCGCGTTCATCGCCTCGAGCGGCTTGCGCCACGCCGGCGCGAGGTCGCCCTGCGGGCGGAGCTCGGCGAGGACGCGCGACTCGCGGCGCGCCGTGTCGAGGTCCCCGCGTGCGACCGCGTCGCGGATGGCGGCGCCGTGCGCGTCGTGGCCCCGCATCCTCTCCCGCGTCGCGGTCGCGTCGCCCGCGGGCGCGGAGGTCAACGAGGCGGGCTCCGGCGCGCTCCGGCAGGAGGCGAGCACGAGCGCGCCGGCGAGAGCGAGGCGTGTCATCGCGATTCGCGCGACGTGATCGTCCGGAGCAGCTTCGAGAGGCGCTGGTCGTCCTCGTAGCGCGCGATGTCCGACAGGCTGATCACGCCCATCGGACGGCCGAGATCGTCGACGCAGAGGATGCGCGACTTCCGGCACGCTTCCATCAGCTCCTCCGCCCGGGTGAGGTCGTCCTTCGGGCTGCACGCGACGACGTCGTGGGTCATCACCTTGTCGAGCGACGTCGTCTCGAGCGAGCCGCTGTCGGCCGCGAGGCGGATCACGATGTCGCGATCGGTGACGGTGCCCACGACCTTGCCCGCCGCATCGCAGATCGGCAGGAACCCGATGCCCGCCTCGCGCATGAGCCGCGCCGCGGCCTTCGCGGTCTGGTTCTCGGTCAGCGACTTCACGTCTCGCTTCATCACCTGTTCGCAGAGCATCGTTCGCCTCCTCGGTGAGGGCGCCGAGCACGTGACGTGCCGCGGCGCGAGCTCAGCGCGCGGCCGCGGCCAGCTCCGCCGCGGGCCGATCGGCCGCGAGGCGGCGCACGGCGTCCGCGAGCAGCGGCGCGACGGGCACGTGGACGCGCTCGAAGGCGCCTCCCTCGCGCGCGGGAAGCGTGTCCGTCGTGACGAGCCGGGTGATGCGCGCGCGAGAGAGGACCTCGAGCGCGTTGCTGGCGAGGACGGCGTGCGTCGCGACGACGGTGACGTCGTCGCCGGCGCCGCGCTCGCGGAGCGCGGCGACCGCCGCCTCGATCGTTCCGCCGGTCGCGATCATGTCGTCGACGATCACGCAGGAGCGGCCCTTGACCTCGCCGGTGACGTCGAGCGCCTCGACGTGACGTCCGCCGAGCCGCGTCTTGTGCACGATCGCGACCGGCCGGCCGAGCTCGTGCGCGTAGGCCCGCGCGAGCTTCGCGCCCCCGAGATCGGGCGAGACGACGACGGTGTCGCGACGGAGATGCTGGCGGACGGCCTCCGCGAGGAGCGGCACCGCGGACAGGTGCTCGACGGGGACGCCGAAGAAGCCCTCGACCGCCGGGGCGTGCAGGTCCACCGTCACGATCCGAGCGAAGCGCCCGCAGCCGACGAGGTCCGCGGCGACGCGTGCTCCGAGCGGCTCGCCGGGGTGCACGCGGCGCTCCTGGCGGGCGAAGCCGAAGTAGGGCACGAGCGCCGTGACGCGCGCGGCTCCGACACGGTGCAGCGCGTCGGCGACGAGCGCGAGCTCGAGGATGTTCTCCCCGACCGGCGCCGCCGTGGGCTGCACGACGAAGACGTCGCGACCGCGCATGTGCTCGTCGACGCGCACCGTGGTCTCGCCGTCGGGGAAGCGCTCGATCGCGCATGCCTCGAGCGGGCGGCCCAGCTCGAGCCCGACGGCCTTGGCGAGCGCCTCGTGCGCGCGCCCGCTCACGATCGCGGGCGCCGCCTCGAGCGCGCGGCGGAGCCTCTGCTCGCCGTCGCGAAGCGCCGACACCGCGCGACCGACGATCTCCTCGACGTTCATGGTCGCTCCCCCGCGGACGAAGGGCACGTGGCGTGCCCCGCGTCGCGATGCGGCTGGAACGCGCCTTGCGACGGATCGCGCCACGAGGAGGGGCGATGCAGGCGCGGCACCGCTTGATCGAGCACACGGGAGAGATCGAGCTCTTCGTCGAGGCGCCCGATCTGCGCGCGCTGCTCGAAGAGGCCGCGCGTGCGCTCGCCGAGATCATGGCGGAGGACGCGGCGGGCTCGCCGGACGGCGCGGTCGAGCACGTCGAGCTGTCCTCGCGCGACCGCGCTTCGCTGCTCGCCGACTGGCTCAACGAGCTCGTGTATCGCGCCGACGTTCACAAGCGCGTCTACGCCGACGTGACGATCGAGCGCGCGAGCGACACCCACCTCGAGGCGACGATGCGCGGGCGGAGCCCGCATGCGCCGCGCACGGCGGTGAAGGCGGCGACGTGGCACCGCCTGGCGGTCACCGACGTGCCGGGAGGCCTCCACGGGATCGTGGTGCTGGACGTGTAGGAGGGACCATGGCGCTCGCGGGGTTCGAACGGGTGTCCGACGTGATCGTCGAGGCGAACGGAACGCGCATCGTCGCCGACGACGTGCTCCTCTCGCAGATCGGCCGCGACCGCAGCGTCGAGCAGCTGCGGAACGTCGCGACGCTCCCGGGCATCGTCCCGCCGGTCGTGGGCATGCCCGACATGCACGAGGGCTACGGGTTCCCCGTGGGCGGCGTCGCGGCGACGGCGTGGCCCGACGGCGTGGTCTCGCCCGGAGGGATCGGCTTCGACATCAACTGCGGGGTGCGCCTGCTCGTCTCGCCGCTCGCGCGCGGAGACCTCGGCGACGTCGAGCCCGTCCTCCATCAGCTGATGCGCAGCATCCCGGCCGGCTACGGGCATGGCGGTCGCCTCGAGCTCGACGCCGACGACCTCGACGCGGTGCTCGAGGGAGGCGCGCCCGAGATCGTCCGGCGTCACGGGCTCGGCAGCGCCGAGGACCTCGCCCGCATCGAGGAGGGTGGACGCCTCGCGGGCGCGCGCGCGTCGGCGGTGTCGGCGCGCGCGAAGGCCCGCGGCCGCGATCAGCTCGGCACCCTCGGCGGAGGGAACCACTTCCTCGAGATCGAGTACGTGCAGGCGGTGTTCGATGCGCAGGCCGCGGCGGAGCTCGGCCTCGCGCTCGACCGCGTCACCGTCCTGCTCCACACCGGTTCGCGCGGCCTCGGCCACCAGGTCTGCACCGATCACGTGCGCGCGATGGACGCGGCGCTGGCCCGCCACCACATCACGCTGCCGGACCGGCAGCTCGCGTGCGCCCCGCTGTCGTCGCGGGAAGGGGAGGCGTACCTCGCGGCGATGAGCGCGGCGGCGAACTTCGCGTGGGCCAACCGCGAGGTGCTCACGCATCGCGTCCGCGAGGTCTTCGCGGCGACGGCGAAGGACCCGTCGCTGCGCGTGGTCTACGACGTCGCCCACAACATCGCGAAGCTCGAGGACCACGGAGGGATGCGCGTCTGCGTCCACCGGAAGGGCGCCACGCGCGCGTTCCGCGGCCAGCCCGTGCTCATCCCCGGGAGCATGGGGACGGCGTCGTTCGTGCTGCTCGGCGCGGGGGCGAGCGGGCTGTCCTGGTCGAGCGCGTGCCACGGCGCGGGGCGGGCGATGAGCCGGACGGCGGCCAAGCAGCAGGTGCGCGGCAGCGAGCTCCGGCGCGCGCTCGTCGCGCAGGGCATCGCGGTGCGCTGTCCGTCGAACGCCGAGCTCGCGGAGGAGGCGCCCGTCGCGTACAAGGACGTCGAGCGCGTCGTCGACGTGGTCGAGCGCGCCGGCCTCGCGCGCAAGGTGGCGCGCCTCGAGCCGATCGGCGTCCTCAAGGGCTGACGATCACGGCCACTTGTCACGGTTCGGCGACACGAGGTGCGGCGGACGCGGGACCTCGGCCGGCTCGCGGTCGCGCCGCCCGGTCTCGCGCTCGCGTTTGCGCCGCTGCGCGAGCGCGACGAGCAGATCGCTGCGCGTGACGATGCCGACGAGCTTGCCCTCCTCGACCACCGGGATGCAGCCGATGCGGTGCTTGCGCACGAGGAGCGCCGCCCGCAGCGCGGTGAGCTCCGGAGGCGCGACGACCGGATCGATCTGCATCAGGTCGGCGACGGTCTTGCCCTTGCGGACCGCGCCCCCGGCCGGCCCGCCGAAATCGCGATCGGAGACGACGCCGGCGACGCGACCGCCCGAGACGACGACCGCATGACGTACGCCCGCGTCGCGCAGGAGCGCGAACGCATCGCTTGCGGGCTCGCTCGGCGTCAGGGTGAGCACCGGCGTGGTCATGATCGCGCGCAGCTTCATCGCGCGCATTCGACGCAAGTCGCACGCCGACGAACTGCGGGCGCGTGGCACGCTTCGAGGATCGCTCCGCGATCATGATGATCCGCAAGCTGTTCCAGGACCGCGTCGAAGCAGGACGACGGCTCGCGGTCCGGCTCGAGGCCTACCGCGACGCCTCGCCGATCGTGCTCGGGCTGCCGCGCGGCGGCGTGCCGGTCGCGGCCGAGGTCGCGCGCGCGCTCGGTGCGCCGCTCGACGTGTGCGTGGTCCGCAAGATCGGCGCGCCGCTCCACCCCGAGCTCGCGATCGGGGCCGTCGGCGAGAACGGGTCGATGTACGTCGATCGCGATCTCGTCCGCCGCCTCGGCGTGCCGGAGCGAGAGCTCGCGGAGCTCGTCGCCACGAGGCGCCTCGAGGTCGACGAGCGCGTGCGGCGCTTTCGTGCCGGCGCGCCGGTGCCCGACGTGCGCGGGCGCACGGTGATCGTGATCGACGACGGCATCGCGACCGGCGCCACCGTGAGGGCGGCGCTGCAGACCCTGCGCGCGCGCGGCGCGGGGCGCATCGTGCTCGCGGTGCCGGTCGGCGCGGCGAGCAGCATCGAGGAGCTCACGCCGGAAGCCGACGAGGTCGTCTGTCTGCATGCCGAGGACCCGCTCTACGCCGTCGGGCTCTGGTACGAGGACTTCACGGCCACGACGGACGACGAGGTCGCGGCTCTCCTCGAGCGCGCGCACGCCGCGCAGGCGGTCCCCGAGGCGCACGCCCGGGTGCGGTCCGAGGTCGTGCCGGCCATGCGCGAGCGCGAGATCCGGATCCCCGTCCCGCAGGGCCAGCTCGGCGCCACGCTCGTCGTCCCCGCGGAGGCGCGCGGGCTCGTCCTCTTCGCGCACGGCAGCGGGAGCAGCCGGCACAGCCCGCGCAACCAGTACGTCGCGGGGGTGCTCCAGCGCGAGAGGATCGCGACGCTGCTGCTCGATCTGCTCACCGAGGAGGAGGAGGCGATCGACGCGTACACGCGTCATCTGCGGTTCGACATCGGCCTCCTCGCCACGCGTCTGGTGCTCGCGACCGACTGGGCACGGACGCAGGCGGAGACGCGCGCGCTGGAGATCGGCTACTTCGGCGCGAGCACGGGCGCGGCCGCGGCGCTGGTCGCGGCGGCCGAACGCCCGCACGTCGTGCATGCGGTCGTCTCGCGCGGAGGCAGGCCGGACCTCGCGGAGGCGGCGCTCGGCCGCGTGCGCGCGCCGACGTTGCTCCTCGTCGGCGGCTTCGACGAGGAGGTCCTCGCGCTCAACCGGCAGGCGCTCGCCGCGCTCGCGTGCGACAAGTCGCTCGAGGTCGTGCCCGGCGCGACCCACCTCTTCGAGGAGCCGGGGACGCTCGAAGAGGTGGCGCGCTCCGCCGCGCGCTGGTTCGTCGATCACCTCGGGGTGCAGGCCGGGCGCGCGGCGGGCTGAACGTGTGCGGGCGAGCGCGAGCGCCGCGGCGCGCGGCGCGCGTGCGCCGGCGCACGGACGTCGCCGCGGGTTCACGCCGTCGCCGCTGCGCGGCGCGCGCGCGGGCGGAACGTCGGTTGCACGCGCGGCGCGCTTTCTTCGCCAGCCACCAGAGGAGGTACGGCCATGCGGTGCAGAGACATCATGAAGACGGACGTCGAGACGTGCTGGGTGATGGATGCCGCGGCGGACGTCGCCGAGCGGATGCGCACGAGCGGCGTGGGCTTCATGCCGGTGTGCAACGACACCGGAGAGGTCGTCGGGACGATCACCGATCGGGATCTCGCGGTGCGGGTCCTCGCCGAGCGCCGCCCGCACGGCACCCCGATCCATCGGGTGATGAGCACCGATCCGGTGACGTGCAGCCCGTACGACGACCTCGCCCTCGCCGAGGAGCTGATGAGGCGGTGGCGGAAGTCGCGCATCGTGTGTGTCGACGACCGGATGCGTGCGATCGGCGTCATCAGCCTCTCGGACATCGCCGATGCGGAGTACGCGTGGCGCGCGGGCCGGGTCCTCCGCGACGTGAGCGCGCGCGAGTCGCGGCGGATGATGCACGGCTGATTTTTCTTCCGACCGCTGTCGGCGAGGGGCATGCTCGTCCGTCCTCGAAAGGACACGAACGCGCATGCTCTACGCCATCCTCTGTTACGACCGTGAAGACGTCGTCGGCTCCTGGACGAAGGAGCAGGACGATGCGGCCATCGCGAAGCTGATGGTCGTGCAGGACGAGCTCGCCCGCCAGGGCCGGCTCGGACCGGTCGCGCGGCTGCTCCCCACGACGTCGGCGACCACCCTGCGCAAGGGCAAGGAGACGATGGTGGTCGACGGTCCGTTCGCGGAGACGAAGGAGCAGCTGCTCGGCTTCTTCGTCGTCGAGTGCGCGTCGCTCGAGCAGGCGATCGAGGCGGCGAACGACCTCGCGCGCGCGAGCAGCTCGAACGGATGCTACGAGATCCGGCCGCTCCGCTACTTCGCGGCGAACGGCACGTCCGGCGGGGAGACGGCGGCGCCGTGACCGACATCGCCTGGATCGACGCGGCGCTCAGGGCCGCCCGTCCCCAGGCGCTCGCCGCGCTCCTGCGGTGGTTCCGCGATCTCGACACCGCGGAGGAGGCCTTCCAGGAGGCATGCCTGCGCGCCCTCCAGAAGTGGCCGGACAACGGCCCGCCGCGCGATCCCACCGCGTGGCTCGTGTTCGTCGGACGCAACGCCGGTCTCGACGGCGTGCGCCGGCGCGCGCGAGAGAGGGAGCTGCCGAGCGAGGAGACGCTCTCCGACCTCGAGGACGCCGACGCGGCGATGGCCGAGCGGCTCGATGCCGCCGACTACCGCGACGACGTCCTCCGGCTCCTGTTCGTCTGCTGCCATCCGGAGCTGCCGGCGACGCAGCAGATCGCGCTCGCCCTGCGGATCGTGTGCGGCCTGTCCATGCCGCAGATCGCGCGCGCGTTCCTGGTGACCGAGGCGGCGATGGAGCAGCGGATCACGCGGGCGAAGGCGCGCGTGGCGGGGGCCGACGTGCCGTTCGAGGCGCCGGGCCCGATCGAGCGCGCGGAGCGGCTCTCGGCGGTCGCGTCCGTCGTCTACCTCGTGTTCAACGAGGGCTACTCGGCGACCGGCGCGGCGATCGACGCGCGCGCCCCCCTCTGCGGCGAGGCCATCCGGCTCGCGCGCCTCCTCTTGCGCCTGTTCCAGAGCGAGCCGGAGATCATGGGGCTCCTCGCGCTGATGCTCCTCCAGCACGCGCGCGCGGACGCGCGGTTCGACGGCGCGGGCGAGATCGTGCTGCTCGAGGATCAGGACCGGTCGCGCTGGAACCGCGTGATGATCGACGAGGGCCTCGCGCTGCTCGACAAGGCGCTCCTGCACCGCGCGCCGGGGCCCTACCAGGTGCAGGCGGCGATCGCGGCGATGCATGCGCGCGCGGCGCGCCCGGCGGACACCGACTGGGCCCGGATCGACGCGCTCTATGCGACGCTCGAGCGGCTGACGTCCTCGCCGGTGGTGACGCTGAACCGCGCGGTCGCGGTGGAGAAGGTGCACGGCGCGGCGGCCGCGCTCGCCATGATCGAGCCGCTCGCGCCGCGCCTGTCGGGCTACTTCCACTACTTCGGCGTGAAGGGCGCGCTGCTCGCGAAGCTCGGGCGCACCGCCGAGGCGCGCGCCGCGTTCGATCAGGCGATCGCGCTCGCCGGATCGCCCGCGCAGGCGGCGCACATCCGGCTGCACCTCGATCGCCTGGCCGGGTGAGCGGCTACTCGGCCGCGGGGTACATCCGCGGGGCCGCCGGCTCGAGCGCCGCCGCGAGGCGCCGCGCGCCGTCCGCCGCCTCGCGCGTGAACGCGATCCGCCACGGCCGGCGCAGCGCACGTCCGCGGAGCCGCTTCACCACCAGGTCTCCGGCATCGAGATAGGGCGTCGCGATCCACTCCGAGAGCACCGCGATCCCCATGCCCGCGCGCGCGGCGTCGACGATCGCCTCGGTGAGCGGGAGCCGCAGGTGACGCACGCGCGCCGCCGTGCGTCCGAAGACGCGCGAGGCGAACCAGCGCGTCTCCGCATCGGGCGTCTGCGACGAGGTGATGAGCGCGTGCTCGAGCAGGTCGGCGACGGCGAGCGCCGGCCGCGAGGCGAGGGGATGCGCGCGCGACACGACGAACACGATCTCGTCGGAGAAGAGCGCG
This sequence comes from Labilithrix sp., assembly GCA_039809525.1. Classification (GTDB taxonomy): domain Bacteria; phylum Myxococcota_A; class Polyangia; order Polyangiales; family Polyangiaceae; genus Labilithrix. The sequence continues at coordinate 12,819 of JBDHVD010000078.1, read as the reverse complement.
CGCTCCTCGATGCCTGCGCCGCGGACCTTGCCCGTGGTGAGGAGCGCGACGTCGAGGTCGCCGTTCGCGAGCGCCTCCGCCGGCGCGCGCGTGTGCTCGAGAGCGAGCGTGACCTCGAGGCTCGGCGTCGTTCGCTGCAGCGAGGCCACCGTCGACGGCAGCCAGCGATACGCGGTGTAGCACTCGCACGCGAGGCGGAGGCGCACCGGCTCGCGCACGGGCGCCTCGGCCTGCCGCTCGAGCTCGACGAGCTGCGCGAGCACCGGCGCCGCCCCGGCGATGAGGCGCTCGCCCGCCTTCGTCGGCGCGAGGCCGCGCGCGGTGCGCTCGAACAGCCGCGCGCCGAGCTTCTCCTCGGCGAGGAGCAGCCCGCGGCTCACCGCCGACTGGGTGACGTGGAGCGACGCGGCCGCCTTGACCGTGCTCCCCGCCCTGGCGAGCGCGAGCACGAGCTGGAGATCGCGGACGTCGAGCCGCGGGCTCGGCGGGGCCATGCGTGACACGCATGGGATCCTAGCAGGCTATGCGCTGCGCAGGGAGGCGGCGCGCTCGAGCAGCAGCGTGCGATCGCGCTCGTTCTTCGTGAGCGACGCGGCGCGTTCGAGCTCGGCGCGCGCCTCGTCGTTGCGACCGAGCTTCGCGAGCAGGTCCCCGCGCGCGCTGGGGTAGAACGGATACGCCGCGAGCGACGGCTCGCTCGCGAGCGCGTCGAGGATCGCGAGTCCGGCGGCGGGGCCCTCGCTCATGGCGACGGCCATCGCGCGGTTGAGCTCCACGATCGGCGAGGGCGTACGCTCGGCGAGCTCGGCGTAGAGCGCCGCGATGCGACCCCAGTCGGTGTCGCCGGCGGTCTGCGCCCGCACGTGGCACGCCGCGATCTCGGCTTGCAGCACGTACGGCCCGCGGGTTCCGCCGAGCTCGGTGGCGCGCTCGAGCGCCGCGAGGCCGCGCCGGATGAGGAGCCGGTCCCAGCGTGTGCGATCCTGCTCGAGCAGCAGCACCGGCTCGCCGTTCGGGCCGGTGCGCGCCGCCGCCCGCGAGGCGTGGATCTCCATCAGCGCTACGAGCCCGTGCACCTCCGGCTCGTCCGGCGTGAGGCCCGCGAGCACGCGCCCGAGGCGGATCGCCTCCTCGCACAGCTGCGGCCGCATCCAGTCGTCGCCGGCGGTGGCGGCGTAGCCCTCGTTGAAGATCAGGTAGATGACCGCGAGCACCGACGCGAGCCGCCCGGCGAGCTCCTCGCCGCGCGGGACCTCGAACGGCACCTTCGCCTCGGCGAGGGTGCGCTTCGCGCGGACGATGCGCTGCGCGACCGTCGGCTCCGGCACGAGGAACGCGCGCGCGATCTCCTCGGTGGTGAGGCCGCCGAGCAGGCGCAGCGTCAGGGCCACGCGGGCCTCGGGCGAGAGCACCGGATGGCAGGCGGTGAACACCAGGCGGAGAAGGTCGTCGCCGATGTCGTCGTCGAGCTCCGCCTCGAGCCGCGCGACGACGTCCTCGCGCTCGGTCTCGATCGTGTGGCCGAGCTCCTCGTGCTTGCGGTCGAGGAGCTTGCCCCGGCGGAGGACGTTGATCGCGCGGTTCTTCGCCGCCGTCATGAGCCACGCGCCCGGGTTGTCGGGCACGCCGGTCTTCGGCCATTGCTCGAGCGCCGTGAGGAGCGCGTCCTGCGCGAGCTCCTCGGCGACGCCCACGTCGCGCACGATGCGCGCGAGCCCGGCGATGAGCTTCGGCGACTCGATGCGGTAGACCGCGTTGATCGCGCGATGGGTGTCGGAGGACGGCAAGGCCCTCGTTCAAGACGATCTCGCGCCCGGGCGCAACCGGCGCGTGGCGGAGCGCCTCAGTCGCAGGCCGACCAGGCGTCGCCGGCGTCGGCGAGGCGGACGTGCCGCTTGCCGGCGTGGGTCGCGAGGACCGCCGCGTGCGTGACCAGATCCGTCTGTCCGGGATCGTCGAGGACGACGGCGCCTCCGGCGGCGCGCTCGCCGCGGACGCGGCGCTCGGAGACCATCCCGCTCGGCGCGACGCTGCGGATCACGCCCTTCGCCTGGTCGCCGCTCCACTCGAGGTACACCTCGCTCGTGACCCCGAAGGCGTCCTTCGTCCGGCACGCGAGCTGCCCCGGCGGCGCCTCGACCGACGTGGCCTCGGCGGCGGGGGCGGGGAGCGGACCCGACGCGCGGGCGGCGGGCTCGCTCTCCGGCGCGTCGGCGGCGGTGAGGGTCGTCGTGGACGCCGCGCGCGGCGAGGCGCAGGCGGCGAGCGCGGAGGCGGCGGCGAGGACGAGGATGCGGCGGATCACGCGTGCTCGATAGCACGCCCCGGGCGTTCGTCCACCTCGGGGCAGGGGATCTCCGTGCCGCCGCCGAACACCGGCCGGATCTCGCAGCTCCCCTCCCAGGTCGGGCCGAGGACGTCCCGGTGCACCTGCATGAACTCCCGCGCGATCGCGAGGGCGTGCTCGCGCGACCGGGCCTCGACGACGGCGAAGCCGCCGATCAGCTCCTTGGTCTCGGCGAACGGGCCGTCGACCGTCTGCATCTTGCCGCCCTTCACGTGGACGCGCGCGCCGCCCATCGCGCTCGGGGCGAGGCCGCCGGTCAGGACCACGATCCCGGCCTCGACGTTCTTCGCGGTGTACGCGCCCATCGCCTCCATCAGCGCCGGGGGCGGCGGCCGTCCCGCCTCGTAGTCCGCGTCGGCCTTCATCATCATCATGAACCTCATCGGCGTCTCCCTTCAGGCCTTCGCCTGCTGCTCGGCCAGCTGCGCGGCCACCTTGTCGTGGACGGCCTGCGCCTCGGCGCCCATCTGGAAGTCGCCCGCCTCGAAGAACGGGCGGATCTCGATCTCGGCGCCGCTCTCGAACGGGGCGCGCTTGATCCACTCGATGACCTCCTCGCGGGACTTCACCTGGAGGACCCAGTAGCCGGCGAGGAGCTCCTTCTTCTCCGGGAACGGCCCGTCGACGACCGTGCGCTTGTCGCCGTCGAAGCGGATGCGCGCGCCCGCCGAGCTCGGCTTGAGGCCGGCGCCGTCGAGCATGATGCCCGCCTTCACCAGCTCCTCGTTGAAGCGGCCCATCGCGACGAGGGCCTTCTCGTCGGGGAGCTTGCCGGCCTCCGAATCCTTCGACGCCTTGACCAGGACCATGAATCGCATCGTCGTCTCTCCTCGTTCGTGCGGCGGTCCATCCCGCCGTTCACGAGGACGACAGTCGGCCCGAGCCCGGATCGACACGCGCGCGGACGATTTTTCGAGATCCGGCAAGGTGCCGGAAATTCAAGGCTTGAGCCGGTAGCCCGTCCGGAGCAGCCAGCGGACCGCCGCCGTGCACGCCACGAGGAAGCCCAGGGTCATGCCCATGCTGACGCCGACGCTCACGTCCGACACGTCGTAGAAGCTCCAGCGGAAGCCGCTCACGAGGTAGACGACCGGGTTGAAGAGCGTGAGCTTCTGCCAGGCGGGCGACAGCATCTTGATCGAATAGAAGCTCCCGCCGAGGAAGGTGAGGGGCGTCACGATGAGCATCGGGACGAGCTGCAGCTTCTCGAACCCGTCCGCCCAGAGGCCGATGATGAAGCCGAACATGCTGAACGTGACCGCGGTCAGCACGAGGAAGCCCGCCATCCAGACGGGGTGCGCGATCTCGTAGGGCACGAAGATACGCGCCGTGACGAGGATGATCGTGCCCAGCATGATCGACTTGGTCGCGGCGGCGCCGACGTACCCGATGATGATCTCGGCGGCCGAGATCGGCGCCGAGAGCACCTCGTAGATGGTCCCCGCGAAGCGCGGCATGTAGATGCCGAACGAGGCGTTCGAGATGCTCTCCGTGAGGAGCGAGAGCATGATCAAGCCGGGGACGATGAACGCCCCGTAGGGCACGCCCTCGATCTCGGTCATGCGCGAGCCGATCGCCGAGCCGAACACGATGAAGTAGAGCGACGTCGAGATCACCGGCGCGAGGATGCTCTGCAGGATCGTGCGGAACGCGCGGTGCATCTCGAACACGTAGATCGCGCGGATCGCGTGGAGGTTCATGCCGGCGCCCCCACCAGGCTGACGAAGATCTCCTCGAGCGTGCTCTCGCGCGTCCGGAGATCGGCGATCTCGATGCCCTCGGCCGCGAGCTCGCGGAGGAGCGCGGCGATCGTGCCGCCTTCGTCGTCGCCGGAGAACGTGTAGACCAGCTTCTTCCCGTCCTCCGATCGCTCGAGGCGATGGGCGGCGAGCGCCTCGGGCACCGACGCGAGCGGGCTCCGGAGGCGCAGGATGAGCTGCTTCTTCCCGAGCTTCGCCATGAGCTTCGCCTTCTCCTCGACGAGGACCAGCCGGCCCTTGTCGATGACCCCGATGCGGTCGGCCATCTGCTCGGCCTCCTCGATGTAGTGGGTCGTCAGGATGATCGTCACGCCCGTCTCGCGGAGCGATCGGACCATGGCCCACATCTCGCGGCGCAGCTCGACGTCGACGCCCGCGGTGGGCTCGTCGAGGAACAGGATGCGCGGCTCGTGCGACAGCGCCTTCGCGATGAGCACGCGCCGCTTCATGCCGCCGGAGAGCGTGAGGATCTTGCTGTTCCGCTTCTCCCAGAGCGAGAGCGAGCGCAGCACCTTCTCGATGTGCGCCGGGTCCTTCGGCTTGCCGAACAGGCCGCGGCTGAAGGTGACCGTCGCCCAGACGGTCTCGAACATGTCGGTCGAGAGCTCCTGGGGGACGAGCCCGATCGCCGATCGTGCGGCGCGGTAGTCGCGCACGATGTCGTGCCCGTCGGCGATCACCGTGCCGCCCGTCGCGTTGACCGTCCCGCAGATGATCCCGATGAGCGTCGTCTTCCCCGCGCCGTTCGGCCCGAGCAGCGCGAAGATCTCGCCGCGGCGGATCTCGAGGCTCACGCCGTCGAGCGCCTTGAACCCGGACGCGTACGTCTTCGAGAGGTCCTTGACCGTGATGATCGGCTGCACGCGCGCTCTCGTCAGCGACGCAGGGTAGCGTCGAACAGTGCCAGCAGCGTCGTGTAATGACGCTCCGCCGCCGCGGGATCGTGGACCGGCGTGTCGCTCGGCACCCAGCCGTGACGCGCGCCCTCGTACGTCTCGACGGTGTGCGGGACGTCGGCCTTCGCGAGGGCGTCCTCGAGCCGCGCCTTCATGTCGTCGGGGAACGACGGGTCCTCGATCGCGCCGGCGACGTAGATGCGCGCCTTCATCTTCGGCGCGAGCCGGTGCGGGCTGTCCGGCGCGTCCGTCGCGAGGCGCCCGCCGTGGTACGAGGCCGCGGCGACCACGCGATCGGGGAAGTTGCCGGCCGCCGCCAGCGAGTACCCGCCGCCCATGCAGTAGCCCGTCGTGCCCACCGCCAGCTGCACCACGTCCGGCTGCTGCGCGAGGAAGTCGAGGAACGCCCGGGTGTCCTCGCGGACCTTGTCGTGCGAGAGCGTCGCGATGGTCTTCGACACCCACGCCGCGCGCACCTCCGGATCGCCGAAGATCTTCCCCGGGTCCTGCGGCTCGTACGGCCCCGAGCGGTAGAAGAGGTCGGGGAGCAGGACGAAGTAGCCGTGCGCCGCGATGCGCTCGGCGATCGCGAAGAGGGCCGGACGGATCCCGACCCCGTCCATGAAGAAGAGGACGGCGGGCCACGGCCCGGCGCCCGCCGGTCGGAAGACGGACGCCTCGCAGCGCCCGTCGTTCGTCGTGAGGGTCACCGTCGTTCGCGACATGGGCGGGGAGCATACTCCGATGCCGCGGCTCCCGAATCGTTCCGCGCCGCGGCGGAATGCCCTCGCGACGCCGCGGTCGGCGCTCAGCGAAGGCAAGAACTGCCGCGCGAAGTTGGCCCGGGCCACCCCGAAATCGGCCCGGCCAGGCCGATCCCGCCGAAGACGTCCGCGCTGCGCCCTACTGCTTCGCCACCCAGCTCGCGAACGCGGGCTCGACGCGTGTCAGGTGATCGAGCTTGCGGGAGGGCTCGGGCTGCCGCTCGACGGCGATCAGGCGATGGGTCATCTGCCCGTTCTCGACGAGGAAGATCCCCGCGCCCGAGTCGCCGCCGTGCGAGAACAGGGGCACGCCGTAGCCGTGGGTGTACCCGTACGAGACGGTGGACGAGAGCTTCATCGACGCCGTCTTCATGAACGGCGCCTCGGGCTCCTCCGCCTTGCGCACGATCGCGGCGCCGAGCGTCTGCTGGCCGGCGTCGACGCGCGCCGACACGTCGGTGAGCACCGCGTACTGCGAGAGCGGGATGGGGCTCGCGAGCTTCACGATGCCGACGTCGGGGTTGCCGACGTCGGACCAGTCGGGATCGAACATCGCGACCTTCGAGGCCTTCACGCGCGGCGCGCCGGGCGCGGCAGGCGCGAGCACCTCCCACGAGACGAAGAGGCTCGACTGGAGGCAGTGCGCGGCGGTGACGACGACGTCCTGCGCGACGAGCGTGCCGGTGCAGAACCAGATCCACGAGTCCTTGCCCTGCATGAGGACGTAGACGACCTCGGGATGGGTCGCCGTCGCGGGATCGACGTCCGGCGCGACGCTCGCCGTGCCTCCGTCGCCGGTGGCGGACGAGCCGCCCTGCGGCTTGCGCGCGATGTTGCCCGCGCCGCCGTCGCCGCCTCCGAAGGGGGTCGATGCGAGGTCGCCGCTGCCGTCGGGCGCGTCCGAGCTGCATCCCGCGATCGCCCCGCCGCCGAGGACGAGCACGAGCGCCGCGAGAGCCCGGGCCGAGCGCATGGTTGCTCGTCCAGCAACGTGCGCGCCGCCCGAGCTCGCGCGGATCGCGGCGCGAATCCCAAGAGGCGCCGCGTGCTGCAGGCCGCGCCTGGGCCACGCGCGATCCATCAGGGCGCGGGTGGCAGGCACGCGGCTTGTAACCCGGTTCGCTCGACGAGGTGAGCGATGGCTCGAGGTGAAGAGAGCGTCACGTACGGCATGGGCTACGCCGCAGGGGTCGAGCACGACCACGAGCACTGGCCGGCCGGACACTACCGCGGGCGCGGCAACCGTCAGGACCACACGGGGCCGAGCGGCCCGTGGCTCGAGAGCGTGGGGACGGAGCACATGCGTCAGGCCGAGCCCCGCCGTCGCGACAACCTGCCGAAGGGCTACCGGCGATCGGACGAGCGCATCTTCGAGGAGGTGTGTGCGGCGCTCGAGGACCACGGGGACATCGATGCCTCGGACATCGAGGTCACCGTCGACGACGGCGACGTCATCCTTCGCGGCACGGTGCGCAGCCGCTGGGCTCGCTACTACGCGGAAGACCTCGCGGCCGGCATCCGCGGGGTGAACGACGTCGTCAACGAGCTCCGCATCGCGCGCGACGCGCTCGGCCGCGATCGCGGCGGGCCCTCCACGACGCCCTAGCCGCGGAGCCAGCGCGTGTCCGGGTTCTCGCGGCGCCAGACGACGTGGTCCATGAAGTAGTGGTGGATGCTCACGGCGACGAAGAACGCGGCGAAGAACGGCGTCTCGCCGAGCGCTTCGGCCTCGGGCGCGCCCCTCCAGCGCGCGGCGATCGCCGCGTCGAGGAACGTCGGCGCGCCGCGGAACAGGAGCCACCCGAGCGCGAGCGCCGAGAGGGCGAGCAGCCCGAGCCGCACGGCGACGGGGCGTCCGAAGCTCGGAGGGCCTTCCTCGGCGCGCGCCTCGTTCCGCTTCATCAGCCACACGAAGTAGAAGTACTGGACCGAGTGCAGCGCGGGGATCAGGTAGCGGAGCACCGGATCGACGCTCGAGAAGATGGTCCACGACCAGATGGTGACGAGGAAGCCGCCGAGCGGCGCGAGCGGCAGCATCCGGCGCTCGCGCCGCCAGCGCGCGTAGAGCGCGGCGCCGAGGGCGATCGTCGTCACCGCGAGCACCGCGCCGGTGGTCACCTCGAGCCATCGCGGATGGCCGGGCGCCCAGTAGACGACGCCCTTCTCCTCGAACTCGCCCGCGGCCGATGCCGGGTTCGACCACGCGAACGCCCAGGCCGCGTACGCGTGCGCGAGGAGCGCCGTCCGCTCGCGCGGCTCGATGCGCGCGCCGTGACGCGCCGAGAGCACGGTGAGCACGCCGAAGCCCTGCTTCGCGTAGTGCCAGCCGACGAGCAGGTACATCAGCTGCGCCATCCAGCCGATCGCCTGCGCGGAGCGGAGCGACAGCGCGATCGCCGCCCAGGCGACGAGCGCGATCGGCACGAGGAAGCCGGAGACGACGTAGCGCACGCGCTGGGCGCGAGGGACCTCGGGCGAGAGCGCGCGCCGGCGCACGTCCTTGTAGAAGAGGAGGTACGTGACCGAGAAGTGCGGATCGTTGACGACGTAGGCCGCGTAGAACGTGAGGAACCCGGCCGCGAGCTCCGCGTCGTCCAGCCCGACGACCGCGCGGAGCACCCACGCGAGCGGCAGGAGGACGAGCGTCGCTCCGCCGACGACCATGAACTCGACGACGCGCGCGCGCCGGTCCGAACGCGTCGCGCCTTCTTCGGCCTCGGCGAGGGCGATCGCTCCGGTCGTCACCCGCCAGAGGCTATCACCTTCGTGCGCGGCGCCCGGCGTGGTGCTCGGGCGGTTCCTCGTCCGCCTCTTCCTCTTCGTGATGGGCGATCCGCACGCGCGCGGCGTCGTCGCCCGCGACGCGTACGCGCGCCTCTTCGTCCGCATCGTCGGCCCGGGCGCCCGAGAGCCACGCCGAGGCGCCGCCGATCGCGCCGCCCGCCCGTCGCGCCGCGTTCGCGCAGGCGCGCGCGGCACGGCGCAGGCCCGCGCCGAACAGGATCGAGAGGAGCATCAGCACGAGCGGCACGACCATCCCGACGACGACCCACACGACGATCGACGCGACGAGGAGGCCGAGCTTCGCGACGGCGCGCGGCAGGAGCGGCCAGCCTCGCGCACGGCGGAGCGCGCGCCGCCGCCGCCGCGCCTCCCTGGCCTCGCGCCGGCGCTGCTTCTTCGATTTCGGCGTCGGCGGCGCAGGGGCAGGCGCGGGCGTCTCCGGGCGCGCGCGCCGCGCGAGCACGTCGTCGATCGACGAGGCGCGCCGGTCGGGATCGGGCACGAGCATCGACACGAGCATGCGGGCGAGGTCCGCGGGCGTGCTCGACGGGAGCGCGCGGCGGACGTCGATGCCGAGGCCCTCGTGCGGCAGGTCCTCCGGCTCGACGCCGGTGAGCATCGCGAGCGCCGTCGCGCCGAGGCCGTACAGATCCGAGCGAGGCGAGGCGCGTCCCTGGAACTGCTCCGGCGCCATGTACCCGAACGTCCCGACGACGGTGCTGCCGCCCGCCGGCTTCAGCCGGTCGCGCACCGCGCCGAAGTCGACGAGCGCGAACGAGCCGTCGGGCCGCCGGATGACGTTGCCCGGCTTGATGTCGCGATGGACGATCGGCGGCGCGCGGCCGTGGAGGTAGCGGAGCGCATCGCCGATGTCCTCGAGCATGCGCGTGACCTCGGCGACGCTCATCCGTCCGCCCCGCGCGCGGATCGAGGCGAGGCTCTCGCCCTCGATCTTCTCCATCACGAGGTAGAGGACGCCCTCCTCCTCGAAGTGCTCGAGGTACTTCGGCAGGTTCGGGTGCGCGAGGGACGCGAGGGTGGTGGCCTCGCGCTCGGCGAGCTCGACGTCCTTCCAGGCCTTGGCCTTGCCGACCCGGAAGCGCTTGATCGCGACGAGGCCGTGCGGGTTCGGCGTGTGGCCGGTGCGCGCGCGGCGGACGTACCGATCGAAGTCCTCCGCGAGGTTCTCCGGGGAGGGCCGCCCGGGCGGAACCCCGTTGTCGCGCCCCTCCCAGGTCTCACCCTGCGAGCCCTCGCCGAGCGGCCGGACGAGGGTGTAGCGGCCGCGCTTCAGCTCGATCGGCGAGGAGGTCACGCCCGGCCCGTATAGCACCGCGTCGTCCGAACGGGTGACGGCCCCCGGGCCCGAACCGCGGTCGATTTCGAAATGAAAATGCCCTCGTCGTGGCCTTTACCGGGCGGAACATGACGAGCACGGTACGTACGACGGAAGGCGCGGGCGGCAAGGGCGGGGCGGGCACCGGCGAGGCCGGCGGGGCGATCCGCCGGGATCCCCACGTCTGGGTCCTGCCGATGGCGCGCATCCTCGAGATCGTCCGCGGTACCGCGATCGACGCGGCCGCGGCCGCCGGCGCTCAGGCCGGGCGCTGAGCTACTGCGCGGCGCACTGCATGTCGTCGGCCGAGGTGAGGCCGCGCGGCAGCACGCACTTCGTGCCGCTCGGGCACCCCGCGGAGTCGGCGCAGGCGATGCCGCACACCTTGCGCGTCGACGAGACGGAGAGGCAGCGGCTGTCGGCGGCGCCGCAATCGGCATCCGCGGTGCAGGCCGCGCCGACCTTCGACGGATCGGCGAGCGGGCTCGCCTTCGGATCGTCGTCGATGCCGTGCACGCCGTAGACGTGGACCCACGATCGCTCGCCGACGGCGTTCATCCGCGCGAGCACGCTGTCCCACGAGCGCGGGACCCACGCGCCCGAGCGCTGATCGATGAACGAGTGGATGAACGCGATGACCTGGTTCGCCTTCGGCTGGATGGCGGAGTAGTTGCCCGTGGTGATGACGTCGGTGTTGTCCGGGGTCTTCTTCGGGTTCTCGTAGAGCTTGTCGGCGTAGCCCGTGTACGTCTCGCAGCCGTTGAACAGGTAGACCTGCTGCTTGTCCGTCGACTCGATGTCCTTGAACTCGTTCGCGGTGATCGACACGCGTGACGGCTTGTACGCGAGGACGACGCCCGAGTAGTCGAGGCGGCGGCCGGCGTGCCCGTCGTAGATGACGACGTCGGCGCTCTTCATGCTCGTCTTGTACGCGTCGATCAGCGGCTGGCGCGCGTCCGGCGGCGTCATGTCGACGTGGAAGATGCGGACGCGGACGTCCACCGCCGCGCCCTTGACGGCGATCTTGCTGGTGAGCGGCGCCGAGTCGATCTTCAGGTCCTCGAAGCGCGAGACGGGCGAGCGGAAGCCCGAGGCGACGAGGTCCTCGTAGATCGAGCGCGCGTGGTTGATGTCCTGCGGCGGCTCGTTGTGGTCGCCGCCGACGTGGACCGCGATGTCGAGCCCGTCCTCGAACAGCTCGAGGTACTTCGGGTACGCGTTCCGGCTCCGCTCGACCGGCGTGAGGAACACCTGCAGCTCCTCGGTGCCGGAGCCCAGGTCCGTCGACACCGGGAGGAACGTCTTTCCGCCGTCCGTCTTCATCGGCAGCTTCCGCTCGATGTCCTTCACCGCGGCGAACTCGCCGCTGACGGTCATCGTGTAGCGGGTGCCGTCCGCCGAAGCCTTCAGATCGCGGTACGTGGCGCTCGCCTGACGGAACTGGATGGCCGCGCCGGTGCGCCGGATGCGCTGGTCCTCCGGCCAGATCCGATCGAGCTCGGCGCTGATCGCCGACGTCACGCTCGTGCGCAGCGCGTCGGCGCGCGTCGTGATCGCCGTCTCGCGCGCCTCGCCCTCGAGGCCCTGCGCCTCGGCGGGGACCGCGAAGGTCACCGTCGTGGAGAGATCGAACTCCTGCCCCGCGGTGCTCCGGTAGTTGATCTCGTCGGCCGACGAGTCGACGTCGTCCGCCTCGCTCGTGCAGGCGGCGGAGAAGAGGAGGGCGGGGACGATGAGCGCAAGACCGAGGCGACGCGCCGAAGGCATGCGCCCCGCCGAGCACGGCCCGTGCCGACTTGTGGGTGCCGGTAGGACAGGGCTTTTCCGCCCTCTCTCCCCGCGCCGGCGGGTGCGGTGGTGCACCGGCGATCCGGGGCTGTCGCTCAGGGGCGACGCGGACCGCGCGGGCGTCCGGCGCGGCGCGCCTCGAGCTCCCGCCCGATCGCGGCGAGGCCCTCGGCGTCGATCATCGCGGCGAGCCGCTCGGGCGAGAGGCCGGCCTCCTCCTCCGCGACGTGGGGCTCGAAGCGCTCGAGGATCGCGCGCGCGACGGTGACGAGCTCGCCCGCGTCGGGATGCGGGGCCCCTGCGCCGCCGAGCAGGCGCTCGCACAGCGCGTGCAGCTCGTGGTGCTCGCGATCGCGCGCGTCGAGGAACGCGACGTCGGCGCTCTTCAATCGCCCCAGGCGGCGGAGCCCGGGGAACAGCACCTGGCCCTCCGCGTCGTGATGGCCGAGGAGGAACCGTCCACCGCCGAGCGCGTTCGGGACGAGGACGTCGAGCGCGAGCGCGGCGTCGCTCGCGAACGCGACGCGGCCGAGCACGGAGACGATCGCCTGATGGACCTTCACCAGGCCTTCGTGCTGGAGGACGAACGGATCGGGCGCATTCATGGTCGGCAGCGTGGGTTCGATGCGCGCGCGCGTCTCGGCGTTTCGTGCCCGCGATCAGGCGTTTGTTGCGCGCCAGCGCAGCGGACTCTCGCCGAAGCGCCGCGCGAACGCGCGCGCGAAGCGGCTCGGATCGCCGAACCCGCAGTCGAGCGCGATCGCGAGCACCGAGTCGCGCGTCGATCGGAGCCGCTCGGCGGCGCGATCGAGCCGGACGCCGACCAGGTGGCGGTACGGGCTCTCGCCGATCTGCGCCTTGAACTTGCGGAGGAAGACGAAGCGCGACAGCCCCGCGGCGCGCGCGAGATCGTCGACGCCGATGGGATGGCTCCAGTGCGCCTCGAGGTAGTCGAGCGCGCGGCGGATCGCCGGCTCGATCACCCGCTCGCGCTCGAGGCCGCGGGCGTCGCGCCGGCGGACGAGCGCGAGGACGAGCGCGTTCACCAGCGCCTCGATCCCCGGATCGTCGCCGCGTGCGTGCGGGAGCTCGGCGCCGACCGCCCGCGCGATCGCGCTGACGCTGGAGTCGACGCCGTGCACGA
>JBDHVD010000077.1:0-25361 GCA_039809525.1 Labilithrix sp. | reverse complement strand
GCGCTCGGCGTTCTCGGCGCCATTCGACACCGCCGAAGCGTCGCTCCGCGAACGCGGCGCGTGACCGGGCGGCGGCCGCCTTCGCGGGCTGTTTCACTCGTTCAATTGAACTGGTGAAACAACGCGCGCGCCCCCGCCGCCGCCGCCGAGCGCGCGGAGCTCCGCAAAGCTTCGTACGCGCCGCGATCGCCCGAGAATCGGTAGAGGACGACGGTGCTTCCCGAGGAGCGCATCCAACCGCGAGAAGCGGGGCTCTATCGCCCGAAGGAGGCCTGCTGGAAGCGCAGCCCGTCGACGATCTGGTCGACCCGCGCGGCGGACAGCGTCCCGATGCGCGGGCCGAGGCGGGCCTTCTCGATCGATGCGATCTGCGAGACCACGACGACGCTCTGCTTCGGGAGGTTGCCCTCGCCGGGCTCGAGGAGGACGTTGCCGGGCTCGGTCGCCCGGTGCAGGTTCGACGTGAGCGCGCACACGACGACCGTGGCGACGCGCGAGTGGTTGAACACGTCGTCCTGGACGACCACGTGCGGATGGGCGGCGCCGACCCCGGGCTCCCGCGCGTCGTCGGGCGCCACCCAGAACACATCCCCTCGGTCGATCCTCGTGGGCTCGCTCATCGTCCTCTCGTCCTCATACCCACTGAACAGCGCGCGCGCGATGACGCGCTGCGCGTGAGGGCCATCGGTATCGGATCGCGCTCGCCCCGGGCCTCGCGCCCCCGCGCCCTGCGGGGGCGACCCCCTTCATCGGGGGAAGGGCGCGCGCGGAGGACCCCTGCGAGGCGTCGTCCATCACGCGTTCGTCGCGGGGACAAACGAAGAAACCCCCGCTCCCGGTTCGGGGAGCGAGGGTCTCGGTGTGCGACCGTCGAGACGATCAGCCCGTGACGTTCAGGTTCACGACGCCGTCGATCGCCGGGCCGGTGTAGAAGTCGCGGACGCGGCGCATGTCGCCCTTCGCGACCGCGTAGAGGGCCGCGGCTGCCGCCGCGCCGCCGAGCATGCCGCCCTGGTAGGCGCCGCCCGTGTTGCCCGTGCCGGGATCCCAGCCCTGCACGCCGCCCGGCGTGACCGATCCGAACCAGCCCGACTTCACGTAGCCGGAGCCCATGACGTAGAGGAGGTTCGTGTTCTGCGGGGTGCCGTCGCCCCAGCCGCCGCGGTTGAACGGCGCCTTGTACGTGTCGCCGCTGACCGAGAAGACGAGGCTGTCGGCGAGCGTCTTCGCGGAGCACGCCGGGTCCTGGCGCGACTTGGCGAAGTTGTAGAGGCCGTTCATCATCTTGCCGAGCGCCTGGCCGACGGCCGGCGGCTGCGCGTCGCCGCCGGCGAAGAGGCCGTGCGGGTCGTTGTTGAACCCGCGCATGACGAGCATCGACGTGAGGCCGAGCGAGAACGCCCGGACCGTCGTGATCATCGCGCGCGCCATGTTCTGCACGGCGCCCGGGGTGTTGCCGGCGATGCCGAAGAGATCGAGGTCGCCTTGCGTCGGCGTGAGCTGCGCCGAGAGGTTCTTCGACAGAAGGTTCATCGACACCTTGCCGACGCCGTACTGCTTGGCGACGGTCGTGCGACCGGCCGCGGCGTTGAGGCCGAGGAACGCCTTGTAGTACGCCTCGGCGAGCGCGCCGCTCTCCGGGGCCTGGAGCAGCGCACGCGAGGCCGCGCTGTTGAACAGGTCGATGAGCTGGTTCGGCGCGCCGACGGCGGCGACCGCGGGAGCGCCGGGCGCGGCGCCGAACTGGATGCCGCCGACGGTGAGCACCGGGAGCAGCGTCGGGTTCGCCTGCTGCACCGCGGCCATCGACGCGAGCATGCTGTTCGCGCCGAAGTTCACGACGGACGCCGGCGTCGCCGTGTGCGTCTCGTTGTTGCCGGCGACGAACGCGGAGACCTTCCACTTCGAGTCCGTCTGCCAGGGCGAGTCCGGACCGTAGAAGTACTCCTTGTCGTAGCCCTGCGCGGCCACGCCCTTGCCGAGCGCGTAGTGCGAGTACTGCGCGTTGGTGCCGTTGATGACGGCGGGGAGCGGGAAGGCGAGGGTCCAGTTGGAGAGACCGCCCTGCCCGTCGACGACGTGGATGTTGCGGTTCGTCGAGGCACACGCGGCGGTGTCGGCCGCCGCGCTGCCCGCGCTGTCGTTCAGCGCGTTGAGGAAGCGCGCGCGCTCGAGGCCGAGGCACGCGGCGACGGTCGCGCTCCAACGCAGGAAATCACGCCGGCTATTACCACGAAGGTCCTTCAGACGCTGGTCAGCCATGACGAGAGCTCCTTACTGGCAGGTGTGCGCGGCGGAGAGCATCGCAGCGATCGCGATCTTCGCACCGTCGGTGGGGTTCTTGACAATGGCATCGTTCGCGATGGCGACGTGCTCGTCGGTGGCCGGCTTGCCGATGAGGCAGCTGATGCCGTCCTTGGTGAACTTGCCGTCGGCGCCGAGCACCTTCGCGCCCTCGCAGGCGGGCGGCGCCCAGTTCGCCTGGACCGCGGAGTACGAGGCCATGGTGTAGATGTCGAACATCTTCGCCATCGCCGAGGTCGACGCGAACGGCGCCTCGGGCACGCGGCCGGGGTAGTTCGCGGCGCCGAGCGCGGGGCCCGACGCGTTGAAGATCTGCTGCGCGTTCTGGGTGCCGTTCGGCGTGCCGCCGGTGAGCGCGCGGCTCGAGATGATGTCGGCGAGCGACGCGTTCGAGAGCTTGCCGCACGCGTGGAGGCGCGAGGTGACCTCCGGCGAGCCGACGAGCTTCATCTGCGAAGGCTCGGGCGGCTGGAAGTCCGCGCCCGGCGCGGCGCCACCCGGATCGTTCGAGTGATCGAACGTCGAGTCCTCGCCGCCTTGCGTGGCGTTGGGATCGCGGGGGTTCGAGCCGCGGCCGTTGCCGAGCGAGTCGGCGTTGCCGTCGTCACACGCGGCGAGCGCGAATGCGGAGACGCTGATGAGGGCGAGAATAAGGCGTTTCATGGGTCTCTTACTCCCTTCCCTTTCAGAACTTCGTGAAGTCTTCGGACTTGAAGACCGCACGAATCGTTTCCTTGAGGTTGTAGTTCTTCGCCTTGAAGTCGTTCACGTACGGGTCGGTGACCGCGTTCGGAACGGTGGCGAGGTCGTTGACGATGTCGCCGCGCGACATGGCGTAGTTCCAGACGCGGTTGACGGCGCAGCGCGGGACTTCCGGATCCTCGCTGATCGCCTTTCCGAGCGCCGCGATGTCGGCGACCGGCTTGCCGAAGCGCCAGGCGAAGCCTTCCGCGTCGGGGAGGTAGTCGTTGCGACGCGCCTTCGGGTTGCCCGGGATCGGCACCTCGACCTGCGGCGTGTCGCGCAGCGCGCCGGCCGCGTCGTAGTTGATGAACAGCGGCGCGATGTGGTTCATGTCGTTGTGGCAGTTCGCGCAGATGACCGCCTGCGAGTCCTGGAAGTCGACGCGCGGGGTGGTCACGCCGGCGGGCAGCGTCTGCTTGCCGGTGATGCTCGTGAACGGGTGCTGGCCGGTGTACGTGCCCGCGCCCATCGGGACCGGCGTCGCCGAGTAGGCCGCCGGGAACTTCGAGCACGCGAACGTCTCCTGGATGAAGCGCACGCGGCGGAACGCCATGTTCGCGAAGTACTGCGCCTGGAGCCCCGGGTCCGTGAGGACGCCGACGGTCGGCGCGTTCGCGCTCTGGTTCGCGGGCGCCGGGCAGTTGGCCGGGGTGAACGTCTTCGCCGTACCGTCGAACGTCGGGCAGGTGTTCGACGTCGCGGTGAAGAGGTCCATGTAGCTCTTGCCCTCGACGACGAGCTGCGCCGCGAAGTTCGCCGCGAAGTCCTTCGAGACCTGACCGTTCTGGACCGCGCCGGTCTGGCCGGTGCGGAAGGTGTCCTTCCAGAACTTGATCATCGTCTCCGAGAAGTCGGGGCTCGCGATCATGTCGTCGATCAGCTTCTCGTAGGCGACCTTCTTGTCGCCCGCGGTCTCGAGCTGCTTGATCTCCGCGAGCGTCGGGAGCCGGTCACGAAGCTTCAGGCTGGCCGTACGGAGCGCCTCGCCGTAATCGGTCTTGCGCGCGTCGAGGATCTGCTTGACCTGCTCCTCGGGCGTCTTCGGCTGGTTCGCCGGATCGTTCGGGTCGTTCCCGCCCGTCCCGTCGTTGGTCGTACCGCCGTTGCCGATCGTGTTCGGGTCGCCTTCCGAGCTACCGCACGCCGCGAGGGCGATCGCGATGCCGAACGCAGCGAGGCTCAAAGTGCTCCGTCGCATCGAGTCCCTGCCTTTCTTCGTTTCAGTCACGGGTGGAGAAGGTTGCAATGGTCGAGCCAGCCCGCCTGCGCGTCGAGGTGGGGGCTCCGACTGGCGTGGATCAGAAGAAGACCGCCTGGTTGTTCGTGAACAGCTGCTGCCAGCCGGCGGTGTTCGTGATCTTGCCGCCCGAGTGCTGGACGTTGCCCGCGGTGACCTTGGTGACGATCAGGCTCTGGGCGACGTTCGGCGGCGCGACCATCTTCGAGAGGACCTGGTTGCAGACCAGCGTCTGGTCGGCGTTGTTCAGCGAGAGGCCCGCGAGGCCGTTGCCGTGGCAGTTGGCGCAATTGAGGTTGAAGCCGCCCGCCTGGCCGCGCATCGCCGGCAGGACGTTCTGGGTGAAGCCCTGGACGTTCTTGCACGTCTTCGGCGCGTCCACGACGGACACCTTGCCCGGCTCGAGCTTCACCGCCTCGATGCGGATCTTGTCGGCCGCGAGATCGTAGGGCTTCCAGCCGTCGCCGCTGAAGAACACCGCGCCCGGCGAGAGCGCGGTCTCCGCGCCGCCCGGCACCGTCTGATCGGTGTTCGAGAAGCTGTCGGCGGGATCGGTGACCTCGCTCGAGCCGTCCGGCTTCGGGGCCGCGAGCACGCGGATGAACCTCGGCTGCTGGATGTGCACGTCCTGGCCGGCGGGCGCGACGAGCTTGAGGTTCGACAGCGAGAGCATGCCGCTCACGAGGCTGGCGTCGAACTTCAGCTTCACGCCCGTGAGCTTTCCGCCCGAAGCGGGCGCGAGATCGATCTCGTTGGCGCCCTGCTTCACGGTGACCGGCTCGGTCGTCGGGAGCTTCTGCGACTGGATCGCGATCGACTCGAGCTCGAGCCACGCGACGACCTTCTTCTCGAACTCGGGATCGGTGTTGAGCGCGGGCCCGGCATGCGGGCCCTTCGTGAGGAGCACGCTCGCGTAGACGTCGCGGACGACGATCCCCGGGTGCGCCTTGATCGTCTTGTACACGTCGGTCGGCGTCGCGCCGGCGAGGAACTTCGGCGGCTCGGGGCGGTACGTGCCCTGGTTGTGGCAAACGTTTCCGCACTTCTTCTCGAGGTCCGGCTGCAGCTCGAAGAACGCCTTCTGTTCCTCGGCGATCTGCTCGCCGCCGGGACCGTTCGGATTGTTCGGATCGTTCGGATCGCCGCTGCTCGAGCCGGTCTTTCCGGCACCGCCGCGCGCGCCGATCTTGTCGGCGGGGTCGTCCGAGCAAGCGACCATCGCG
This sequence comes from Labilithrix sp., assembly GCA_039809525.1. Classification (GTDB taxonomy): domain Bacteria; phylum Myxococcota_A; class Polyangia; order Polyangiales; family Polyangiaceae; genus Labilithrix. Next base: position 19,853 of record JBDHVD010000077.1, on the reverse strand, counting down.
ACGGCGATGGAGGCGATGGCGAATCCGAGAGTCAGCGCAGAGCCCGTCTTGGCCATGAAGGATCCCTCGTGAGCAGGTGATCCGGAAGCATGACCGAGGCCAGCGCCTCCGTGGGCGGAAATCCTGAGGAAAAGCGAAAGCCTACATTGTGAGCATCATCGCCGATGGATCGCGCGTGATCGATGCGCTGGACCAGGCAGCCATCCATGATCTCGCCGAAAGTTGCAGTGCTGCCGGACGACCCCCGCGTCCGATCCACGCTCTCGCCCACCTCCGCCTCCCTCGCGCGCAGACTTCGCGCGCGCGCCGATCAGCTGGATCCTCGAGGCACCCCGGGGGCAGGCGCCTACGGCGGTAGGGGCGCGAGCCACCGGTCCATCGGGTTGTCTTCCAGGCAACGCCCACCTTTCCATCGATGGACAAATCAGGGCCCACGCGATTTTTCCAACTGGGCGCGACGGAGACGTGAGCGCTCGGCCATGTCGTCCATCGTGGATCTGGTGGACGCAGTCGCCGTCGACGTCGTCATCGAGGCGCGGAGCGAGTGCGCCGATCGCGCGCGCGCGCAGGCCGCCCTCGAGGGCGCGCTCGCGGGCGCACGCGCGCCGAGCCGCGGCCGTCGCGCCCCGTGGACCGTCCGGCTCCGCGTCGAGGGCGGCGCGCCGGGGACGCGCTCCGGCACCGCGACGATCCTCGACGACGACGGCGCGACCGTCGCCGAGCGGACCGTCGGCGACCGCACGCCTCGGACCTGCACCTCGCTCGCGCGCGCGCTCGGCGCGTGGGCGTCGCTCGTCCTCGACGACGAGCTCGCCCGCGCGCACGATCCGGCGCCGTCGCGAAGCGACGCCCCGGCCGAAGAGGAGCGCCGCGCACCGCTCACCGGCGGTCACGACAGCGTCTGGACCGCGCGCATCGAGGATCGCGACGTCCCGCCGGCGCCGAAGAGCGGACGTCCGTGGACCCTCGAGCTCGGGCTCATGGCCTACCTCCGCGACGGGCTCGCCGCGACGTCGGGCTTCGCGGGCGGCTCGCCGTTCATCGCCGTCGAGGTCTCGCCCGGATGGTTCGTGCGCCCGGCGCTCGCGTTCGGCACCTCGACGGCGATGGTCCCGCTCGACGCGACCCATCGCGGATCCTTCGCGCACTTCGGGTTCCGCAGCGACTTCTGCCGCCGGATACCTGGAAACTACATCGAACGTCGCGGGATCGAGCTCGACGTCTGCGCGGGCGGCGATCTCTCGCACGTGTACGGGCAGGACAGCCACGACGGCGTGGATCCGAACGCGTTCCGCGCGAGCGTCGGACCGTCCGCCGCGCTGCGCGGCGAGCTCGCGTCGGCGACGAACGTCGAGCTGCGCCTCGCCGGCGGATACAACCTCGCCCGCCAGCCGCTCTACCGCGAAGAGCCGCCACCCATGATCTACGGCGCCGTCGAGGTCGGACTGTCCTGGAGGTTCCGATGAGCGCTGCGTACGAGGCCCTGTCCGTCATCGAGGCGAGCGACATCCTCGAGGAGCTGCCCGCGCCACCGAAGAGCGGGGTGAAGTCGCTCGTCGTCGCGTCGGGTGTCCGTGACATCGCCGCCGATCGCGAGCGCGCGTTCCGCGCTCTCTACGACGCCCACGTCGCGTTCGTCTGGCGCAACCTCCGCCGGCTCGGCGTCGCCGACGCCGACGTCGAGGACAAGGTGCAGGAGGTCTTCGTCGTCGCGCACCGCCGGTGGTCCGACTTCGTCGATCGCGGTCACGGCCCGCGCGCATGGCTGTTCCAGATCGCGCTGCGGGTCGCGTCCGACGCGCGACGCCACAAGCGCCGGCATCCGATCGATCCCGACGGCGGGATCGCGCAGGACCGCGCGAGCATCGAGGCGCCGCAGGCCGCCGAGGTCGCGCGCAAGGAGGCGATCGATCTCCTCGATCGCGCGCTCGCCTCGATCGACATCGGGCGGCGTGCGGTGCTCGTGCTCCACGAGATCGAGCAGATGACCGCGCCCGAGATCGCCAAGGCGCTCGAGATCCCGCTCAACACGGTCTACTCGCGGCTGCGCGTCGCGCGGGTCGAGCTCGAGCAAGAGGTCGCCCGCCTCTCGGAGGTGAGCCGATGAGCGGCGCGCCGGTGAACGTCCGCTCGCTGTTCGCCGCGGCGCGTGCCGACGCGCCGGACGACGAGGCGCGCGCGGAGATGTGGGATCGCGTCGCGATGGCGACGGGCATCGCGGCGACCACCGCGGCGGCCGCGTCGGCGAGCGCGAGCGCAGCGCCGACGGCCGCGAGCGGCGTCGCGACCGGGGTGGCCGTCGCGTCGTCCGCCTCGAAGCTCCTCGCGATCGGCGCGCTCATCGGCGTCCTCAGCGCCGTCGCCGGCGTGCTCGTCGCGGTGCACGTGATGCAGCCGAGCGCCGGGGCCGCTGCACCCGGGGCGATCGCGCCCGCACGGCCGGTGCACGCGCCCGCGTCGGGCGCGCGGCTCGCCGAGCCCGCGTCGCGGCCGATCGATCCCGCGTTCGTCGGCCGGCCTCCGGCGGAGCAGCCCGCGACGACGGTGCGCCGCGGCGATCCCGACAGCGATCTCGCCGAGGAGGCGCGCCTGGTCACCGATGCGCGCGCCGCGCTGGTCGCCGGCGATCCCGCGCGCGCGCTCGCGCTGATCCGCGGCGTGCGCCGGCTCGCGACGCGCGCGCTCGAGCCGGAGGAGCTGGGCCTCGAGGCGCGGGCGCTGCGCGCGCTCGGTCGTGCGGACGAGGCGGCGGCCGCGGAGCTGCGGCTGAAGAACCGCTTCCCCGATCACGCGCTGGCGCGATGAGCGCGCGCCGGGCTCACTGCACGCCGGCGTCGAGCTTCATGCGCAGGATGCGCAGCGCTTCCGAGTAGACCTTGTTGTCCGGGAACTGCTGCGAGAGCTTCTCGTAGATCCCGATCGCCTTGCCGTACTCGCCCGTGGCGACGTAGTCGATCGCCTGCCGCTCGAGCGTCTTCTGTCCGCTCGTCGTCGTGACCTTCGTGCCCGAGTCCGTCGCCGCCGGCGCGCCCGCGTCACGCGGAGCGTTCGCGACCGCGGCCGTCGCGTCGCCCGCCGGATTCGGCACGCAGGTGATCGGCTGGCCGGGCTGCACCGCGCCGTAGGGCTGGAAGCCGGGAGGGCAGGGCGAGGCGGGCGTGGGCGCGGTCGTCGTGATCGGCGGGACCGTGCCGGTGCCGCCGGTCGCGACCATCGCCGCGTCGGCGCCGCCGTCGTGGAGCACGGGCTTCTTCGCCTGCTGCGCGGGCGGATCGTCGTCCATCAGGAGGACGTACGCGCCGCCGAGGAGGATCACGCCGAGCGCCATCAGCTTCTTGCGCTGCGCCGGATCCTTCATCAGATCGGAGAAGCCCTGGCCGCCGGTCGCCGGCTGCTGGCCGCCCTGCGTCGTCGACCCGTAGCCGCCGGGCGCCATGCTCGGCCCCGCGGGTCCCATCGGAGGCATCGCCCCCGAGGGCATCGCGCCGTAAGCGCCCGACGCCTGCGGCGGCGGATAACCGGGCGGCGGATATCCGGGCTGCGCGGGATACCCGCCCGACTGCATCGCGCCCGGCTGCATGCCCGGCGGCATGCCCGGCTGCATGCCCGGCGGCATCGATGCGAGCGGCATCACGCCTTGCACCATGCCGGGGGGCATCGGCTGACCCGGCGGCATGCCCATCGGCATCGCCTGGTAGCCGCCCGTGCCTTGCACCTGCACCGACGGGATCTGACCCGTCGGAGGCTTCGCCGCGCGCGCCGCTTCGGGACGCGTCGAGAGATCCTCGTCGACCGGACGCCCCGCGGCCGGACGCGGCGCGGGCATCGCGTTGATCGCGCCCGACATGCCGGGCACCGGTCGGCCGCCCGTCGCCTCGAGCGGCGCGATGCGGGTCGACTCGTCTTCGTCCGCCGGATGCGCGAGCGCACCGGGCGCGAACGGACGCTCCGGCTTCGGGAACGTCATCGGCGGCTCGCCCGCCGCCGGGCGCGGAGGCTGCGCCGACTGCTGCGTCTCGCGCAGCCCGCCAGGCGGCTGCACCGGCGGACGCGACAGCGCGACCGTCGGCCCCTGATTGCCCGCGGGCGGCTGCGGCTGCGCGTGCGCCTGGCCCTCGACGAGCGAACGGAAACGGAGCCGAGCGGCGCCGACCTCGATCCTGCACGGCGCGTGCAGCTCGGTCCATGCCTTGCCGACGCGGTAGCCGTCGACGAGCGCGGCGTTCTGCTCGTCCGCGCTCTGGAGGAACAGCGACGTGCCGTCGAAGTACACGAACGCGTGCACGTCGAGGACCTTCGCGCCTTCGACGCGCCACATGCCCTTCTTCCCGACGCTGATCGGCTGGAGCTCCTGGCCGAGCGTGAGCGGAATGAAGGCGGGCTCCCCGATGCCCGACTCGATCTCGATGACGTGAGTCGTGGCCGGTTTAGCCATAATGTCCAGTACTGACCGGGCCGTGCTTGGCGGCCTCGTACACCGACGGCGGCAGATCGACGCCGTGCTCGTGGAGCTGGGGGAGGCACCGCGGGAGGATTCCCGACGGGACGATCTGGCTGACGATCATGCCGCGTTCGTCGAAGCCCTGGTACTGACGAACGAAGATGTCCTGCATCTGATACATCCCGCTCGCAGCGTCGTAGCCCAAGATTTCGGTCACGTGGGTGATCTTTCGCGATCCGTCCTGCAGGCGCGAGACCTGGCAGATGATGTTGACCGCGGATGCGAGCTGGATGCGCATCGCGGCGAGCGGCATCTCGATGTCGCTCATCATCGACATCGTCTCGAGGCGCGTCATCGTATCGCGCGGGTAGGTCGCGTGGAGCGTCGCCATGCAGCCGCCGTGACCGGAGGTCATCGCCTGCACGAGGTCGAGCGCCTCGCCGCCGCGGATCTCGCCGACCACGATGCGATCGGGCCTCAATCGTAGGGTCGCCCTGAACAAATCACGAATGGTCACCTCGCCGCGGCCCTTCGGATCCGGCGGCCGCGCCTCGAGCATGCAGATGTGCTCGCGCTGGAGCTGCAGCTCGCGCGAGTCCTCGATGACGACGACCCGCTCGCCCTCGGGGATGAAGGACGAGAGCGCGTTGAGCATCGACGTCTTGCCCGAGCCGGTTCCGCCCGCGACGAGCACGTTCAGCTTCGAGACGACCAGCGCTTGCAGCGCGTGCATGACCTCCTCGGTCATCGCGCCGAAGCTCACGAGCTTCTGGACGGTGAGCGTCTCCTTGAAGAAGCGACGGATCGACACGCACGGCCCGTCCGGCGCCGCGGGCGGGAGCACCGCCTCGATACGCGAGCCGTCGGGGAGGCGTCCCTCGAGGATCGGCTTCAGCTCGTCGACGTGCTTGCCGACGAACTGCGCGGCGTTGCGCAGCGCGGCGACCAGCGCCTCGCGCGTCTCGAAGCGCGCGTTCGTCAGGTGGAGCTGGCCCTTCTTCTCCACGTAGATCTGGTTCGGGCCGTTGATCATGATGTCGCTCACGGCCGGATCCTCGAGGAACGGCCGGATCGGCGTGAAGAACTGGAGGAGGGTCTCCTCGAAGACTTCCTTGGGGATGAAATCTCCGCTCACGGCATCCTCTTCAGGAGCGCTGCGCGCGCTTCTTCGGCGTGCGCTCCGTTCGGTTGAATTCTCAGGTACTCGCGGAAGTGTCGATCGGCCGCGATGACGTCGTTGTCGCTGTCGCGCGCGACCACCGCGAGGACGTAGTGCGCCTGCGCGTCGTCGGGATGCTCGACGACGACCTGCTCGAGCGCGCTCCGGGCCTCCTTGCCCTCGCCGAGCGCCGCGTAGAGCGTCCCCATCACGAGGCGGGTCGCGCTGTCGTGCGGGTACTTCCGCAGGTGGTTCTCGGCGTGCTGGATCGCCGATCGATAACGCCCGCCCCGCACGCAGACGTCCATCAGGAGCGGGAGGATCTCCTTCGGGTTCGCGCCCTGATCGATCGCCGCCGCGAGGTAGTCCTCCGCGCGCGTGAGGTCACCGACCGCCGCGAACGCCTTGCCTCGCTCGACGAGCCTCTCCTTCGAGTGCTCGTCGCGCATGGCGGCCATGTCCGCCTCGGCCTTCTCTGCCTGCGTGTGCGCGCAGGCGACGAGGAAGAGAGCGCCGCACGCGCAGGCGATCGCCCCGAGAGTCGTCAGGTTTTTCGTTGCTCGCCGACCTTGAGCTTCAACTGTCGATCGAGGTTCTGAAGCCATGTGACCCACTCGTGCTGCTTCCCCTCGACGAATTGTAGAAGAACCCGGACCTCTTTTTGAGCGCTTACGTAGTCCTGCGTGTTGAGCGCGTGCTCGAGCCTCACGCGGCGCGTCCTGAAATCGTCATTCATTTCACGCCGCAGGAACTGAGCCGCGTCCTCCGCGAGCTTCGCCGACGCGCCGTCGCCGCCCGCGCGGAAGCAGGCGGCCGCCGTCTCGTAGACCGGGACCGCCTGCACGCCGTCCTGCACGTGGAACGGCCTACGCTCGCGCTTGGCGTCGGCGACCGCCATCCGCTCGCGGGCGAACGCGAGCGCCTGCTGCTGCTGGTGCGGGCACTGCGTGATCGGCGGGTTCCACAGATCCGGCGGCGGCTTGCTCGTCTGCCTCGCCCCGCCGACGTCCTCGTCGGCGAAGAAGAGCATGTAGACCGCGGGCAGCATCACGACCATCGCGAGCAGGGTGATCTTGCTCGAGCCCTTCTTCTTCTCCTGGCCCTGGCCCTGACCGGCGCCCTCCGTCACCTCGACGTAGATCTGCGTGCCGGTGACGCCGAGGACGGCGCCCGGCGGCAGCGGCGCCTGCGTGAAGGGGACGTTGTTGATCGTCGGCGGCGGCTCGAACGAAAGCGCGCGGACGAAGAGGCCCTGCGGGTGCGCCTCGAGCAGGATGTGCTCGACGCGTGCCTGATCGAGCGGCAGGCGGATGTCGCAGTGCGCACCGCTGCCGATGAGCACGCGCTCGCTCTCGACGCTGAGCTGCTCGACCTGGCCGTTCGGATAACGGGTCTGGAATTTCAGTACTCGCATGGGCTGCTCACGTGCTCACATCAAAGGTCGGCCGAGATCTTCATGAGGGCGGGACCGAGGAGCAGCCCCATGACGCAGAAGAAGACGAGCATCAGCGGCCCGACCAGCTTCACGCCGGCCTTCGCCGCCATCTCCTCGGCGCGCACCGAGCGGCGGGTACGCGAGACGGCCGCCTGGATCGAGAGGACCTCCGCGACGGGGTTGCCGCGTTCTTCGGCCTGCACGAGCGCGTTGACGAACTCGGTGACCGCGTCGACCGGACAGCGCTTCGCGAACTCCTGGAGGGCGTCCTTTCGCGTGCGGCCGAGGTTCAGCGTCTGGAGGATGAGCGTGAACTCCTCGACGATCGGATCGTCCGGGTTCGACGACTTGTCGACGACCTGACGGACCGCGCCGGGGAAGTCGAGACCGGCGCCCATCGCCAGGGCCATCAGGTCGATGACGTACGGCAGTCCGCGGCTGACGTTCTTCAGGCGCTCCTGCGCCACGCCGCTGATCTGCATGTAGGGACCCGCCGCGCCGAGCATGAAGCCGATGAGGACGGTGAGGCCGCCCATGTCGAGCATGTAGCCGGCGAGACCGCCGGCGCCCGCGCCTCCGACCGCCGAGAGGATCGAGAGCGCGAGGTACTCGTCCGCGGTCATGCCCATGTAGTCGCCCGCGAGGGCGATCTGCTTCTCGAGCGACGCGCGCTGCTCGTCGGTGGGGATGCCGCTGACGCGGACGCCGAGCCAGCGCACGAGCGGCTCGATCGCCGCCCAGACCTCGTTCTGCGCGAGGACGCGCGTGCGCTTCAGGCCGCGGAGACCGAGGCGGCTCGCGGTGCGCGTCGGCGCGCTGGCGATGCCGTACGTGAGCGTCATCAGCGCGATGGCGAAGAGCGCCGGCACGGCGAACCGGATGACCTGCGTGAACGGCGTGAGGGCGAACTGATTCATGACTCTCCCCTCAGATGTCCACGTTGAGGATCTTGCGGGCGAGGACGATCGACGTGACCCAGCACGCGGTGCAGCCCGCGATGATCAGGTAGCCGAAGATGCTGCTCGTGAGCGGGATGAAGTAGCCCGGGAACATCAGGTTCAAGCCGACGAGCATGCCGAACGGCAGGAGCGCGATGACCCAGAGCTGCGCCTTGCCTTCCGCGGTCTTCGTCTTCACGACGCCTTCGAGGCGGCGCATCTCGCGGAGCGTGTTCGCCGTCGTCTCGAGGACCTTGGGGAGGTTACCGCCGACCTGACGGCCGATGAGGATCGCGGAGAGCGCCGAGTCGAGCTGCCGGCTGCCGACGCGCGAGGCCATGTGGAGGAGCGCCTGGTCGAGCGTGGAGCCGACCTTCATCTCCTTCACCGCGAGATCGACCTCGCTCTTGATCGGCTCGGAGACGACGGTGACGACCGAGTTGAAGGCCGCGCCGATGCTCGGCGTCGACTTGAGCGCGTTGGCGAGCGCGAGGATGAAGCTGTCGAGCTGCATCTCGAGCGCCTCGACGCGCTTGCGGCGCATGAGCTCGATGTAGAGCGTCGGGCCGACGGCGACGACGATGAGCATCATCCACCACAGGTCGATGGTGAGCAGCGTGTGCGCCGCGAGGATGAGGAACGCGACGGCGAACTGTCCCCAGGCGATGTGGCGGCCCGGGGTGAAGATGAACATCGGGCGCAGCTTGCGCTCGAGCGACGCGATGTAGCGCGCCGAGTAGCGGTAGATGAAGCCCGACTGATCGGCTGCCGCGGCCCACACCATCGCGAAGATCGAGAACGAGATGATCCCGATGCTCGACCACTTGAGGGTCAGGGTGGTCTGGGAGACTCCGCTCACAGGTACGGCTCTCCTTTCTTCACGAGGCCCATGACGATGAAGAGGGGGAGGAAGCTCGGGAGGTAACCGGTCGCGCGGTACTCGCCCTCGACCTTGCCCTTCGGGCCCGTGCCGGTGCGCACGAACTGGAAGATCGGACGCATCTCGATCTCGTTCGTGTCGCGATCGATGCCGATGACCTCGCTGATCGCGGTGACGCGGCGCGAGCCGTCCGAGAGGCGGCTCTGCTGCACGATGATGTGGACCGACGACGCGATCTGCTCGCGGATGGCGCGGATGGGGAGCTCGAGGCCGGCCATGAGGACGAGCGTCTCGAGACGCGAGAGCGCCTCCTCCGGCGAGTTCGCGTGCGTCGTCGTGAGCGACCCGTCGTGGCCGGTGTTCATCGCCTGGAGCATGTCGAGCGCCTCGCCGCCACGGCACTCGCCGACGACGATGCGGTCGGGGCGCATGCGGAGCGCGTTCTTCACCAGGTCGCGGATGGTGTACTCGCCCTTGCCCTCGAGGTTCGCGGGGCGGGTCTCCATCGAGACGACGTGCGGCTGCTTCAGCTGGAGCTCGGCGGCGTCCTCGATGGTGACGATGCGCTCGTCGTCCGGGATCGCGGCCGAGAGCACGTTCAGCAGCGTCGTCTTACCGGAGCCGGTGCCGCCGGAGATGACGATGTTCTTCTTCGCGTGCACGCACCGCGTGAGGAAGCGCCCCATGCGCTCGGTGATCGAGCCGAACTGGATGAGCTTCTCGAGGGTGAGGGGGACCTTCGAGAACTTACGGATGGTGATGCACGAGCCGCGGAGCGCGATCGGCCGGATGACCGCGTTCACACGCGATCCGTCCTTCAAGCGCGCATCCACGAGCGGGCTCGACTCGTCGATGCGGCGGCCGAGCGGCGTGACGATGCGCTCGATGACCGCGCGCACGCGCTCGTCGTCGGTGAAGCGCGCGTGCGAGAGCACGATCTTGCCCGACTGCTCGATGTAGATGGTGTTCGGATCGACGACCATGATTTCGCTGATCGTCGGATCGGAGAGGAAGCGCTCGAGCGGTCCGAGGCCGAGCGCCTCGTCGGCGAGCTCGCCGATGAGCGTGTCCCGGTCCATGTCGCGCGGGATCCGCGCGTCGATCTGCTGGACGATCCGGCGGAGCGCGTTGAGGACCTTCGGGCGCATCGACGGGTCGTCGAGCTTCTTCGCGTCGATCGTCGCGAGATCGAGGTGCTCGAGGAGCAGCTTGTGGATCTCGCGGCGGAGCGCGACCTCCGCCTTGAGCTTCTCGTTCTCGGCGCGCCCGGGCAGGTGGACGCCCTGCGCCGGCGGCTGCTGGCCGACATGGGCGATGACCGGATTCATGCCGGTCACCTGCGGGACGATCGGGTTCATGCCCGTCGTCGCGATCGCGCCGGGCCCGGTGCCCGATCGCGCCATCGCTCCGTTCATCGGCGGTCCGTTGAGCGGAGGGACCGAGCCCGACGGCAGGCGCTGCGCGACGCTCCCCGCGGTCTGCATCGCCGGATGCTGGCCCGTCATCTGCGCCGCGCTCGCGAGCGAGTTGCCCGCCTGGTCGACCGGATAGACGAACACCGTGAAGTCGCCGACGACGATCGGCGTGCCGTAGGGCACCTCGACCGAGTCGCGCCGGAGCAGCATGTCGCCGGCGATCGTCCCGTTCGTCGACACGTCCTCGACCCGGAGCGTGCCGGCATGGCCCGCCTGGATGACGGCGTGCTGCCTCGACACGAGATCGCTGTCGAGCCGCAGCGAGCACTGCGGATGACGGCCGATGGTCAGCGGACCGGTCGCCGGATACAGCTCGGTCCTCTGAGCTCCCGCCTCGGACTGGACGACGACTTGAAGGTGCATGCTGCGCTAACGGCTTCTCCTCGGATCACTTCGCGGAAGGCGGCGTCTTCGGGTAGGCGTCGACGTATTCGATCTCTCCGGTGTACTCGCGGTACACGGCCATCGTGTTGTTGATCAGCTCGACCGCGCTCTTCGGCACGGTGTCGACGACGCTGGGCACGATGAACACCGCGCCCTCGGTCTCTTGCTTGTCCTGCCCGTGGCTGCCGAACAGCAGGCCGAGCACCGGGATCTCGCTGAGCCCCGGGAGGCCCGCGACGTTCCGGCGCTGGGTCGCCGTCTTGATGCCCGACAGGACGAGCGCCTGACCGAGCTTCAGGGTGACGGCCGTCTCGAGCTTCGTCGTCGTGCGGCCCGGCGGACCGTTCGCGGACGTCGGCGGCGTGAGGTCGGCGACGTCGGCGGCGAGCTTGATCTCGACGTCGCGCGTGTTCGAGTCGTAGCGCGGCAGCACGGTGACGTTCGTGCCGAAGTTCACGCTCACGAGGTTCGCCGCGAAGCCGGTGGTGACGAGGAAGTTCGACTGTCCGCCGTTCTGGAACGTCGCCTCGTTGCCGTTCGCGGTGATGACGCTCGACTGCTTGGCGACCTTCACCCAGCCCTTGCGCGCCGCGATGTCGAGGCGGGGGAGGGGCTGGTTGACGATCTGGGCCTGCGCCTGCGTCGTCGTGCGCGTGATGAAGTCGAACGTGTACTGGTTCTGGAAGATGTTCTGACCCTGCGGGCTCGTACCGCCGATGGTCGCGGGCCAGCCGACGCCGACGTTGTATCCGGACGTCCTCTCGTACTGGACGAAGAAGAAGTCGAGACGGATGAGGAGCTTTCGCTCGGCGACCGATCCGCGCTCGGCGAGCACCTCGACCTGGCCGCCGTAGAGCGACGCGATCTGCTGCACGCGCTTCAGCTCCGCGTCGGTCGAGACGCCGCCTTCGATGAAGACGCGCGAGCCGATGCGCCGCGTGCGCAGGCCCGGGATGCCCTCCATCAGCTGCTGGACTTCCTTCTCGACCTGCTGCGGATTCCGGTTCGCGACGGAGATGTCGTAGTTCGTCGTCGTCCCGTCGGTGCGGATCAGGAGGAGCGTCGTCGAGCCCGGCTTCTTGCCGGTGAGGACGAAGGTTCGACCGTCGGGCGTCGGCACGACGTCGACGATGCCCTTCACGCCTTCGGAGTACTCCTTCACGCCGACGGCGGAGAGCGTGCGGGTCTCGCCGACGGCCAGCGAGATGTCCTCGTGGTTGCCGCCCTTGGCCTGGGCGGAGGCATCGCGCGGGATCGCGACGACGCCGACGGATACTGCGCCTACGAGTGCTGCAACGGCGATCGAGCGGAACGCCTTCTTCACGGATTGCCTCGTGCGGTGATGTCGACCGGACCGCCGCCGCCGCCGCGAACACGCAGCTTGCTGCGCTCCTCGGGGCTGAGGATCTGGTGCAGGTTCACGTCAGGAATGCCGTTCGTGCGCTGCTGATCGTCGGGGTGACGGACGACGACCGCGAGCCGGCCACGATCGGCCGCGAGCGCGATGAGCTGCGCCTCCGTGAGCGTGAGGCTCAGCGTGAGGACGCTGTCGTTGCTGTTGAAGCCCTGGCTCTTCTTCTCGTCGGGGTTCGACGGCGAGGTCTCTCCGCCGGCCGCGAGGACGAGCACGCGCTGGAGGAGGACGACCGCGTTCTTCGCGTCGTTCGACAGCCCGCTCGTGCCGAGGACGCCGATCACGTCGACGTAGTCGCCGGGACGGATCATCGAGACGCTCGAGTCGTCGCGTGACGCGCGGATCGAGACCGCGCGATATCCGGGCAGGACGAGCGACGAGAGGTCCTTGCGCTCGTCGGTCGCGGTCACGTCGCTCCACAGCAACAGCTGCTGCTCCTTCACCGACGTGCCCACCTTGAGGCCGAGGATCTTGTTCTTCTCGCTCTCGCGGATCGCGCGATCGTCGACGTAGGCGAGCGGGATCTCGCGCACCGCGATCATGTCTTCGGTGATCGGCTTGCCGCGCTCGACGCGCTTCACCGCCATCAGCAGGCGGACCTTCTCGCCGCCGGACGCTTCGATCTCGAAGCGGCGCTGATAGAGCAGCAGGAGCACGAGCCCGAGTACGCCCACGACGAGCGCGATGAACAGAGCACGGCGATTCACGATCCGTGATGCTACACGGCGGCGCTAAAAGCGAAAAGGACGCCGGGCGTTGCTCGCTGCGCAACGTCGGGCGTCCTCTCGCGCTGCTCCTTCGCGCGCTTGCGCGATTGGCGCGATTCGAGCGGAGCTCAGCGGTTGTTGCGGGCCTCCGCCTGGACGCCTGCGAGACCGAGCACGCTGATCGTCTTGCCCTGCTGGATGCTCGACGCGAGCGTCAGGACCACGCCGTCCTTCTCGTACAGGTGACCGACCGCCTTGTCCTGGGTCGTGTCCTGCCGCTTGTCGATCTCGGTGTCGAGCGCGAACCAACCCGCCTTCGTCATCGCCTCGTCGAACTGCTCGGCGACCTTCGCCGGCGCGACGTCCGATCGGTAGACGTTGAGGCCGAAGGGCGTGCCCTCGACGCGCGCCGACAGCACGCGCTGCGAGTCGTTCGGACGCGGCATCTCCGGGAAGTCCGCGCCGCCGACGTCGCCGGAGTCCGGCGGCGTGAGCGCCGACACGTTGAACTTGTCGAGCGTCCAGCCGGTGAGGATGTGCGTGTTGCCCTTCTCGGTCTTCTTCGCGTACGCGTAGCGGAGCTGACCGAGCGCGCCGAGCTCGCCGGTCTCGCCGAACGACTTGAGCGCGTCCGCGACCGAGGCCTTCGACTGCGAGGAGCGCACGAAGCAGATGATCGTGCCCTCCCTCTCGTCGCCCGAGCGGATGATGCCGGTGTTGAAGCTCTCGAGCGTCGCCGCCGAGTCCGGGCTGTTGCGAACCGGGGTCTTCGACAGCTCGCGCCACGACTCGGGCGACTGCGCCCCGTTCTTCTTGCAGTGCTGCTCGTAGCGGTCGAGGACGGTGCCGACCTCGTCCTTGCTGAGCGCGCTGCCGAGGAACATCTGCTGGCCGTTGAGGCTGACGTGCGAGACGTCGCTGCTCGTGCCGACCATCTCGAGCATCTGTCGTCCGACGACGATGCTCTGGTCTGCGACCTCCGCGCGCGCGGCGCGGATGCTGAGCGCGCCGCACACGACGCCGACACCGCTCACGTACGCGAAGACGCGAACGAGGCCGGCGAGGTGCTTACGCTTCTCGGGTGAACGGCGATGCTTGAACATCCTTCGATCTCCCTTGTTCTCAGCCCGCGCCCGCGGCCGACTTGAGGAAGTCCCAGCCGAACTCGAAGAGCTGCGTCCAGGGGTTGTCGTAACGCTTCTCGTTGCACGTCGCGTACGAGTTCGTCGCGACGTTCGTGCTGAGGGCCGAGCGGCCCATCGTGATCCCGCGCTGCGGCGTCAGGTTGAGGACCGCCGTGCCGGTGACCGCCGTCGGGCCCTTGCCCGCCGTCGCGCTGTTCCAGTTGCGCTGCACCGCGTTGCCCTCGCCGCGGCCACGCGCGCCGATGAGCTCACCGATGCGGTTGATCGCGCCCTCGCCGATGCCCGGGTCCTCCGACTCGGTGCCGACGCCGGGGCCCGAGAGGCCCTTCAGCGCGGCGACCGAGTAGGTGTCGGGATCGGTGTCGTTGCGGGTCTCGCAGCTGTGCGACGCGAAGTAGAGGACGTCGCGCCGCGTGGAGTTCGCCTGGTCGAGCTTTCCGCCGTAGGCCTTCGCCACCCAGACGTTCATCCCGAGGAACACCAGCATCGTCGTCATGATGACGATGCCTTCCACCATCGCAGCACCACGCTGCTGCGCACGCTTCACGAGGGCTCGCTTGCTCTTCGTCTTCATGCGCTGCCTCAGTGGTAGGAGCCGGTGATGGCGGTCGGATTGCCGAGCGCGTCGGTGACCTTGCCGCGGGCCCAGTCCTCGAGCTCGCCGATCTTGCCGTTGATGTAGCCGCGGATCTGGTCGACGCCGACGCGGCCGAGCGGGCCCTTGGTGAGGGCGTCGAAGATGGCGTTGTTCTTCGTGAAGACGTCCTTGATGCCCTCGTACGCCTTCGAGCCGAGGATCTTGTCCATCCCGAAGTTCGCCAGCATGCCGCCGAGGTTCGGCAGCGCGACGTGGCGGAGGCGAGCGCGCCACTTGATGGCGAACGTCGCGTTCTGGTCGTCGCCCGTGCCGTTGCAGTCGTCGTCGCCCCACTTCTGGGTGCAGTCGAAGAAGAACTCGGACTGCGCGAAGTAGGTGCCGCCCTGGTCGGAGTCGGCCGCCCAGTTGCGGTTGCGGACCTCGCTCGCCGTGCTGACGCGGCGCTCGTTCGTCTCGCGGTACTTGGGCATCACGTTCATCGCCCAGATCTGGTGGCCGTCCTTGCCGTTGCCGCCCGCGGACGACACGACCATGACGCCCTTGTTGCCCCAGCCCTTGTCGAAGCCCGGGTCGATGATCTGCTTCCAGCTCGGGACGTCGAAGCCGGCGAAGCTGCCGCCGCCGTTCTTCTGCGCGCCGGTGCGGTTGATCTCGAAGTTGTCGATCATCTCCTTCGGCTCGCGCGGCGTACCGTCCGCGTTCGTGCCGCGGCCCGCGTTGTCGCGGTTGTACTGCTCACGCTTCGCGTTCTCGTCGTTGATCGCTTGCTGACCGTCCTTCAGGTTTCCGAGGACCTTGTTCAGCATCTCGTCGGCCATGCCGGCGATGTCGAGATCGTTGCAGTAGCGAAGCTTGATGATGCCGCCGACGAGCGACTTGAACAGCTTCTTCACCTTCCCCATGCCGGGACCGACGATGGGTGCGTTGATGACGCTCTTCAGCCAGCCGGGGATCGCGTTCTCCGCGATGCTGAAGCCGAAGTCGATGATGATCGACGCGACCTTCTGGCAGAGGAAGTTGAACTTCTCGGGCTTGACCGGGAGACCCCAGCTCTCGCCGCCGAACGCCGCGGTGGGGATGTTCGAGGCGCCGACCACCAGGACGTTCACGCTGTCGACGCGTCCTTGGTTGCCGTAGTTCTTACCGGTCTGGAACCCCTTCGCGGTTCCGATCCACGGGTAGCCGACGGCGGCGATCTTCTCCGCGACGGAGATGCCCGAGAGGATCGGTTTGAAGATGTTCGCGTAGCCGTGATAGGCGCGCATCACGGGCACGTAGGCCACGCAGCCGACGCCGGTGAGGATGCACGCGGCGAGGAGCATGTCGTGGATCATGCCGAGCACGATGTGCACGATCACGAGCAGCATCATGATGATGTTGCACGCGGAGATGAAGTTCATGCCCTTCGCGCTGAGCGCGGCGGCGGTGAATGCGCCGTGGTCGGCGGCCTCCTGCATGCGGTCGCGGAAGATGACCGCGTCACCGATGCCGATGACGAACCAGAGGGCGCCGATCAGGAAGAAGGCCATGAAGAGGCCCGTGATCATGATCGCGCCGCGGTTGTCGTCGCGGAGCGAGCGCGACTCGGGGACGAACGAAGGGGCGTTGAGAGCGGCTTCCATCATCGTCCTCACTCGGGCTTGTAGCGAGCGCCCTGGTGCGCCATCGATTTCGTGTCAACGAGGGTCTTGCTGCCGCCCGGGCAGATCGCCTTTCCCAGCGGGACCTCGCAGCGATAGATCGCGGTGACGGTGACCGTCACGAGCTTGTAGGGACCGTTGTTGGCGTCCGTGGTCGAGCGGTCGGTGACGTCGACCGTCGTCGTCATGCGGCTGCGCCAGGGGCCCATCGCCGACTTCACGCCTTCTTCGATCTCGCTCTTTCCGTTCTTGTCCTTGAGCTCGGGGATGTTCCCCTTCTCGTTCGCGAAGACCGCGGCGGCGCGTGCGCCGACGACTGCGGAGTGCTTCACGACGAGCGACGCGGCCGCGATGGCCGAGAGCTGGACGAAGACGAAGAAAACGGTCAAGAGCGGGATCAGCACCACCACGAACTCGGCGAGGACTGCGCCTCGCTGGTCACGGTGGAGCCCCGCTCGCTGCGACTCCTTCGACTGGATCGATTCATCCCGCTGGTTCATGCGCCGACTCCTCACGGGAAAGGTGCGAGCAAGGCCGCACGGGCCGTCCGGTAGTTCTGGAGCATCTTCACACCCGCCGCCGTCATCCCCACGCAGACAGGCACTGCGAAGAAGGTCAGCAGGAGTGCGTACTCGACCATGACGGCGCCTCTCGAACGGGCGCGGGACGCGCAGGACCTTTGACGCACGGGCATGAGCGGGCTCCTCGGCAGGGTCACCAATGCAGATAAGAGGCCAGCGCGACGCCGATGGCGATGGCGGGGCCGAGGCGGAACCAGGACAGGACTGCAGCGTCGACGCTTCGCTGCTTGGCCGCCGGAAGAAAGAGGTTTGCGCCGATCACGAGCGCGTTTTTCATCGTCGTGAACAGCTTCCCTTCGTACGCGAGCCGCGCGGGCGCGAGGATCGCGCCGGCGAAGAACCCGTACATCTGTGCTTCCACCCCGACGAGAGGCTGCAAGAGCGCGCCGAGCGCGATGAACAGCTTCACGTCGCCTCCCCCGATGGCGTTCTGGCGGTAGAGGATCAGCGGGACGATGGCACAGAGGGCAGCACCGCCGATGGAGACTGCGCCCTCTTGAAGCGCCGCCTCCATCGGCTGTTTCGCCATCGACATACGTGCAACATGCAACAAAGGAGCGAGCCCTAGGGCCGGCAGCGTCAACCAGTTCGGGATTTCTCCCTTACGCCAGTCGAGCCATCCGGCGACGGCAGCGACAGCCATCGCAATGAAGTAGACGACGTGCTGATTCGGTTCCGTCACGCGTGGAGCGATCCTTCCGAGCTCTCGACCTCGAGGCCTCCGGGGAGGATATCAGCCTGGAGCGAGCTGACCCGCACCCTGCGTACCGGCGTCCTTGACCTTCGGGCCGAGGGTCTTGATGGCCGCCGCCGCGACGATGAGGACCGCGAACAGGAGGAGCGCGTACTCGACCATGCTGGCGCCGCGGACCTTCTTCGAGAGCTTCTTCATCTTCGTTTCTCCTTCGATGCGTCGAATCAAACTCGTTTTTTGCGGACCTTCTACGGGCTCAGGCGAGATCAGCCTGGCGCGAGCTGGCCGGCGCCCTGGGTACCCGCGTCCTTGACCTTCGGGCCGAGCGTCTTGATCGCCGCGGCGGCGACGATGAGGACCGCGAAGAGGAGGAGCGCGTACTCGACCATGCTGGCGCCGCGGACCTTCTTCGAGAGCTTCTTCATGTTCGTTCTCCTTGCTTTCTGTCGATGGCGGGCGTCGGTGCGGACGCCAAAACTTGGGGCGGTGCTCGCTTCGTCGCGGGACTCGTCGTCACCGTCGTCGTCGCGCGGAATGTTGTATTACACGCAACATGCCATCGACCTCAGCGATGGTACCGAGAAGGCGCGTTGCGCGGCAGACAACAAATCCAGCGCTTTCCGAAAAGGGAAGGACGAGCACCTACCCGGGCGCCTGGATCACGGGTGGATCAAGTGGATGGACAAAGTCGGATCCACTTGATCCGATGACGACGCCAGATCCCCGTACTTTCGCCGACTACGGCGCGTGCGTGTGGTCACCAGCGGTGCGGTCGCGCACCCTCGCTGGCGAGGGCAGATCACGTCAGTAGTCCTTGCGGACCGGTCCGATCGCCTTCGGGATGTTCGGCTTCGGCACGTAGACGACCTTCTTCTCCACCTCGAACTTCTGGTCGAAGAGGAGGATGTCGTCCTGCTGGGCGACCACGAAGACCTTCGCCGGGTTCGGCGGCTTGATGTCCTTGCGCTCGCTCGTGTCGAGCATCACCTGGAACTGCGCGCCGGGCGGGACCTCGAGGGCGAAGTGGGCCGCGCCCGCCTCGTCGGTCTTCGTGATCGGCTTGCCCAGGTACTGAACGGGCAGAAACGGCCCGTTCTCCGCCCGTACGGCGACCACCACGCGCCGCAGGTTCGGGAGGCAAGAGACCGAATATTCGGGGATTTTCGTCTTGTCGGCGAGCCGCGTGAGGCGGATGTTGAGCGGGCCCTTGGGAGGCGCGTAGCCGTCCGGGCAGGTCACGCCGACGTCGACGATCTCGCCCTCGATGCCGGCCATCTTGATCATCGCGCGGCCGTCCGGGCCGGTCGTGCCGAGCTGCTTGCCCCCGCGCGAGACGATCGCCCCGATGACCGGGCGGCCGGGATCGCTCTCGACCTTCACGTAGACCTGGAAGGGCGCCGGCGGCGGCGGCTCCGCGCACGAGGCGGTCACCGTCGCGAGGGCGACGAAGGCGGTGGACGCGACGAGACCCGAGAACCGCGTCCTCATGCTCCGCGAAAGCCTACCCACGGCACCGGACGGGTCAAGCGACGAGCGCGGGCCTTGCACGGGAAGGTCTTCACGGATCGACTCACCTCGTCGTCCGTAGGAAGTACGAGATGAGGTCGCTTCTCTCCACCGTCCTCGTTCTGTCGGCCGGCGCCGTCGGATGCAGCATGTTCGAGTCGCCGCCGCCGCCCCCGCCCTACAAGGCTGCGATCGTCGTGCATGGCGATCCCGGCCAGCCGTTGCCCGGGGCGATGGTCTCGACCGGCAGCAAGAGCACGCCGCTCGTGACCGGCCCCGATGGGCGCATCGAGCTCGTGATGCACGGCGTCGAAGGCGACATGCGTGAAGTGAACGTCACGTGTCCGCCGGGTCATCAACAGATGACGGGCTCGCTGCAGATCCGGCTGACGCGGCTCGCGAGCTCGAAGCTGCCGGAGTACGCGATCTCCTGCCCGCCGCAGCGCCGCAAGGTGGTGGTCGCCGTGCGCGCGGAGAACGGCCCGTTCCTCCCGGTGAAGTACCTGAACCAGGTGGTCGCGACCACCGACGAGACGGGCGCGGCGCACTTTGCGCTCGAGATCGAGCCGGGCTCGTTCGCCGTGGCGATCGACACGAGCGACCGCAAGGAGCTCAAGCCGCCGAGCCCCGCGCGGATCATGACCGTCGGCCAGCAAGACGACATCCTCGTCTTCGATCAGCGGTTCGAGCTGCCGAAGAAGAAGGTCATCATCTACAAGCCGAACATCCCGCAGAACATCACGCGTACGGGCGGTTGAAGCGCGATCAGCGCGCGCGGCGCTTCGCCATCTCGAGCGCCGCGGTGATCATCGGCTCGTGCTCGGCCGGATCGGCCCAGCGGCGCTGCATCGCCGTC